>JAJEFC010000418.1 GCA_022820675.1 Vicinamibacteria bacterium | reverse complement strand
TGACGGTCCTGAGCAACCTGGGGAAGATGTTCCCGGCCTTCTGCTATCGCCGAGAGGCGCACTGGAGGCACCGTCTGGCCGTGGCCATCGGCATGTGGCCGCGCGGCGAGGTCGGCGCCGGGGTTCTGGTGCTCAGCGTGAGTTACGGCATCGGGGGCCCCGTCGTCACGGTGGCGATGCTGTCGCTGGCCCTCAATCTGGCCCTGACGGGCGTCTTCATCCTGATCGTCAAGCGCCTGATCGACGGGGTTCCGGAGGGCTCGCAGATGGCGGTTCATCGGCCCGCCGTCGACCACCTGACTCGAGCGCCTTCCGGAACGGTTTCCTGAACACCGGGCCTCTTCCACGGCTCGAACCGCCGCCTCTCGTCGAAGGCCGCCACGACCGTGCGCGTTTCGACGGCGTGCGTCCTCCGCCGCGACCATGCGCGTTTCAACGGCGTGCCGGCTCCAGCTTCGCCCGTACGTGGTTCGTCAGGCCGGCGAGGATCTCGCGCACCACCGGCAGACCGTCGTCCGTCACGCGGGCAACCGGCGTGGCGCCGTCCTGGAGGGCGACGAGTGGTTGTCCGGCCCCACCGGGACATGGACTTCCTCGACGAAGTTGCGGTTGAAGTACCCGAAGTGCATGGTGAAGCCGCCGTCGGCCTTCCGCGACCAGCCCTCGAAGATCTCGTGCACCCGCGGGCCGGCGCGCCTGACGGCCGGCGGTTTCGACCACCACGCCGATAGCCGCCCGCCGGCGACAGGAAGCCGGGTAGCGGGCGCGGCGCGACGAGCGCGGCGCCGCCGCGGGATGCCGTCGTATTGGCGGGATGCCCTTGTATACTGGCGCCGACGCGGGGCGCGCGAGCGCCCGCGCCGGCCGGTCGGTGTCTCGTTTCGAGCGGGGGTGCCCACGCGACGGCATTCGCTCGCCGTGGATTTCAGCCGGCAACGCGTATGTCGGCGAGACCCACGAACGGCCGGAGCGCGTAGAAGTTCATGGCGGCCGGTCGGTGACGGCGGACCAGTCGAGCGGTCGTTCACACGGCGGTCGCCGTTCGGAGCGCCGCGTTGTGCGGAAACGTCGCGATCCACCTGCCGATGGACCGGAGCATGCCGCCGCCGCAGCCACCGCCTCCGCCCAGCCGGGACCGGTGGCGCGGCGTGAGCGCGGGGGCCGGTCAGGCGGTACGGGAGTCGAGCCGATGCCAACCACGAGATTGCCAATCATCCTGATGTCCGCCGCGGCCCTCTGTCTGGTGCCGCTGCTCGTCCCGGCGAGCGCAGGTGCGCAGACCGGGACCCCGCTCCCCGCCGACGTCGATCCGGAGTCGCGCAACCGGCTCGCCATTCCCGCTCCCGACCCCGACGGCGGGCCCTCGGCGGCCGCGGCCGCGATACGGGGCGCGGGCACCGGCGTGAACGCGCGCTGGGACTCCCCGGTGGGACGCCCGCTCCTCGAGCTCGCCATCCTCATCACGGCGCGCGAGCACGACGCCCCCTTCGAGTGGTCGCTGCACGAGATGGAGGCGGTGGCGGTGGGCCTCGATCCGGACGTCATCGACGTCGTGCGGAACCGCGAGCCGCTGTCCGGGCTCGGCGACCGGGAGGCGGTCATCATCCAGGCGGGCCGCGAGATCTTCGGCGCGCACCGCCTGAGTCCCGAGACCTACCGGCGCGCGGTGACGCTGTTCGGCGAGGCGAACTTCGTCGACGTCGTCGACCTGATGGCGCGCTACGCCGGCACCGCGGCCCGGCTCGCGGCGTTCAACCAGCAGATGCCGCCCGGCTGGCCGCAGTTCCTGCCCCTGCCGTTCACGCCCCCCGACGACGTCGACCCGCGCTCGCGCAGCCGCCTGCCGTCGTTGCCCGCCCCGGCTCAGACGACGCGGGCCACCCCCAGCCTCTACGGCCGCACCCTCTCTCCCCAGGGGACGGGGCCCGGACAGATCCGCGGCCACGGCGCCGGGCGCGCGTCGCTCGAGGCCAACGTCGCGCGGCCGCTGCTCGATTTGGCCGTCCTCGTCACCGCCCGCGCCTACGACGTGCAGTACGCCTGGACCCTCACGGAGCCGGCGGCGGTCGAGAACGGTCTGGATCCCGCGGTCATCGAGGTGGTTCGCGTCGGTGGGCCGGTCACCGGGCTGAGCGACGAGGAGGCGGCGGTGATCAGTTTCGGCCGCGAGCTCTTCGGCCCGCACACCGTGAGCCCCGAGACCTACGCGAGCGCCCTCGAGGCGGTCGGGGGGACGACGAACCTCGTCGACCTCGTGGACCTGATGGCGCAGCACGTCTCCGACGCCACCCTGCTCATCGCGTTCGACCAGCACCTGCCGGCGGGGCTGGAGCCGCGGCTGACGATGCCGTGAGGGAGAGCCGCCGGAATCGTCGGGTGTTCGGATGGCGAACGCTGAAACGTGGCGGGGCAGGGCGAGCGCTAGGTCGTCTCCAGGGATGCAGTGAGGCAGGCGCAGCTCGAGGCCGGGCTCGCCGCCACGGCAGAGCAGAGGCTGGATTGGCTGGAGGAGGCCATGCGGCTCGCTCAGGCGTCGGGTGCTCTTGCGGCGCGCCGCGAGCGTCCGCCGACCGCCACCCGGACCGAACCGTAGCGGCGGAACCCGGTTGCGTGGCGACACCGGCTCCACGACGCCCGCGCCCTCGATGGTGCGGACCGAACCGTAGCGGCGGAACCGGTTACGTGGTTATGCGGCGGCGCCCGTGGTAACGTGGTTCCGGAACCGCTCATGAGAACACTGCTCCTGCGTGGGCTGGCCGGCCTCGCCGTCGTCGCGGCGTTGGCGACGGCCGCTACTGTCTTCCTGATCGCCGTCTTCGACCTGCAGGTCGAGTTCGCCGGGGACGGCTTCCGGCCGATGTTCTCGTTCGGCGATGCGGACGACCACTTCGCCGGGCTCGACGCGGACCGGGCGAGCCAGCGCTCGGCCGCCCGGCCCGATGCCGCCGTCGGCGCGGTGGCCG
>JAJEFC010000195.1 GCA_022820675.1 Vicinamibacteria bacterium | reverse complement strand
GGGCCGCCGCCCGGGCCGGCCGGTCCTGCGCCGCGGCGTCGGTGGTGACGACCACGACCGGGCCGTGGCTCAGCGTCGTCAGCACCCGCGCGTCGGGGGGCGTGCGCATCCGGGTGTCGAAGATCACGCGGACGAACGGCCGACGCCGGGCCGGGCCCGGGGCCGTCAGCAGGGGATCGTCCACGAGCACCGTCCCCGATCCGACGGCGACCGCGTCGACCACCGCGCGGACCTCGTGCGCGTGCTCCTGCGACCGGGGCCCGCTCAAGCCGGTCCGCCGGCCGGGTGCGGCGGCGATGCGCCCGTCCAGGCTCGCAGCCGCCTTCAGCGTCACGAACGGCCGCCCCCGCCGCTTCACCGTGAAGAACGCCTCGTTCAGGCGAGCGGCGCGCTCGGCGGCCACCCCCACCACCACCTCGATGCCGTGGGCGCGCAGGCGCCGGATGCCCCCGCCATCCACGCGTGGGTCGGGGTCCCTCACGCCCACCACCACCCGGCGCACCCCGGCCTCGACGATGCGGTCGGCGCACGGAGGCGTGCGGCCGGTGTGGCAGCAGGGCTCGAGCGTGCAGTAGAGCGTCGCCCCCCGGGCAAGGGGGCCGGCCTCCTCGATGGCCACGACCTCGGCGTGGGGGGCGCCGGCCCGGACGTGGTGGCCGCGCCCGACGATGCGTCCCGCGTTCCAGAGGACCGCGCCCACCATCGGGTTGGGACTGGTCGAGCCGCGCCCCCGCGCCGCGAGCTCCAGGGCCAGGGCCATCAGCGCCTCGTCCGAGGCGCCGGGCGGGGCCGGCGGAACCCGGTCGCCGCCGTCCCCCGTCCCCGTCACCATCCCGACTCGAACAGGGCGTCCACGTACTCCTCCGGCGAGAACGGGAGCAGGTCGTCCATCTGCTCTCCCACCCCGACGTAGCGAATGGGGACCCCCAGCTCCGCGGTGATCGCGGCCGCGATGCCGCCCTTCGCGGTGCCGTCGAGCTTCGTCAGCACGATGCCCGTGACCCCGGCCGAGTCGAGGAACGCGCGGGCCTGCGACAGCCCGTTCTGGCCCACCGTGGCGTCGAGGACGAGCAGCGTCTCGTGGGGCGCGCCCTCGACCGCGCGTCCCGCCACCCGCCGGATCTTGTCGAGCTCGGCCATGAGGTTCGAGCGGGTGTGGAGGCGCCCCGCGGTGTCCACGAGGACGGTGTCGCGCCCCCGCGCCTTGCCCGAGGAGATGGCGTCGAAGACCACCGCGGCCGGGTCGGACCCGGGCCGGGCGCGGACGAAGTCGGCCTCGACGCGGCGCGCCCACACCTCGAGCTGCTCGACCGCCGCCGCCCGGAACGTGTCCGCGGCGCAGATGAGGGGGTGTTCGCCGGCCTGGGCGAGCAGCCGCGCGAGCCGGCCCACGGTGGTGGTCTTCCCCGTCCCGTTGACGCCCACGACGAGCACGACGCGGGGTTTCGCGGCGGGCGCGGCGGCGGGCGCGGCGGCGTCGAGCACCCGAAGCAGCTCCGCCTTGACGATCGAGCGCAGGTCCTCGCGGCCGGCCCGGTCGCGCGCCGCCTCGACGAGCCGGGTGGTCGCGACGACGCCGAGATCGGCCTCGATCAGGATCTCCTCGAGGGCGTCGAGGGTCTCGACGGAGACGGCCGCGGCGTCGGGCGTGGCGCCTTCGGCGTCGGGCGTGGCGCCTTCGGCGGTCGGTACCTCCGGCAGCTCGTTCAGCCGCAACTCGACCGCGGTCCGCCGCAGGCCCGTCCGGAGCCGTCCGAGAAAGCTCACGACCGCCCTCCCCTTGCGCGGTCCGACTCGGGCCGCTGCCGGCGCAGCATCAGCTCCTCCACCGCCGCCCGCGCCTCGATCCGGCCCGCCAGCACCGCGCCCATCTGCGCGGTGATCGGCAGGTCGACGCCGTGCCGGCTTCCCAGCTCGAGGGCCGCGGCGGTCGTCCTGACGCCCTCGGCCACCGACTGCATGCCCGCCAGTATCTCATCGAGGGGCCGGCCACGCCCGAGCTCGCGGCCCACGCGCCAGTTCCGGCTCAGGCCCCCGGTACACGTCAGCACGAGGTCGCCGAGCCCGCTCAACCCCGCCAGGGTCTCCCGCCGCGCGCCGAGGGCACAGGCGAGCCGGGACATCTCGGCGAGGCCCCGGGTGATGACGGCGGCCAGGGCGTTGGGCCCCAGGCCCAGCCCGTCCACCACCCCGGCGGCGATGGCGATCACGTTCTTCGCGGCGCCGCCGACCTCGACGCCGACCACGTCGTCGCTGGCATAGAGCCGGAAGCAGGCGCCGGCGCGGAACTCCTGCTGCACCGCGCGCACGACGTCGCCGCACCGGCCCGCCACCGACACCGCGGTGGGCGCCGCGCGCGCGACCTCCGCCGCGAACGACGGGCCGGAGAGCACCACCACCGGGCGGACCGGGCCCAGCTCCTGCTCGATGACCTCGGACATCCGGTTCAGCGTGCCCGTCTCGAAGCCCTTGGTCGCGCTGACGACGGTCGTGGCGGGACCGACGGCGGGGGCGGCGCGCCGCAACAGCGCCCTCGCGCCGTGGGACGGCACCGCGAGCACGATCGCCTCCGCCCCGTCGACCGCTTCTTCGAGGGACGCCGTCGGCGCGACCGCCGCCGGGATCGGGGCTCCGGGCAGGTAGGTCGCGTTGACGCGGTCCCGCCGCAACCGATCCACGAGGGCCGCGTCCCTTCCCCACAGGTGCGTCCGCTTGCCCACCCGCGCCAGATGAATCGCCAACGCCGTGCCCCAGGCGCCGGCTCCGAGAACCGCCACGTCGTTCATCGATGCACCCGTGCCGCCATCGCCATGACCCCGATCCACTGTACACGCTACGCGCTCACCGGCCGGCGGGCCGCCCGAGGGCCGTCGACGCCAGCACGTGATAATGGGCGCCGTGCGGCGTCCGCCGGCTCTCGTACAGGGTGACGTGATCGACCAGACACCGCGGGTCTCCGGCCGGACCTCCGACACACGCGGCACACGCTACACGCTCACCGGCCCGGCGGGCCGCCCGAGGGCCGTCGACTCCAGCACGTGGTAGCGGGCGCCGCGCGGCGTCTGCCGGCTCTCGTAAAGGGTGACGTGGTCGACCAGCCACCCCGGGGTCTCCGGCCGAACCTCCGAGAGAATCCGGTCCAGGTCACGGCGGCTTCGCGCGGGCCACCGCTTCATCCGCCCGAGCGTGAGGTGGGCGCGCAAGGGCCGGCTGTCCGGCGGGGGTCCCGCCGGCGCGAGGCGCCGGTCGAGCTCGGACCTGAGCGCGGCCATCCCGTCGCTGCCGTCGCCGATGCCCAGCCACAGCACCCGCGGCGGACCGGAGGGCGGAAAGCACCCGAGGCGCGACGCCCGGGCCGGGAACGCCGCCGTCTCGAAGGGCGCCCGGAGCGCCGTGCGGAGCGCATCGGCGTCGGCCTCCGTCACCTCGCCGAGGAAACGAAGGGTGACGTGCAAGCGCTCCGGCGCGACCCACCGCACCCGTTCGTGCGCGCCGCTCTCCAAGCGGCCCGCCACCGCCCGCGCCGCACGCTCGGCCGCGGCCCGGACCGCCGGGTCCGGATCAACCGCGGCGAAGACCCGCAAGCTCCCCCCCGCTCCGCAGGAGCGACCGCCGCAGCAGGTCCAGCGCGACGCGGGCGGCCTGGCCTCGGATGGCGGCGCGGTCGCCGGGCAGGCGCACGGTGGTCGCGGACTCCGCGCCGCCCGGACCCACCACCGCGATGCAGACGGTGCCGACGGGCTTGGCGTCGGTCCCGCCGCCGGGCCCCGCCACCCCGGTGACCCCGACGCCGAGATCGGCGTCGCCCACGCGCCGCGCGCCGGCCGCCATCGCCAGCGCCACCGGCTCGCTGACCGCCCCGTGGGCCTCGATGACCGCCCCCGGCACCCCCAGCGCCGCCTGCTTGACGGCGTTGGAATAGGCGACGACGCCGGCCTCGACGTACCCCGAGCTGCCCGGCACGTCCACCAGACGCGCCGTCACCAGTCCGCCGGTGCACGACTCCCCCACCGCCACGCGGAGGCCGTCGCGCGCCAGCAGCGCCCCCACCACCTCGGGAAGCGAACGGCCGTCGGCGCTGAACAGATGTTCTCCCAGCGCCTCCGCCAGCTCCCCGGCCGCCCCGTCGAGGACGGCGGCCGCAGCCGACGCCGACCCGGCCCGGGTCGACAGGTGCAGCTCCACGAGCCCCGGCGACGCCAGCACCGTCGTCTCGACCGCGGGGTCGGCCCGCCGCCACCGCTCGTAGACGGGCTGGGCGCGCTCCTCAACGTGCGATTCGCCCCGGCCCGCCACCCGCAGCACCCGCCGGTACAGCCGCTCGCCCGTCGCCCGCGCGGCGAGGCGGCCCTCGATCAGCCCGGTGAACATCGGCTCGAGCTCGCGCGGGGGCCCCGGCAGCAGGACGACCACCCGGCCGTCGTGCTCCAGCCAGAGCCCCGGCGCGGTGCCCCGCGGGTTGTCGAGCACCACCGCGCCCGCCGGCACCCGCGCCTGGCGGCGGTTGTTCTCCGGCATCTCCCAGCCGCGGCGCGCGAAGCGGGCCCGCAGCCGCTCGACGATGGCGGCGTCCTCGCGCAGGGGGCGCTCGAGCACGCCGGCCACCGTCTCGCGAGTCAGGTCGTCCTCGGTGGGGCCGAGCCCGCCGCAGATCACCACCAGGTCGACCCGGGCCAGCGCGGACCTCACGGCGGCGGCCAGGTCCTCGCCGTCGTCGCCGACGATCGACTTGCGCCGGACGACGATGCCGAGCTCGTTCAGGCCGGCGGTCAGGAACAGCGAGTTGGTGTCGGAGCGGAACGGGGTCAGCAGCTCCGTGCCCACCGCGACGATCTCGGCCGTCGACAGGGGCCGGTCCGAGTGGGGGGTGGTCGTGGGTGTCATCGATGCGTGTCGAGCCCCGGTCGGGAACAGCGGGTCGGCGTCGGAGCGGAACGGCCTAGGCCCACCGCGATGATCCCGGCCTTCGAGAGCGACCGGTCCGGCAGTGGGGGGTGCCGGTTCGTAAACTGACGTGAAACGGCTAGTGCTGCGTCACGACCAAGAGTTCGGACATGGGTGCTCTGATTCGTCATCGCGATTGCGGGCCGCAAACCCACCTCCATGCCCGAAGATTATGGCGTGACGGACCACCAGATTCCTTGAACGGGCGTGATCTTCACAGTTGAGTCAAGTTTTGATCGTGTTTTGTTCGCTACCTGGGAGCGACCACAGCATCGGCGACTGAGCAGTACCTACATGCCTCGTCGGTCTGAGGCGGAGCCTCGCTATTGCTGCGTCATGACCGAATGTTCGGAAATGGGTGCCGTGATTCGTCAACGATTGCGTGCGCCAAGCCCCATGTCCGTTCCGAAGATTGAGACGTGACGCACCATCGTTGGTGTCCCGGCCGCGAAGTCCGTACACGTCTTGAATCGCGGCAAGTGCCTGCAAGAGCCGCGGCAATGCCGCTCGGAATTGTTCCACGAACCACGGTTTCGGAACACTGGAGGGCCGCGAGTGGGCCCGGGTCAAGCTCCCGTCACCCAGAGAAGGAGCCGGAGCAACGCCTGCGCGTACAGCCCGGCGACGAGATCGTCCGCCATCACGCCCCAGCCACCGGGCAGCCGCTCGGCCCGGCCGGCGGGAAACGGCTTCACGATGTCGAAGAGGCGGAACGCGAGAAACCCGGCCGCCGCGCCGCCGAGCCCGACGGGTACGGCGGCCAGGGTCACCAGCATGCCGGCGGTCTCGTCGATGACGATGAGCCCCGGGTCGTGTCGTCCGGTCGCCGATTCGGCCCGCGTCGCGGCCGCCACGCCGACGACGGTCACCGCCAGCACCACCGCCAGCTCCACGGCCAGGGACCCGGATGCCCGGACCGCCCAGAACAGCAGCAGCCCCGCCGCCGACCCGAAGGTCCCGGGGGCGACCGGCGCGTGGCCGCAGGGGCCCATGGTGGCGATCCCGAGGACCATCCTGTCGCGCCACCCCGACGCCGGCACCGTCACGCCGTTCCGCCCTCCGGGGGCGCTTGCGAGGGCGGAGATACGGTCATCACCCGGGTGCCCGAGATCACGTCGTGGAGCGCCCGGCCCTCGCGGCCGAAGAGAATCCACGCGACGGCAAGGGTCAGGGACACCGGCGTCCAGAAGGTGCGAGCCAACGCTCTCGGCAGGGAGACCGCTCCCCCGTCGGCATCGGCCACGCGCAGGCCCCAGGCCATCTTGCCGATGGTCTGGCCGCCGGCCGCGGTCAGTCCCGCGAGGTACCCGACGTCGAGGAGAAAGAGGAATGCCGCCAGGGGCGGCAGCGGCAGGGCGCCGAGCGACCGCAGGTCGAGCCCGGTGAGCCGGAGGGTCAGCCAGACCACCAACGCGTCGAGGCATGCCAGCAGCGCGAAATCGCAGAGTCCGGCGCCGATACGCGCGCCGAGCCGGGCCGGACGCGGACGCGCTTCGGCCGCCGGGGCCGAAGCCTCGGGCGACGCGGCCCGGCGCCGCACCTCACGCGGTCTCGCGCCTTCCGCGTCGTGTGCCGACCGCCGCACGCGGAGCGGGGCGCGGACCCTCGAGCGCGGGGCCCGGGTCTCCACCTCGGGCGGGAAGAGCAGCAGATCGGGGCCCGGGCCGGCCGCCGAGTCCTCCCCCGACGCCGGCCGGGAGTCCCGCCGGGGCGCGGATCGGCCGGAACCGGACGGGGTCAGGGCCGCCTCCCGCCCTTCGGGGGCGACGGCCATCGTGTCAGCATCCGCATCGGGGGTCATTCTAACAGCCGGCCTCGCGTCGGCGGGGGCGACGCGGCGTGTGCCATTTGTGCGGCATGGGCATGATCGAGGCGGTCCCCATCGTCGCGACGGCGGGGGCGACGCGGCGTGTGCTATAGGTGCGGCATGAGCTTGATCGAGGCGGTCCCCAACGTCAGCGAGGGCCGTCGCCGCGACGTCGTCGACGCCCTCGCGGCCGCGGTCGGCGGCGTGCCCGGCGCGACCCTGCTCGACACGTGCTCGGACCCCGCCCACAACCGCTCCGTCTTCACGCTGGTGGGCGATGCCGCGGCGTTGAAGAGCGCCCTGCTCGAGCTGTACGCCGCGGCGCTCGCCCGCATCGATCTCCGCGCCCATTCCGGCGTCCATCCCCGCATCGGCGCCGTCGACGTGACCCCGTTCGTCCCCCTGGAGGCGGCCGGAATGCCCGCCTGCGTCGCCCTCGCGACCGAGCTCGGCGAAGCCGTCGCGCGGCGCTTCGACCTGCCGGTCTATCTGTACGAGCGGGCCGCCCGCACCCCGGACCGGCGGCGGCTCGAGCTGATTCGCCGCGGCGGCTTCGAGAACCTCGGCACGAAGATGCGCCGGCCGGAATGGCGGCCCGACTTCGGTCCCGCGGCGCCGCACCCCACCGGAGGCGCCACCGCCATCGGGGCCCGGCGTCTGCTCGTCGCCTTCAACGTCAATCTCGACTCCGGCGACCTCGACGTCGCCCGCCGCATCGCCCGGGCCGTGCGGACGTCCGACGGGGGACTCGACGCGGTCAAGGCGATCGGCGTGAGGACGGAGAGCCCCGAGGTCGTGCAGGTCTCGATGAACCTCGTGGACTTCGAGCGCACGCCGCTTCACGAGGCGTTCGAGGCCGTCCGCCGCGAAGCCGCGCGCCACGGCGTCGAGGTGCTCAACAGCGAGGTGGTGGGCCTGGTCCCCGCCGCCGCCCTCCTGCCCGCCGCCGCCCGCGCCCTGCGCATCGACGGGTTCAACCTGCGCCGCGTGCTCGACCATCGCCTCCCGGGGCGCGAGACGTCCCCGGCGCCTCCGGTCGCCCCCGAGACCTGAAAGCTCCCGGCCGCGTGCTCGAACACCGCCTCCCGACGCGCGGGACGTCCCCGGCGCCTCCGGCCGCCCCCGAGACGCGAAGCTTCCGGCCGCGTACTCGAACACCGACTCCCGACGCGCGGGACGTCCCAGGCGCCTCGGGCCGCCCCCGAGACGCGAAAGCTCCCGGCCGCCCGCACCGCCGACAGCGCGGCTCAGCGAGGGTGCGGGGGGCCATCCGGCAGGGCCGATGGGCAGTCAGTCCTTTGCGTCGAGCAGGTCCTGCAGCTCCGTCATGAACTCCCCGACGTCGCGGAAGTCCCGGTACACCGAGGCGAACCGCACGTAGGCGACCTTGTCGAGCCTCCGCAGCTCCTGCATCACCAGCTTCCCGACCTCCTTCGTCGGGATCTCCTTCTCCGGGCGCTCCTGGAGCGTGGCCTCCACCTGGTCCGCGAGGGCCTCGACCGCGGCCACCGACACCGGCCGCTTCTCGCAAGCCTTGAGCATGCCGGACGTGATCTTCTGGCGCTCGAAACGCTCGCGGGTGCCGTCCTTCTTCACGACCATGTACGGAATCTCGTCGATCCGCTCGTAGCTCGTGAAGCGGCGGCCGCACGCCAGGCACTCGCGCCGGCGGCGGATGACCTCGCCCTCCCGGCTCTCGCGCGAGTCGACGACCTTGTCGCCGAGATGGCCGCAGAACGGGCACTTCATGTCGTTCTCCGGCTCACGTCGAGCCGCCTCCCGCGGGGGCCGCGCCGCCGGAGGCGGGCGCTTCCGCCGGCGCCGGCGACGCGCCATCGTCGCCGCGAGGCGTCGACGAAGACGTCACGTCCGCCATCCCCCGGAACGTGATGCCGTCGCGGGCCATCCACGCCAGACCGACGACGGTCACCGGCGCGAACGTCGCCGCGTGCAGCACCAGGGCCGCGCCGACGGCCGCGTCCTGCGGGACCTCGTAGAACGCCGTCAACCCCACCTGGACCGCCGCGTGGAACCCCCCGACGCCGGCCGGCGTCGGCACCGACACGCCGAGGGCCATCAGGGCCATCAGGAGCAGGCCGCTGCTCGGCGGCAGCGCGATGTCGAACGCCAGGCAGCCCCACCACGCGGTCACGCCCACCAGCGCCCACATCACGAGCGACCACGCGACGGCCCGCAGCAGCCGGCCCGGCTCGCGGGCCACCCCCAGACCGGTGCTGAAGCGCGTGATGAACCGGCTCGCGGCCGCGCCCGGGCCGTGCGGCGCCAGCCGTTCCACCCGCGTCGCGAACGAGGCTACCCACGCCGGCCGGCGCGCCGCCGCGCAGACGAGGACCAGGAACACGCCGGCGCCCACCGCGACCATCAGGCCTCCCGCCTTGAGCGCGCCCAGGACCTGCTCGTCGGTGGCCGGCAACTGGCTGCTGAAGGCGGCCAGGAACAGCCCGAACAGCAGGATCACCGCGATCATGTCGAGAATGCGTTCGACCACGATCGTCGCCAGCGCCGCGCTCATGCTGAGCGACTCGCGGCGCGCGAGCAGGTAGGGCCGCACCACCTCGCCCAGCCGCGGCACGATGGTCGAGGTCGCGAACCCGATGATCGTGGCGCGGGTCGCCGACCCGACGCCGACCGGCCCGAGCGGGGCCAGCAGCAGCAGCCACCGCTTGACGCGGACCACGTAGGCCACGGCGATCCCGGCCACCGACGCCGCGATCAGGCCGGGGCGGGCTCCTTCGATCTCCGCCCACACCGACGCCGCATCGGTGCTCCGGAACACCCACGCCATGAGGGCCACGGCGAGGCCGACGACGCCGACGGTTCGAAGGTGTGTGCGCATGCGTTCGGTAATCCGTCCGGGAGCGGTGTCGTGGGAACCAGGCCGTCGCGGCGGGTCTCCGGCGGGCGCCGACGGGCTTCATCGGGTCTCGGGGGAGAATCGCGGGTCCGCCGCGACGGGCACGCCGGGGCCGGACGCACGCGCTCCACGGGGCGCCTCCTTGCCGCCTGCGCATCTCTTCGGTAAGCTACGATTCTACATGCTCCGGGGCATCGGTCGTCTCCAACGACGAGTCCCGGCAACTCGTGGCGAACCCCGCAACCGCACCGCGCCCGGAGGGCGCCAGGGGACCGGCCGCCGCCCGCCTGACCAGGCACGAGGAGGGCGCGGCCGGAATACGGAATGAGGCCATCGTGACGTCCGCACCCGCACTGTTCGAGACATCACTCGAGGGACTGGAGCCGCAGCGCCGCGGCAAGGTCCGCGACATGTACGCCGTCGGCGACCATCTCCTGATGGTCGCGACCGACCGCATCTCCGCCTACGATCTCGTCCTCGGCTCGACGATTCCCGACAAGGGCAAGGTGCTGACCCAGCTCTCCGCGTTCTGGTTCGCGCGCACCGGGTCCATCGTGAAGAACCACCTCGTGTCGACGGACCCGGACGACTACCCCGCCGCCTGCCGCCCCCACGCCGAGACGTTGCGGGGACGGTCGATGCTGGTGCGCCGCACCGAGCCCGTCCCCGTCGAGTGCGTCGCCCGCGGTTACCTCGCCGGCTCGGGCTGGGCCGACTACCGGCGCACCGGCGCCGTCTGCGGGGTCGAGCTGCCGGCCGGCCTGCAGCAGTCCGACCGGCTGCCCGAGCCCATCTTCACGCCCGCGACCAAGGCGACCAGCGGCCACGACGAGAACATCACGGCCGAGCAGGCGGCCGGCATCATCGGCCCCCGGCTGCTCGCCCGGCTCCGCGAGCTGACCCTCGCCCTCTACGCGCACGGGGCCGAGCACGCCGAGTCGTGCGGCATCATCGTCGCCGACACCAAGTTCGAGTTCGGGCTGCTGCGGGCCGACGCCGCGGAGGCGGCGGGCGGGGACGTCGGGGAGGGGGACGAGATCATCCTGATAGACGAGGCCCTCACGCCCGATTCGTCGCGATTCTGGCCCCGCGAGACGTACCGGCCCGGCGTCGCGCAGCCGAGCTTCGACAAGCAGTTCGTCAGGGATCACCTGGACGCGGTACAGTGGAACCGGCAGCCCCCGGCGCCGTCGCTGCCGGACGACGTGGTGGCCAGGACCCGGGAGAAGTACCGCGAGGCGTACCGGCTGCTGACCGGGACCGAGCTCGACTGACGTTCTGCAGTGGCTCTCCGCATCCTCTGGACAGTTCGCGAGAGCGGGCCCGGGCTCGACCGCTAACGTCCTCGTTCCGCAAGCGTGGCGACCGCTTCGGCCACGATCCGGACTTCGTGGCGCATCCCCTCGCTCACCACGTCGAAGTGCGTGCGCAGGCGTTGCTCCACCTCCGTGATCTCGGTGCGCAGGCTCTGCTCCGTGTCGGTGATCTCGGTGCGCAGGCGCTGCTCCGTGTCGGTGATCTCGGTGCGCAGGCGCTGCTCAGCGTCCGTGACCTCCGTCCGCAGGCGCTGCTCAGCGTCCGTGATTTCCGTCCGCAGGCTCTGCTCCGTCGCCTTCAGATCCTTCCTGGTCGCCAGGGTCGGCAGGACCGTCTCGATACGGTCGACGCGACGCTCGAGGTTCTCCGTGCGCCGCTCCAGCTCTCGCGGTTCAGCTTGCATCGCCGCTCCCTCGCCCCAAAGACGCCAACCCGGCAAGCCGCTCCCCGTTCAATCGTAGCACCGTCGCGCCTCTCAGGCGGTCCGCACCGAGACCCGCACGTCGCCGGCCTCCGTCGGCTCGGGATTGACGTCCTCCCGCTCGACCGCCCCGTCCATGAGGTGGATCACCCGATGGGCGTGCCGCGCGATGTCCGCCTCGTGGGTGATCAGCACGATGGTGTTGCCCGACCGGTGCAGCCCCTCGAAGATCGCCATGATCTCCCGCCCCGTCTTCGAGTCGAGGTTCCCCGTCGGCTCGTCCGCGAGCAGCAGCGACGGCTGGTTCACCAGGGCCCGGGCGATCGCCACCCGTTGGCGCTGCCCACCCGACAGCTCGTTCGGCCGGTGGCCCATCCGGTCTTCGAGCTCCACCAGCTCGAGCGCCGCCACCGCCCGCTCGTGCCGTCGCGACGCCGGCACCCCCGCGTAGATCAGCGGCAGCTCGACGTTGTGCAGGGCCGACGCCCGCGGCAGCAGGTTGAACGTCTGGAAGACGAACCCGATCTCCTCGTTCCTTATGCGGGCGAGCTCGTCGTCGTTCATCCGGCTCACGTCCTTTTCGTTCAGCCGATACGTCCCGCTGCTCGGCGTGTCGAGGCAGCCGACGAGGTTCATCAGCGTCGACTTCCCCGAGCCGGACGGCCCCATGATCGCGACGAACTCCCCGCGCTCGATGTCGAGCGACACGCCGCTCAGGGCGTGGACCGACTCCGCCCCCATGTGGTAGGTCTTCCAGAGGTCCTCGGTGTGGATCAGCGGCATCGATTCAGTGTCTCCCGAGCATGACGTTCGGCGGCGGGTTTCGCGGCCCGGGCGCTACTCTCCAATGACGCAGAAGCACTGACCGGGGTTCCGTCGCCCCGGGATGGCCGGCCGGAAGAGACGCCGTTCGCCCGACCATTGAACACATGGGCGAGACGTGACTCCGGATGGTGCTCAATCCACCTTCCGGATCGAGGTCCCCATCGACTTCCGGATCGGGGACCCATCGACCATCCTCGGGTTCCGGCTCGCGATCCGAGCTCTTCCGGCCATCGCCGCCCGCGCTCGGGCCCCCGTTCGTCGACGCCGTCGACGAGCACGGCGCTGCCGACCGCGTACTGCCGTTCCGGGGGGCGGCGGGCGGAATGCCGGACGTTTCGGCGGGGGACGCGGGGCGCCTGCTCACGCTCGAAAGACGGCGGGCTGCGGCAACAGCCGTTCGAGAACGTACTACTCGGGCGGCGCACGCGCCAAGACGGCGGGTTGCGGCAGCGCCGGTTCGGACCGTGCTACTCGGGCGCGGGAAGCTGCCGGCTCTCCTTCTCCCGCGCCTGGTCGAAGGCCGGCACCGGCTCCGTGGTTCGCACCTGCTCCAGCCAGAACACCCCGTCGTACGGGATGGAGTTGCCGCGGGTGCCGATGAGGTCGACGTCGCCGTCGCCGTCCATGTCGCGGACGAGGAACTTGTCGAACATGCCGCGGACGCGGCGCGACACGTCGTGGCGGGTCCAGGCCCCGGCGGGGTCCTCGGGCTGCTCGAACCACGACAGGCGGCCCGCCCGGTGCGACGGGGAGAGGACGGTCGCGTCGACGTCTCGCGGGGCCTGGCTGTAGGCGCCCGAGAAGGCGTCGAGCCGGCCGTCGTCGTCGATGTCGGTCAGGACGAAGCCGACCAGGCGGTCGGGGGTGAGGCCGCCGATGACGTGCAGGCGCCAGGCATCGGCGAAGTCGGCGGGCTGCTCGAGCCACGAGAGGCCGTTGCGCTCGTCGCGGATGGCGACGTCGACGCGGCCGTCGCCGCTGAGGTCGACGAACTCCATGTTGAAGCCGGTGACGACGGCCTCGGGGGTGATCTCGATGCGGTGCTCGCGGAACGCGATGTCGCCGCCGTCGGTGACGTTCTCGAACCAGAAGATGCGCTGCTCCATGCGCGAGCCGCCGATGACGTCGAGGTCGCCGTCGCCGTCGAGGTCGAAGGGTTGCGAGTTGATGGGGACGATGACGCGGGCCAGCTCGTGCTCGACCCAGGCGTCGCCGTCGAGGGGGTCGTCGGGCAGCGCGAACCACGACACCGGATGCTTCTCGGTGGTGCCGCGGGGCGGGTTCTGGCCGCCCTTGTTGGCGGCGACGACCTCGGGGCGGCCGTCGTCGTCGAAGTCCGCGAGGAAGACGCGGATGTACGAGCCGCGGTCGAGGGTCGAGGCGGGGATGACCCGCTTCCACCGCTCGGCCCGCCCCGCCGCGCCGGGGTTCTCGAGGTAGATGAGGTGCGAGAGCTCGCAGGCCACCACGACGTCGGGATAGCCGTCGCCGTTCATGTCGCCGATGGCCACGTCCTCGGCCGCGCCGGCCTCCTCGCCCTCGGCCAGGGTGTAGAGGTCCCAGACGTCGGGGTCGGCCGAGCCGTAGGCGATGCGGACGTGACCGTCGGGGACGCCGTCGTAGGTGGTGTCCGACTCGTGCACGGAGACGATGTCGGGGTGGCCGTCGAGGTCGAGGTCGGCCATGGCCAGCCCGTCGCTGCCGGCGAGGGCGACGCCGCCCACCGCGAGGTCGTCGATGATGTGCTCGCGCCAGGAGATGTACGAGCCGTCGGCGGCCTGCGCGCGCGTGGGCGTGTCGGCGATGGTCGTCTTGCCGTCGCCGGACTGGGCGGACGCCCCCTCCCCCGCCGCCAGGCCGACGGCCAGCGCGACCAAACCCGCGAGGACTGCGATGCGCCCCGTCCACCGCCGGCTGGTCGTTGCATGCATGACTCTGCTCCTCGACTCGAGCGGCAAATGGCGACGTCAAGCCGCGCGGTCGCCGGTACCGCCCCCCGGTCCGGCGACCGTCGCCTCGAGCCCCGACGGACAGCGAAGGAATCGTCTGGTCACGTCCGGGGCGGGCCGGCCGCGAAGGACGGGCTGCGCCATGGGGGGGCCGGGAAGGCTGCGTCGAGCGCCGTCCCCCCCGAGCTTCACGCCGGGCCCGTCCGCGATGAGGCCGCGCCCTCCGGCGGCGCAGACGCCTACGGCGCGACCGCCGGCTTGACCTCCACGGTCACGTTGACCCGGCGTTCAGACGCCTACGGCGCGGCCGCCGGCTTGACCTCTACGGTCACGTTGACCGGCGTCACGAAGACGGTATCGTCGGCCACCGCCTGCAGCACGTAGGTGCCGGGCTCGCTGAACGACACCTCGGTGACCGCCCGTCCCCCCTCGCCAATCTCGGGCACCCGCGGGTCGAACGTCACCTCGCCCGGCCCGCGCCAGTGCAGCCACGTGACCGCGAGCCCGGTGGCCGCCGCCTGGCGGGGGTCGACCATCGCCTGCGACTTGGGGCCGCGGCGGACCCGCCGCTCCGCGAGCCGCGGGTTCGGGGACGGGACACCGTCGTCGCCGGCCAGCACGGCGATCTCGAGCGTGTCGGGCATGGTCACCTCGAGGTGCTCCTCCCCCTCCAGGCGGATGACGGGGCGCTGGTTGTCGGCATAGCCCTGTCCCGTGCCCGTCCCCCGGTTCAGGCGCATGACGCCGCCGTCGATCTCCCACACCGGCCACAGGTGGCCGACGGCGCGGTCGGTCCGGCCGTTGTGGGTGACGGTCCACACGAGGTCCCGCTCTCGCCCCCAGTCCGCGGGCACCCGGACCGTGAACACGAACTGCTGCCGCCGGTTGTAGAAGTGCGTCGGCTGCCCCCGGTCGGCCGGCCCCGGCTCGAAGCGGTTGTTCGGGCCGACGGGGATGACCGGCTGCTCCTGATAGTTGCGGTTCAGGTAGCCGAAGACCATGGTGAACGACCCGTCGTCGTTCCGCTCCCACCCCTCGAAGACCGGTTGCACGTTCTGGCCGCGGTTCCAGCGCTCCTGCGCCGGTGCGGCGGACGCGACGGCGCCGACGAGCAACGCGACCGCCGCGATCACGCGGAGATTCCGACTCTGACCCTTCATGGCTGCTCTTCCCGTGACGTTCCTCGTCTCGTGACGTCCATCGTCCGGTTCGACAGTCCTGCGAGCTTCCAGTCCGGCCGCCCACGACCACCCGTCAAGCCGCCGAGGGAGGCGGGGCGCCGGCACGGACGGCTCTCGTGCAGGAACGGTCCACGAGTGACGTTCCAGAACCCCGAACGATCGAAGCCCTCGCGATCGCGAGATCGCGAAGGCCCCGGTCGTACCGAATCCGCCGTGGTAGCGCTGTCCGACGTTTGTCAGCGGCGAAAGCCGGCCCGCCATCGTCGCCGGAACGCGACCGTAAGGTCGCACCGCGGCCTCCAGCCGGCGCCGCGCCGACCCTGCAGGAGTCCGCGCCGCTCCAGGCCGCAGACGCCTACTCGTCGTTGTCGGCCAGCGTCTCGCGCGCCTCGACCTCCTTCTCGAACGCCTCGTCGTCGAGCTCGTACCAGCTCACCCACGCGAAGCTCATCTCGTCGCTCGACCGCTGGCCGAAGCCGGCCCAGTTGGTGGGGTCGTCGTTCCAGCGGTTGGCCTCCGAGTTGTCGTGCCAGCTCGTCACGTGGAGGATGGTGCCCTTCGGCAGCAGCGGGGCCACGTGGTCCTCGTAGTTGTAGACGATGTGCCACCCGAAGTCCCAGTCGGCGCAGCTCAGGATCTCCTTGCTGTTGTCGGGATAGATGGCCTCGAGGCACTGCCGCTTGCCGAGGTTGTGCAGGTGGGCCTGGAACGCGGTGATGTGGGCGTTCTCGTTGAGGCGGTAGTACCCGTCGTGCCGCACGTTCGAGGCGCCGGCGGGGATGTCGAGGTCCTCGTCGTCGCCGACGTGGGCCGAGATGAGCTTGCGCTCGGGGACGACGCCCTTCGGGTAGAACTGCAGGCCGACGCGGGTGCGGTCGGTGGTCTCGACCCCGATCGCGGCGTAGTGCATGTTGAACTTGATCTGCGCCCCCGCCTTGATGAGGCGGCCGGTGCCGTCGGGGAAGATGTCGCCGTTCTTGCCGAGGGCGTACTCGTTGAGGAACGCGTAGTCGTCGTCGTCCGACTCGGGGTCGGAGTTGCTCGTCACCGCGTGGTGGACGACCGGGAAGCCCTCGATGGACGGCTTGGTCTCGACCGCCCTGACCCAGCGGTCCTCGGTCAGACCCGAGTCCGAGTAGAGGTCTCCCCACCAGTTGGGGGCCTCGGGGGCGACCACGAACGGCTCGGGAATCTCGACGATCCAGTCGGGCTCGCCGATCTTCCACTCGGCGATGTCGCGGAACTCGCGCGGCGCCGGCAGGTCCTCGGGGTTGCCGCGCGGCGCCCCGGCGTCGACCCAGCCCGCGATGGTCTCGATCTCCTCGTCGCTCAGCGAGTAGTCGTACTTGAAGCCCTGGACGCCGATGTTCTTGTCGACGTACCAGGGCGGCATGGTCCGCGCGACCACCTTCTCGCGGATCGAGCGAGCCCACGGCCGCGTCTCCTCGTAGGTCAGCAGCGACATCGGCGCGATGGAGCCGGTGCGGTGGCACTCCTGGCACGAGCGCTGCAGAATCGGCGCGACGTCCCGGGTGAAGGTGAGCTCGTGCGCCTCGTCCGGCGCCTGGGCGGCGGCCGGCGCGGCCAGGAAACCGAGCGCGGCGACCAGGGCGACGGCGAATCCGGCGCGGCCATGCTGAGTCAGTGACATCTCGAGGTCCTCCGGACCGAATCGGGTGAAGCGGTGCTCCCGGCCGCAGCGGGCTGCGACCGACTGCCTATTGTGAACCAGGACGGGCCGCGACGCCAAGCGCTTCGACCCAACCCTGCCACTGCTACCGTAGCGAGAACACGTACAGGGCGTTCCCCGTGTCGGGGTGCACGATGTCGGGGCTGAGCAGCGACGGCACCCGGCGCGGGCTGCCGCCGCCGAGCCCGGTCGAGACGGCGATGTACTGGGTGCCGTCGACCCCGTAGCTCACCGGGAACCCCTGCACCGAGGTGCCGAGCCGGGTCTCCCACAGGACCTCGCCGGTGGCCGCGTCGTGGGCCCGGAAGTAGCGGTCGACGTCGCCCGCGAACGCGAGGCCCCCGCCGGTGGTGAGCACCGCGGTCATGAACGCGGCCCTCTGCTCGACGCTCCAGCGCTCCTCCAGGGTGTCGACGTCATAGGCGGCGAGCTTGCCGAGGTTGCCGTCGGTGCCCGGCATCTCGAACCACAACCGGTCGGCCTGCGAGCCGCCCGAGCCGATCTCCAGGGCCACCTCGCGGCCCGCGATCTCGAGGCAGCTCTGGCTGAGCGGGATGATCAGCAGCCGGGTCTCGGGGCTGTAGCCGGTGGCGTGCCAGTTGTGCCCGCCGGCGGTGCTCGGGCACACCGACACCCAGTCGCCGATGCCCGCGTCGGCGATGTCCTGCCGGTAGGTCACGATGCCGGTGTCGGGGTCGATGGACTCGAACACGTTCTGGAACACGGTCTCGGCGTGACCGAGGAACGCGCCCGTCTCGCGGTCGAGCTTCCACAGGATGCCGTGCTTGCCGATGGTGAGCAGCGCCTTGCGGCCGTCGCTCTCCACCAGCACCTGCTCGAACCCCTCGTCGAGGTCGAGGGCCTCGCCGGGCACGTGCTGGCGGTACCAGCGGATCGAGCCGTCGGCGGGGTTCAGGGCGAGGGTCGAGTTGGTGTAGAGCGCGGGGTCGTGGACGGTCAGCCCCCGGCTCGCGGGCACCCACGGCTTGGCCTGGGCCACGGGCCAGTAGAGGAGGTCGAGCTCGGGGTCGTAGCTGCCCGGGATCCACGAGTCGCCGCCGCCCCGGAGGGCCAGGGGCAGATCGCCCCAGGTGTCGCCGCCGGGGTCGCCGGGGGCGGCGATGGTGAGGCGCCGCCACAGCTCCTCGCCGGTCTCGGCGTCGTGGGCGGTGATGAAGCAACTGTCGGGCATGAACCGCGAGCAGCCGTTGATGCCGTTGACGACGCGGCCGTTCGCGACGATGGGGCCGCTGGAGTTGGAGTAGCCGTCGTTGTAGTCGGCCATCCGGGTCTCCCAGACGAGCTCGCCGGTGCGGCTGTCGAGGGCCACGACGTGGGCGTCGCGCGCCCCCAGGAACAGCTTGTCGCCGTAGATGGCGAGGTTGCGGCTGTTCGCGCCGCGCAGCGCGTCGGGCAGGGGGCGGCGGTACTCCCACAGCAGGGTGCCGGTGGCGGCGTCGAGGGCCTGCACGACGTTGCCGGGGTTGGCGAGGTACATCACGCCGTCGTAGACGAGCGGCGTCGGCTGGTTGCGGCCGTCGCCCATCGACCACACCCAGGCGAGCTGGAGGTCGCCGACGTTGCCGCGGTCGATCTGGTCGAGGGGGCTGTGGCCCCAGCCGTCGTAGGTGCGGCGGTAGATCAGCCAGTCGTCGGGGTCCGGGTCGCGGAGCATCGCGTCGGTGACGGGCACGCGCTCGGGAACGGGCCGAAAGCTGCGGGTGCCCCCGTCCGGGACGGCCGCAACCGTTGCCGGTGCACCGGCGGCGCCGCCCGCGGGCGCGGTGACGCCGCCCAGGGCGACGGTCCCCGCCGCGACCCCGTTCTCGCGCAGGATGTAGGCGACGACGCTCGCGTACTCCTCCGGCGCGAGCGAGCCGCCCGCGCCGGGCGGCATGGTGACCTGCACCAGCTCGATCAGCTCGTCGACGGCCCGGTCCTCCCAGGTCCCGCGGAACGTCGGCCCGGCCAGCTCCGGCGCCTCGAACGAGCCGGTGAGGTTCGACATGTGGCACGTCGCGCACATCTGCTCGTAGATCGGCTGTCCCGCGTCCGCCTCTGCGGCCGTGTAGGCGGCCGAGACGAGCTGCGCGGAGACGGCAGCCGGAGCCAGCACGACGGCGGCGATCACCGTTCCCCAAGCCAAGCCGGTCGGACGCCCTTCGTGTCGTCTTCGATGCATCAACGTCCTCCTGCTACTCCGTCGTCGTCTGCCCTTCGCTCCCCGGGCAATGCGCCCTCGAGCTGTACACGTTCACCCGTATCATGTGTTCATGAAGAACATCACCATCGCGCTGGACGAAACCACGCTCCGCAAAGCGCGGCGAATCGCGGCCGACCGGTCGACGTCACTGAACGGCATGATTCGCGACTTCCTCGTCGAACTCGTCGCCCGGGAATCGCGCGCCGCCCAGGCTCGCGATCGCATCGTCGCCCTCTGCCTGGAATCGACGGCCGAGCGCGGAACCGGACGCTGGACGCGGGACGAGCTCCATGAACGTTGAGTGCTGGCATCTGTCGCGAGCGCGTAGAGGGTACGGTCAGTACGCCAGCGCGTAGCAGTCGCGCCGCGGATCGCCGGCGGCGAGACGCGTCCCGGTCGCCGGATCGATGAGCACCGCGGTCGCGCAGCCGGACATCCCGAACGGGGGTACGTCGATGACCTGGTGCCCTCGGCTCCGCAGCTCGTTCGCCACCTCGGGCGAGATTCTCGATTCGACGTCCATCCGGTTGAAGCCGGCCGCGTGCGGCCAGAACGAACCGTGCAGGTGCTGCGTCCGCACCCGCGGCCACGCCAGGGCGTCGTGCAGGTTGGGGTACCAGTCGTCCCAGAACTCCACGATGTTCAGGAACGCCTGCAGGATGGTCTGGTCCTGGTTGTCGCCCCCCGGGGTGCCGATGGCCATCAGCGGCTCGCCGTCCTTGAACACGAGGCTCGGCGTCAGCGTGTAGCGCGGGCGGGCGCGGGGGCGGATCTGGTTGGCGCGCTGGGGGTCGAGCCAGAACTGCTCGCCGCGGGTGCTGAGCCCGATGCCGGTCGCGCCGAGGATGACTCCGCCGCCGGTCCAGCCGCCGCTCGGCGTGGCGTCGAAGACGTTGCCGTCGGCGTCGACGATGGCGACGTGGGTGGTGTCCTTCAGCCCGCCGGCCGACGGCACGAACGACCCGTCGGCGTCGCTCGCCGCCACCCCGTCCTCGATGTCCGCGACCCAGAACGGCCAGGCGTCCACCTCGGGGTCGTGGGGCACGGGATCGCCGGCGCGGAACGCGACGGACGCGCGGCCGGGGTCGATCTCCGCCGCCCGCTCGCGGGCGTAGGCGGTGGACAGCAGGCCCTTCGCGGGCACGTCGACGAAGTCGGTGTCCGCATAGTAGGTGTCGCGGTCGGCGTAGGCCAGCTTCATCGCCTCGACGACGGTGTGGATGTAGTCGGGGCTGTTGTGGCCCATCCCCTGCAGGTCGAACTCCTCGAGGATGTTCAGCGTCTGCAGCAGCACCGGGCCCTGGCTGTTGAACCCGTGCTTGTAGATGGTGTAGCCGCGGTACTCGGTGGCCGTCGGCTCCTCGACGCGGGAGTAGAACTCGGCGAAGTCGTCGAGCTCAAACGGGGCGCCGTGCTCCTGCAGGAAGGCGACCATCTCCTCGGCGATGTCGCCCTTGTAGAAGCGGTCGCGGGCGGCGGCGATGCCCTGCTCGCGGCCGAGATGGGCGCTGGCCCGCTCGGCCTCCACCATCCTGGTGAGGGTGGCGGCGAGGGTGGGGAACGCGATGGTCTCGCCCGCCCCGTAGAGCGAGCCGTCGGGCTTCAGCCAGAACCGCTGGTTCTCGGGCCACGCCTCCATGAACCCGAGGTTCGCCTCGATGGCGCGGGCGGTGAGGGGCCGCAGCGGGAACCCCTGCCCGGCGTACTCGATGGCGCGGGCCGAGACCTGCTCGAAGCTCATGGTGCCCCAGCGCTCCAGCACCGTCAGGGCGCCGTGGAGGGCGCCCGGCACCACCGCGGGGTCGAGCCCCTCGCCGAGGAGATCGCGGCCGCGCGACTCGTACCACTCGATGCTGGCCCCCTTCGGGGCCCACCCCTGGGCGACGACGGACGTGACCTCGCCCTCGGCGGCCGGGTAGACCAGGATCAGCGCCTCTCCCCCCAGGCCGTAGAGGTCCTGCTCGACGACCCCGCCCACGAGGAGCGCGGTCACGCCCGCGTCGAACGCGTTGCCGCCCTGGATCAGCGTCTCGAACGCGGCCGCGGTGGTCAGCGGGTGTCCGGTGGACAGGCCGGCGGAGCGGCCCGACACCGCCGGGCGCTGGGCCTCGAGCGGCGCTGCTGCGAGGGCGACGACCAGCCCGACGAGAACGACGGGCGCAGCTACAAGGCGGCACCGTGCATGATTCAGCATCTCGACCCCCAGTGAGTTCGATCGTGATCCGCGGAGAATCAACGGCGCTCTTCCGCGAGCTGCTCCAGGTACAGGTTCTCCAGGCGCTCGACCGCGGCCAGGAAGCCGTCGGGGTCGACGAACGTGTCGGGGTGGTAGGCCTGCCCTCTTTCGAACTTGTCGTGCAGGCCGTACTGCCCCCCGTGCGCCGCGACCCAGACGTCGACCTCGAGCGCCTTCTGCCGGCGGAACGTCTCGGCGAAATCGTCGGCCACGCCCGGGTAGGTCGGGTCGACGACCAGCCGCTTGCCGGGGTTGATGGTGCCCATGTTCGCAATGGCGACGCGGTACTCCCGTCCGTTCTCCTCCACGGTCATGAGGTAGCTCGAGCTGCCCTCGGTGTGCCCGGGGCTCTCCATCACCGTGAGCCGCGCGTCGCCCAGCTCGAGCACCTCGCCGTCGGCGATGATGCGGTCGACCTCGACCGGCGGGAACGACTCGCGGCCGCCGAAGTGCGGGTCGCTGAACCCGCCGTCCTCGAGCACCGGCGCGTCGCCGGCCGTCGCCCACATCTCGGCCCCGGTCATCTCCTTGATCTCGGCGAGGGCCGCGGTGTGGTCCCAGTGCGCCTGCATCTGCAGCAGCACCCTCACGTCCTCGAGCCGGAACCCGAGCGACTCGATGTTCTCGCGGATCAGCGCGGTCGAGTCCTCGAGCCCGGTGTTGATCAGGAAGTGGCCCTCGTCGGACGTCACGAGAAAGACGGCGAGGTCGTAGGTGCCCACCGCGTAGAGGTTGCCGATGACGCGGTGGCCGGGGAACGGCCGGGTCCACCCGTCCGGCTGCGCGGCGAGCGGCGCGGCAACGACGAGGGCCAGCACGGTGGCGACGACGAGACGGCGCAGGTCGGTTCTCATGGCGATAGCTTCTCCCTCTCGAACGGATGCCCGCGGGCGTCGCGCCGCGGAACGTCGCGGACCTCGGCGTGGTGGGCATGACGGAGCCGACCCGGTGTTGCGCGTGCCGCAGCCGCGCAGCCACATCCAGCTTCGGGATCTTCTCTCCAGGCCCGCAGCCGGTTCGACACCGGCGGGCTGCTCTCTCGGCGCAGCCACCTCCGGCTTCGGGATCCTCTCCCGGGGCATCCCGGCGAAGCCTTGCGAATCGACACCGGTCTGCCAACTGCAGGCCAACGCCGCCGCCCTCTGCGGGCTTCTACCCGTGGCACGTGACGCGGTGGTTCCGGCAGCGTCGCCCGCGGCGAACGACGCCGGCCCGCGACGGCCCGCGTCCTCACCGGCCGGCGGCCGCGACCGTCCTCGTCCTCACCGGCCCGGCGGCCGCGACGGTCCTCGTCCTCACCGGCCGGCGGCCGCGGCGGCCAGCTCGTCCATGCGATGCCCGCCCAGAATGCCGGGCATGCTGTAGTTGCCCTCGTGGCACGCGTACTCGTACAGCGGCTGGTCGCCGCGCTGCATCGGAATCGACGCCGTCCAGGGGCGCGTCCACGTGTCGGGGTCGTCGACGGTGTACTCGTAGACGAGGGTGTCGGCGTCGACCCGGGTCAGCCGCTCGACGAGGGTCATGTTCCGGGTCGTCCCCCGCCACCGGCGCTGGTCGTTGAAGTGCGACGTCTCGATCACGAGGGTGTCGCCCTCCCAGCGGCCGCGCGAGTCGCCCGACCACTGGCGGACGTCCCCGGGCAGGGCCGGCCGCCCGTCGAGGGGCACCACCCGCACGGTGTGGACCATCTCGGTGAGCAGCACCACGTGGTCCGGCGTCTGGAACACCTGCAGGTTCTGGTTGTAGCCGCCGGGGGTGATGGGCGGACCTGCGTTGAAGCCGAGGATGCACCGGTCGAAGGCGCTGCGGTCGAGCCACGAGTCGGCGGGGTGGTCGCGCCGGTACGCGCTCCGCGCCTCGGTGCGCTCGCGCCCCGCCGGCGACATCTCCGGCAGCCGCCCGTTCGGCGGGTCCACGATCAGCGACGTGCGGCGGGTGCCGACGGTGCGGGTGCCGCGGTCGAGCAAGAAGTTGTTGTAGAAGCCTGGGACCCCTTCCTCGCCCCGGTCCACGCTCTCGGTGACCTCGGTGCGCCGGGCCGCCCGGTTGGCGAGCTCGACGTTGCGCTCGACCACCTCCTGCTCCAGATTGGCCGCCTCCTCCTCGGTCAGGAACGCCTGGTCGCCCAGCCGTTCGGGCCTCTCCAGCGGCGTGATGGTGCGGAAGTCCCAGACGCCCTGCAGGTCCGGGGCGCCCCACCCCGTCCGCGGCGCGTCCTGGGCCGCGACCGGCGCCGGCAGCCCGACCGCCGCCACCATCGCCGCGATCACGGTTCCGAGAACTCGATGACGCATCTGAACCCCTCCTGACTGGCGTCGAACACGCCCACTATAACGTCTCCTAGCGGCCGGCGGCCCGCTCCAGGGCCCGCTCGCCGCTCAGCATGTTGGCGATGCTGTAGTTGCCCTCGTGACACGCGTACTCGAAGAGCGACTCGTCGATGCGCCGAAGAGGCAGCTCGCCCGACCACGGACTCGTCCACCGCGTCGGGTCCTCGACCGTGAACTCGTAGCTGATCGTGTCGGCGTCGACCCGCGTGAACCGCTCGACGATGCGGAGGCTCTCGGTGCGGCCCCCGTTGGCGGCGCGGATGCGGACGACGTCGTTGCCGAACGACGACCCCTCCTCGCTGCGGGCGATGCGCCGGGTCTCGACCACGAGGGTGTCGCCCTCCCAGCGGCCGCGCATCTCTCCCAGCCACTGCGGGATGCCCCGGTCGGGGCGCGGCCGGCCGTCGAGCGGGATGATGCGGGTGTCGTGGATCATCTCGACCTGGATCACGACGTGGTCCGGAGTCTGCAGGATCAGGTAGTTGTTGTTGTAGCCCGTCGGCAGCATCGGCGGCCCCACCGACCAGAGCATGCAGCGGTCGTTCAGATCCATGTCGGTCCACGTGTCCGCCGGGCCGCGCCCGGCCCGTGCGGCCAGCCGCGCATCCTCGTCCGCCTGCGCCTCCGGCGTCAGCGGCGGGAGCCGGCCGTCGGGCGGGTCGACGATGAGCGACGTCTGCCCCGTGGACGTGGTGCCGCGGTCGAGCCAGAAGTTGTTGTAGAACCCCGGCGCCCCGTCCTCGCCGACATCCACGCTCTCGGTGACCTCGGTCCTCCGCGCCGGCCGATCGAGCAGGGCCGCGTTCCGGTCGAGGATCTCCCGCTCGAGGTTCGCCACCTCTTCCGCGCTCAACCGCTCCCGACCCGCCAGCTCCGGCGGGCGCTGGAGCGGGGTGACCGTCTTGTTCGTGTAGGTGCCCTGCAGATCGGGGTCGCCCCAGGGGGTGCGCGGCGCCGCGTCCTGGCCGGCCGCCGCGAGAACCGGGAATGCGACCGCCGCGACGACGATCGCGGCAACGACGGATCGAACAGTCATCCTGACCTCCGTGAACCCCGGACACTCCATGGCGACCGCGCCTGCCGCCACGTCCGGGAGAGGCTGCTTGCCGGGCGCGGCGTCGAATCGCTCCATGCTACGCCGCCACGGGGTCGAGGACAACCACGAACCGACGGACGGCGGACGCGCCTGTCCGGGACCGTCACGACCGGCCCGATCCTCGGAGCGCAAGGCCGTACGCGCCGCGCTCGACCCGTTCCGAGCCAACCGTCAGGCGGGCAGCCGCCGCCCGCCGGTCGTGCGGCGTCGATCGCCCCCCGCCGACGCCGCAACCGTGGGGCTGCGGTCTCCGGCAGCCGCTCTCCGGGTCCCGGCGGCGTGCGGCGCGCCAGCCCCCCCTCCTGCGCCAACGGCACGTCGGTCCCGCGCGACCACCCGTCGCGGGCAAGCCGGCTGCATTCGACGATCGCCGCGCCTTCACGAACGCCTCGCCCCCGGTTCGGGTAATCTGACAGCGAACGGGGAAGCAGCCCACGGACCGGGAGACCAATCATGAACCGCTGGTACGCACTGTCGATCGTCACGGGTCTCGTCACCGCCGCCGCGGCCGCCGCGACCGCCCAGACCGGAAGCACGGGCCACGGCGAGGAGACCCTCAACACCCGCCTCGTCGGGATGCACGACCTGCAGGCCCGCTCGGCCTATCAGCCGCTGCCGGTCCGCCAGGGCGAGCGCCGCATCGTCTACGTCGGCCACCACGCCGGCGACCGGCTGAATCCCCTGACCGGCGCGGTCGAGCCCAACGGCACGTCCGTCGTCGACGTGACCGCGCCGGAGGCCCCGGTCTATCTGGCCCACATCCCCGCCACGGGCGGGGCGAGCGGCGCCCAGATGGTCCAGGTGTGCGGGGGCGACGAGCTCCCCGGGGGCGATGCCGGCCGCTACTACCTGCTGCGCTCGAACGGCAACCGGAGCCACGAGGTCTGGGACGTCACCGACCCGGCCCGGCCCGCCTTCGTGCGGACGGCGGCCGAGATGGGCCGCACCCCGACCGGCGAGCAGCACACCCACAAGAACTGGTGGGAGTGCGACACCGGCGTCGCCCATCTCGTCGGAACCGTCGACGGGTGGCGCGCCCCCCGCATCCTGCAGGTCTTCGACCTCGCCGACCCGGCCGCCCCGCGCCGCATCCGCGACTTCAGCCTGCCCGGAGTGCAGCCCGACGCGAGCGGCCCCGTGCCCGGCGGCTCGGGGCTGCACGAGGTCGTGCGGCTGGGGAACCGCCTGTACCTCGCCTACGGCACCTCGGCCGACGGCGCCGTGCAGATTCTCGACCGCGACCGGCTGCTGAGGGGCGATCCCGCCTCCGCCGCCCCCCTCGCGTCGAGCCCCGCCGCCCTCGCGTTCCCCCAGGTCGGCCGCATCGACCTGCCGTCGTTCTGGGGCGGCCACACCGCCATGCCCCTGCTCGACGTGCCCATCGCCGACTACGCCGGCAACCGCGACCACGCGACCCGCGACTTCCTCTTCGTCGTCTCCGAGTCGGTCGCCAACGCGTGCCAGGAGACGCGCCACGTCACCCTCATGCTCGACATCACCGACGAGGCCCATCCCCTGCCCGTCGCCACCTTCCAGGTGCCGGAATCGAGCGGCGGGTTCTGCGGGCGCGGCGGCCGCTTCGGCCCCCACGCGCCGCAGTGGTCGATGGAGCCGCCCTTCTACCGCAAGCTGATGGTGGTGTCGTGGTTCAACGCGGGCGCGCGGGTGATCGACGTGCGCGACCCGTTCAACCTGGAGGAGGTGGCGCACTACATCCCCGCCACCACCGAGCGCACCGACGAGCGGTGCGCGGTGATCGACGGCGTCGAGAGCTGCCAGGTGGCCATCCAGACCAACAACGTCGAGGTCGACGATCGCGGCCTGATCTACCTCGCCGACCGCGCCGACACCGGCCTTCACATCGTGGCGCTTACGGGCCCGGCCGCTGCGATCCTCGAGGAACCCGCGCCGTAGGGGGAACTGCGGATCGGTCCCGAGCCGCCCCGTGAAGTGCTCGAGCTGCCGCTCGGTCCCCGAACCGCCCCGTGAAGTGCTCGAGCTGCCGCTGGTTCGAACGACACCACTCGCGCGCCGGGTTCGGAGCGGACGACATGACGCACGGCCTCAGGATGCCCCCCGACGTGATGCGCGAGCTGGCGAAGCACGTCACCGAGATCCTCGTCGAGCGGCGCAGAGGGTTGCCCGCCGACCGCGCCTGGGACGGCGAGTTCAAGCAGGATCTCGCGGAACGCCTGATGGAGGATCCGCCCGAGGCGGGGCGGCCGCCGCGCGAGGTCATCGACCGCGCGGTGCGGGACGTCCTGTCGCCGGCGATGCGGCTCGACCATCCCCGGGCGTTCGGGTTCATCCCGTCGGAGCCGACGTGGCCCGGCGTGCTCGCCGACTATCTCGCGACCGGCTTCAACGTCAACGCGGCCACGTGGCTGACCGCCAGCGGCTCCAGCCAGCTCGAGACCGTCGTGATCGACTGGTTCCGGCGGTGGCTGGGATATCCGGACACGGCGGGCGGCGTGATGACGAGCGGCGGCTCCGCCGCCGCCCTCGACGCCTTCGTGGCGGCGCGCGAGGCGGCCGGGCACCCGGCGCAGGCCACCGTCTACATGGGCGACCAATGCCACAGCGCCCAGGCCCGCGCCGCGCGCATCATCGGCATCCGCCCCGACCGGGTTCGCGTTCTGCCGACCGGCCCCGACTTCCGCGTCGATCCCGGCGTCCTGGCCTCCGCCGTGGCGGCCGACCGCGCGGCCGGATGCACGCCCATCGCGGTCTGCGCGGACGCCGGCTCGACCAGCACCGGCGCCGTCGATCCGCTGGACGCAATCGCCGACTACTGCGCGGCGGAGGGCATCTGGCTGCACGTCGACGCGGCGCACGGCGGCTTCGCCGCCCTCACCGAGCCGGGGGCGCGGTTGCTGCGCGGCATCGAGCGCGCCGACTCCATCGGCATGGACCCGCACAAGTGGCTCTTCCAGCCGTACGAGGCGGGCTGCCTGCTCGTCAAGGACGTCCGGACGCTGGAGCGCGCCTTCGCCATCCACCACGACGTTCTGCAGGACTCGGTGTGGGGGGCGAACCACCCGAACCAGACCGACCGCGGCCTGCAGCTCAGCCGCCGCGACCGCGCCCTCAAGATCTGGATGTCGGTGCAGATATTCGGCGTGGCCGCGTTCCGGGCCGCCGTGGCCGAGGGAATCGAGCTGGCCGAGCGCGCCGCGCGGCACGTGGCGGACAGCCCGGTCCTGGAGCTCATGACCCCCGCCTCGCTGGGCATCGTCTGCTTCCGGGTCAACCCCGACGGCGGGGCGCTCGACGACGGGGCGCTGCACCAGCTCAACCGCAAGGTCCTCGCCCGCGTGTTCTGGGAAGAGCGCGCGTTCATGTCGTCGACGCTGCTCCGCCGCAAGTTCGCCCTGCGGATGTGCGTCATCAACCACTCGACGACGTGGGACGACGTGCGCGAGACCCTGGAGACCATCGAGCGCCTCGGCCGCAACGCCCTCGCGGGGCGCGCCGCCTCGTGACCCTTCAGGTGGGCCCGGGCTCGATGTAGCCGCCTCGACGCTCGGAAGGCGTGAGCCCCCGGGCCGGTCTCGGTGAAACGCGGGGTCTCACGACCGACTCCTGAGCTGGGCTGCGAGCTTCGTGAATGCGTCGTTCGTGCGCAGGCGGTCCTCCACGCTGCGCGCCAGCGCGGCGTCGGCCGCCGACCGTCTCTGCGGACTGGCGTGAACCAACTCGATCCGGAGCTCGAAGCCGCACGCTTCGATGCAGCGCCGCGCCGTCTCGAGCCTGGGGACCGCCTCGCCCGCCTCGTACTTCGGAATGGCCCCCGGCGAGGTCCGGGCGGCCCTCGCCAGATCGACCTCACTGAGACCGGCCCGCTCCCGCGCCTCCCGAATCAGCGTCCCCAGGGTCGAGGTCATTCCCCCAACCAACGATACCCGATCCGACAGGACGAAGGCCTCGATGCGGTCCCTCACGGGACGAGCGGCGGCGTGTGCGCCGGGAGCCGGCGCGCCCTCGTCGCCTGCTCGAAGGCGTAGCCCAGGGCGAGCAGGCGAGGCTCGTCGAACGCGCGGCCCAGGAACGAGAGGCCCACGGGGAGGCCGTCGCCGGTGAAGCCGGCGGGCACGATGAGGTCGGGGAAGCCGGTGAGGTTCGCGTACCGCGTCGCCGAGGGGCCTCCCCCGCCGGTGGGGGCGGGGGCGACGTCGACGCGCCCGGGCCGGCGGGGCGACGTGGGATACACGATGGCCGCGAGGTCGTCGGCGTCCATCAGCCCGCGGATCACGGTGCGCACCATCGGCAGGCCGTGCTCCAGGACGGCGCGGTACTCGGCGTCGGACAGCTCGCCGCTCGCGTCCTCCCGCCGCATCAGGCTCCACCGGCCGGGGTTGTGCCCGGCCCCGGCGGACGGCGAAGCGAGCCGCACCGACCGCTTGACCAGGTCGGCGAGGGTCGCGTGGAACCGGGGCTCCAGGGTCGCCAGGTACTCCGCGATCTGCGCCCGGAACTCGCGGTAGCGGACCACGGTGTAGAAGTCGCCGCTCGCCTCGATCAGCCATCGCGGAAACCGCACGTCGACGATGGTGGCGCCGGCCTCCCGCATCACGTCGAGCGAGGCCTCGACGACCCAGTCGACGTCGCCGTCCTGGCCGAGGAAGTCGCGGGCGACCCCGATGCGGGCCCCGGCGAGCGCGTCCTGATCGAGGTGCTGCGTGTAGTCGGTCTCGAACCGCCCGCCGCTCGCGGCGGTGGCCTCGTCGGCGGGATCGACCCCGGTCATGACCCCGAGGGCGGCGGCGACGTCGTACACGTGCCGCGCCATCGGGCCCGCGGTGTCGAACGACAGCGCCAGGGGCACGATGCCGTCGCGGCTCAGCAGGCCCAGGGTGGGCTTGAGCCCCGCGAGGCCGTTGGCGGTCGACGGCGAGCGCACCGACCCGCCGGTGTCGGTCCCCAGCCCGACCTGGGCGAAGGCCGCCGCGACCGCCGCGCCGGTCCCCCCCGACGACCCGCCCGGCGACCGGACGAGGTCGTGGGGGTTGCGGGTGCGCCCCCCCAGCGAGCTGATCGCCCCGCCGGAGGCGAACTCGCTCATGTTGACCTTGGCGAGCACGATGGCGCCGGCCTCGCGGAGCTTCCGGACGAGGAAGCCGTCGTCGGGGGGCAGAGATCCCTCCAGCAGGACCGACCCCGCGGTGGTCGGCAGATCGGCGGTGTCGAAGTTGTCCTTCAGGACGACGGGGATGCCGTGCAGCGGCGAGCGCGGGCCGCCGGACCGCCGCTCGGCGTCGAGCTCGCGGGCGCGCGCCGCCGCGTTCGGATTGAGGGCGATGACCGCGTTGATGGCCGGGCCGGCCTCGTCGTAGGCGGCGATGCGGGCCAGGTAGCGCTCGACGAGCTGCTCCGACGTCAGGGCGCCCGCGTCGAACGCCCGGTTGATGTCCTCGATGGTCGCGGCGGTGACGTCGACGGTCTGCCCGTCCGCGGCGGGAACGCAGGCGAGTGCGAGCAGCAAGGCGAGGCCGTGCAGCCGCCGGAAGGGTCGTCCACTCATGTCAAGCTCCCGGGAATGACGAAACCACGATGCCGATTCCGCCGGGACCGACGACGGTGATGGCAATCACCTTGCCACCTGCCGAGCGCCATCCCGGGAACGGGACTGCCTGGGCGCAGTTGGCAACTCCATGTCGATCGCCGTCCCAAGGTGTCGATGACCCCGCGGCGGAAGGCTCGCGCTTGGGACACGGAACGCCCGAACCCGCCCCCCCGACCGCCGGCGCAGCACCAGCAACGCTACACCTTCGAGGAGTTCGCCGTCGGACCGTCCAACCCTTTCGCCCACGCGGCCACCCCGCGCCTTCGCCGAGGCCCCCGCGCGGTCCTGCAAACCGCTGTTCATCTACGGCGGCGGTGGAAACGGATTACCTTGCCACCCACCCCGCGCACAACCCGCAGAGACCTGCCATGCCGTTGGACGGAGACGGTTACTGACCTTACCCCTCCGGCAGCGCGAAGGCGACCAGCCGCGCGTCCGGCCCGGCGCCGGTGGCAATCAGGATGAACTGCCGGCCCGCCCGCGAGCGGTAGGTCATCGGGTTGCCGCTGGTTCGGAACTCGGTGGCCACCCGGGTCACCTCGCGGCCGGTCTCGGCGTCGAAGGCGTACAGGTACGGATCGCCCCCGCCGAGGAAGACGAGGCCGCCGCCGGTGACCATGGGGCCGGGCGCGCCGGGGGTGCCGAGGCGGTCGGGCAGGTCGACGCCGCGCAGCAGCGGGTGCGCGCGCATGATGCGGCTGCCCTCGCCGAACGGCACGCTCCACGCGATGTCGCCGGCGTTCAGGTCGATCGAGACGAGCCGGGCGTACGGCGGCTTGACGAGGGGTATCGGACCGAGGCGGCTCCGCTCGGCCGGCACGTACCCGCCCAGCCCCCGGAAGATGCCGGCCGAGCCCCCGCGCGGGCAGTTGTTCGTGTAGGCGACGTCGACCTCGGGCAGCTCGGGATCGGTCTCGCAGACCTGGTTGGCCGACACCCCCTCGGACGTCCGCACGTAGAGCCGGTTGGTGGTGGGGTCGAGCGCGGCGCCGCCCCAGTTGGCGCCGCCGTCCACCCGCGGCCGCTGCAGCGTCCCCTGCAGGCTGGGCGGCGTGAACAGCGGCCCGAGCCGGTAGGTCTGCAGCTCTTCGGTCGCGATGCGGTGGATCTCGGGGGTCAGGTCGTTCGCGTCGTCGAGCGACACCCCCTGCGCCGCGAACGGCGGCGGCTTCGTCGGGAACGGCTGGGTCGGATACGGCACCTCGCCCGGCACGTCGGTCTCGGTGTCGACGGGCCGCTCCTCGATGGGCCAGACCGGCTCGCCGGTCACCCGGTCGAAGACGTAGGTGAAGCCCTGCTTCGACACCTCGGCGACGGCGTCGATGGTGCGGCCGTCCACGTCGAGGGTCATCAGGTTCGGCGCCGACGTGAAGTCGTAGTCCCACAGCCCGTGGTGCACGGCCTGGAAGTGCCACTCGCGCTCGCCGGTGCGGGCGTCGAGGCAGACCAGCGACTCGGCGAACAGGTTGGTGCCGAGCCGCCGCCCGCCCCAGTAGTCGCTGCTCGGGGTGCTCGTGGGCACGTACAGCAGCCCCCGCTCGGCGTCGAGCGACATCAGCCCCCACACGTTGGCATGGCCGGTGAAGCGCCACGAGCCGCCCTCCCACGTGTCGGCCCCGAACGCGTCGTTCGACTGCGGCACCGTGTAGAAGACCCAGCGCCGCTCGCCGGTGTGGACGTCGAACGCCTGCACCGAGCCCGGCGTGTCGAAGCGCTTCTGGATGCGGTCGGGCACCCGGCTCCCCACGATGACGAGGTCCTCGAACACGACGGGCGGAGACGTCTGGTCGAACATCTCGTGGGTCACCGGGTTCGGGAAGCCCTCGGTCAGCAGCACCCGGCCGCCGTCGCCGAAGCCGGGGATCAGGGAGCCGTCGGCCGCGTTCAGGGCGTAGAGGCTGTCGCGGCTGTTGATGAAGACGCGCATGTCCCCGCCCCCGCCCCCGCCCGCCGCGCGGTTGGCGATCGCCGGCCACACCGCCACGCCGCGGTGCTTGAAGCCGCCGGGAGGGCCGCCCTCGGGGCCCGTGCGCCACGCCTCGGGATCGAACGCCCACAGCTCCGCGCCGGTCTCGGCGTCGAGGGCGACCACCCGCGTGTACATGGTCGACACGTAGACCACGTCGTCGATCATCAGGGGCATGACCTCGAAGCTGCCGGGCCGGGTGCGGAACTCCTGGTTCGGCAGCTCGTCGGGCTCCCAGGTCCAGGCGATCTCGAGCCCGTCGACGTTCGAGACGTCGATGTCGGCCAGCGGCGAGTACTTCGACGCCCCCTGGTCGGCCCCGACGTAGGGCCACTCGACCATGCCGCCGGACGGCGCCTGCGCCGCCGCGGCGCCGACGGAGGCGACCAGGAGGGCCACGGCGACCGCCGCGTGCCGGTAGAGCTTCGTCTGCATCGGAATGCCTCGCTCGAATTGCCGGTCTGGCGCGACCCTTCGGTCACGTCGTCACGTCGGGAGTCTCGCAGCGCGGCTCACTCCCGCGAGCTCGCCCTGGCCGCCGGTCGTCGCCCGCAGCTCAGCCTGCGAAGTACACTCCACGGGAGTCCGTGTCGTTCTTCGGCGCCGGCTCCTGGCCCGCCAATCGTCGCGTCCGGCTCCGCTTGCCCCCCCAACCAACCATCGAGGACGCGGCGCCGTTCTACGGTCGCCGACCCCTACGGGAAGTTGGTCTTCACGATGCTGCGGTCGATCTCGGCGAGGGAGGCCACGCCCGCGAACGCCATCGCCTGTCTCAGCTCGGCATTGACGATCTCGAGCACTCTCTGCGCCCCCTCCTCGCCGAACGCCCCCAGGCCCCAGCGCGACGCGCGGCCGAGGCAGACGGCGTCGGCCCCCAGGGCCAGCGCCTTCAGCACGTCGCTGCCGCGGCGGAACCCGCTGTCGATGAGCACCGGCACCCGGCCGGCCACCGCCTCCACCACCTCTTCGAGCACCTCGAGGCTCGAGGGGCCGTAGTCGAGGGCCCGCCCGCCGTGGTTGGACACGATGACGCCGTCCACCCCGCGCTCCAGGCACTTCTTCGCCCCGTCGCCGGTCAGGATGCCCTTGGCCAGCATGGGCACCTCGCACATCGGCCGGAGGTCGTCGAAGAGGCTCCACTCGTACCAGAGCCGCCCCGCGGAGACGCGGTAGGGGTTGGGGGCGTCGGGCTGCGGCTCTCGCCGCGTCACCCGGCGCGGCGCCCCGCCGGTGTGCCTGACGTGCAGGTCTCGCTCGTAGTAGGAGGCCTGCTGGTCGATGGTCACCACGATCGTCTGCGCGCCCACCTCCTGGGCGTCGCCGAGGGCCACCCGGTTCGGCTCCATCTCGCGCGTCGCGTAGCGCTGGAACCAGAGCGGCCCCTCCGCGCCCCGGGCGATGCGCGTGAACGGGAGGCTCGACGCGTTGCTCACGATCATCGTGGTGCCGGTGGTCGTCGCCGCCCGGTGCATGCCGAGCTCGCCGTCGGGATGCAGGTCGCGCTGCCGCGCCGTCGGCGCCAGCATGATCGGGCTCGGCATCGCGTGCCCGAACAGCTCCGTGGACGTGTCGATGGCGGCCGGATCGACCCCGCCCCGGCCAATCAGCTCCACCCAGTCGAACGCGTCGCGGTTGCGGTAGAGGGTGAACTCCGACTCGGTCCCGTGGGCCGTGTAGTCGTAGACGGCCAGGGGGACGTTGGCCCGGAAGATGGGCTCGAAGTCGAACACGTCGCGCATCTCGTCGAACCCGAGAAAACGCCGGTGCGGGCCGAGCGGCCACGGGTCGCGCTGCGCGTGCAGCAGCGGCGACGCCGCCATGAACGACGCCAGCCCCGACAGCGCCTTCCTCCGCGACATTCCCCGACGCCACCGCTGCTCGCTCTTCCCCACGATGCCTCCTGCGCTGGAGAGACCCGACGGCTCCGCCCGACCCGGACGCCCCCGCGCGGCATGGCGGGGCCGGGCCGTCGTGGCGGCGTCAGGCAGTGTATCAGCAGAACGGGAATGCCGGGTGCTCGTGGCGGGAGGGCGGCGCCGCGGCCGCCCGGCCGAGGCTCGGCGCCGGCCGGCCGAGGGGCCGGTCGCGACCTCGACGAGCCGTCGCTGCAGGAGGTCGTCCAGCAGCCGGCCCACGTCCCGCTCGAGCGCGTCGCGGGAAGGGCGCGGCGACTCGGGCGGGGGCGGTCGTGCACGCGAGCCCGACGGAGTCTCCCAACCAGTGGCCGCCGCAGCTCGACGCCCGGAGGTTCGCGGCCTCGTGCAGGCGCAACAGGTCCGGCCGCGCCACGGGCCGGCCGTCCCGCGTCCGGATGCCGGCGATCACGCGCAGAGTCGCCCCCGTCATCGGCGTCGGCGGCCTCTCCGGAGCCCGTCCGCGCGCTGGTTCGCGGACGACACGAGGCGTGAAACGGCCCCGCATCACCTGCCTCATCGGCAGCCGTCGCCAGGACGATCCACGAAAGGAGAACCCTGCGCTCACTGAGGTCACGCGTCGAGGTCCGGCGCGCTCCGTCGACGGGGTTCACCGGCCGACAGGATGGGCACGTAGGGTTCGTGCCGCCAATCGTCGATCGAGTCGTCCACGACCTCTCCCAGGCACTCGACCCAGGCATGGGCGGCGAAGGGAAAGCGCTTCACGCCGATGCGCAGCACCGCGGGAACGCCTTGTCGCCTCAGGAGGACGTAGATGGCCAGGGACCGCGGCAGGCAGTTCAGCCGGGGGCGATGGTAGTAGCGGCTGGCCGCCCGCACCGCCTCGAGGGTGCGGCGCAGCCTGCACCGCTGGACGGTCGGCGGCGCAGGCTCGTCGTATCGCCGACCCCAGCGATTCAGGGACAGGAATACGCGGGGGAAGCCGACCACCCGGAAACCGACGTCCAGAAGAACGAGGACCGCGAGCGCCCGGATCGTCATGCTCCTCATGCACCTCGTTCGAGGTCGGGCTCGAGAGGCGCGACCTGCTGGATGCCCGCCCTCCGAATGACCTACCGATGACTCGACGGCGGCGGCCAGAGCCCGTAGAGCCCGAAGTGCTCGCCGTCGAGGCAAAGCCCCAGGCAGTCGCCCGTCGTCGCCTCGATGGCGCCGAAATCGACGACCCGCGGCGCCACGTACGCCTTCTTCCGTTGGTTTCGATTCACCACGTTTCGTTCCTCGTCTCGTTGCGGATGCCGCCGACTCGTCGAGCGCCGGCATCGTCTCAGATCCGGCCGCCGCGAGGCATTGCCTTTCATCAAGCGGCTCGATGACATGGATCAAGGAACCCTCCGGAGGAGCCCGGCGGGCACGGTCGTACGATCGGGCGATCAGGCGCCGGCGGTGCGCAGGTCAGGCCCCGGCCTCGATTTGCGGGTCCAGGGCCGGAGCGGAATCCACCTGCGGTGAGACCGCGCAGGCCGCGGGCAGCAGGACCCTGAAGGTCGCACCGTGGCCGAGGCGGCTCTCGACTTCGATCCGCCCGCCCTGGGCCTCCACGACCCGACGGGCGATCGCCAGACCGAGGCCCGTCCCCGCCACGCCGGCGCCCCCGGCGACGGCCCGGTAGAACTCGTCGAAGATGCGCCCCTGGTCGTCCGGAGCGATGCCGATGCCCCCGTCCACGACCGCGACGGCCACCTCGCCCCCGCGCCGGCGCAGATCCACGCGCACGCGGCGGCAACTACCCGAGTACTTCATCGCGTTGTCGAGAAGATTGACGAAGACCTGGGTCAACGCCGCCCGGTCTGCCCGGACCTCGGGCAACGTGGAATCCGGCGTCGTCACGGCCATCGTGAACCCGCCTTGCAGGCGCCGGGTGTCGACCGCGGCCAGCGCAGCACCGACGACGTCCTCGATCGCCGCCGCCTCGGGACGATACCGAATCCGCCCCGACTCGATGCGGCCGAAGCTCAGCACGTTGTCGATCAGTTGGTTCAGGCGCGCGCTCTCCTGCTCGATGCGGCGCCCGTACTCGACCACCCTGTCCGCCGCCGTGACCCGACCTCGGCGCAGGAGCTCCCCGAACATGGCGATGGACGCGAGCGGCGTGCGCAGCTCGTGGGACACGCTGGCCACGAACCCGTTCCGGATCCGCGAGAGCTGCCGTTCGCGCCGCACCGCCCGCCAGGTGAGCAGCACGCCGCCCGTCGCCATCAGGGACATCAGGGCCGACAGGAGCCAGCGCGTCCGCGCGTTCCACGCCGACAACTGGGCGGCCGCGGTGTGACGGCTCCGCGCCGACAGCTCCAGGTCGCGGAACACGAAGTCGAAGCGGCCGGTCAGCTCGTCGGCCTGGCCCGGCTCCTCGTGCGTGGCCGCCAACGCCCGTCCGGCGCGGTCCGTGACGCGCAGGACCAGGTTGTCCCGCACCGCATCCGCGAGCATGCGTTCCGCGCCGGCGATGGCCTGCGGCAGGTACTCGCGCATCTTGCGTCGTCTGGTCGGGTGTCACCTCCGAGAGGGGGCGGGGTGGGGGGCTGAAATCCACTGCGGGCGGTTCGCCCGTATCGCGCAACTCCCGGGCGCTGTCGGGCGGATGCCGCGGTGACACGCCCGGCCCTGGGCTCGATCGCCAGGTCCTCGAACTCGTCGAGCTCTGCGCCCAGCACGAGAAGCACGCCGAGTCGACGGCTCCCGGCACGGGGCGGCGTAGTCACGACGGCCGATCCTGGAGCGGCCCGCTGCAAAGTCACCATTTTGCTGTGAAACGCCACCTGGATCCGGGCGCACGGAGAGCGTGACCGTGGTTGGAACGGCCTTGAGCGCACCGACGAGGGGTCCGGATCGGATGGACGGTGCGGACAGCCCCGACTATGGTCCGTCACGGCGTCGCGGG
>JAJEFC010000098.1 GCA_022820675.1 Vicinamibacteria bacterium | reverse complement strand
AGCCTGAGGCTGCCTTGGCGGCTCTTCGTTCCCGGAAGTCTCGAAGCAGCCGCGGAGCTTCCGGCCGTGCAGCGCGATGTCGGCGTCGGCCTCTGCGATGGTCCAGCCCATGCCGGTCCCAACAATGCTGACGTGCACCCCCCGCACGCCCGGACGATTCCCGGAAGCGACTACGAACCGACGGGGACGGCGCCCGGTTGATCGAGGGCGTCGTCCAGGGTGGGGCGAATGTCGAGGATTCGGTAGAGTCCGGTGACCCGGAAGACCTCGGAGACATGCGGGATGAGGCCGGCCACCCTGAACACCCGGCCCCGGGCCTTGGCCGACCGGGCGCCCAGGATGAAGGCGCGCATTCCCGACGAGGCCACGAAGACGAGGTCGGCGCAGTTCACGACCACGTTGGAGCCGGACTCGGTCAGGCTCAGGATCGACTTCTCGACCTGATGCGCGTTCCCCGAGTCCAGCCGACCCGCGAGCTCGACGACCTGGAACTCGGCGGCAGGCGCCTTGACCTGTCGAGTCGACAACTGGAGAGCGTCGGTCATTGCACACCATCTCCGGGCGGAGAGACCCTGCCGGCCGCCTCCCCCCGCGGCAGGGCCATGACGGAGCGGTCCCGGTCGTACCGCCGCTCGAACGCCACGACGTTCCGGTCGCCGTCCCGCCGGTAGCGCATCTCCTGCGCGAAGGCCTGAACCAGGCACAGGCCCAACCCGCCGACCGGCAGATCGTCGGGGTCCGCCCCCCGGTCGAGATCGGGCGTCACGAACGAGACCGGATCGAACGACTCGCCCGGCCAGTCGAACACGAGCCCGACGCGCTCCCCCGAGAAGGCGACCGAGACGCGGAGCACCGCGCCGGGGGCCGGCCGGGCATGCCGGACCACGTTGGCGACGAGCTCGTCGACGACGACGCTGAGGCCGTACACGACGGCGCCCGGCGCGTCGTGCCAGCGCCCGACGGTCTCGATCATCGAGATGAGGGGTCCGATCTCGCCGAGCCGGGCCGGAAACTGAACGGAGAACTGATCGCCGGCCAGGGTGGGCGAGATGGGGCTGACGCGGCCCGGAACGGCAGGAATCGTGTTCACGGATACACCCGGGGTCACGGAGACCGCACGAACGGGTCGGCTACGAACGCCGAAACCGCAGTATACGACGGAAGCGGCCGGTCCCGGCGAGCCGGCGTTCAGGGCGCGGAGTTCCGGTAGACGACGCCGGCCTTCATGACGAACCGCACGTCGCGCACGGCGGCGACGTCGTCGAGGGGGTTGCCGGCGACCGCGACGAGGTCGGCCTCGAATCCCGGTTCGATGCGGCCGATGGTGTCCGCGAGGCCGAGCGACTCGGCCGCGAGGGACGTCGCCGAGACGATGGCGTCCATCGGGTCCTGGCCGCCGTCGCGGACGCGGTAGACGAGCTCCTCTGCGTTGCGCCCGTGCGCGCCGGCCACCGCGTCGGTGCCGTAGACCACCTTCACGCCCCCGTGGTCGAGGGTGCGGCGGAACGTCTCGTAGCCGGTGGTCCGGGCCTCCTCCATCAGCGCGAAGCCCTCCTCGGTGTAGTTGCCGCGGCCGATGAAGCGGTCCCGGTTCTCGAAGTAGTTGGCCCAGAGCAGGTGGACGTGGGGGTCGAGGTACGTGCCGTGCTCGGCCATGAGCTCGATGACCGCGTCGTCGTAGCGGTTGCCGTGCTCGATGCCCCCGCAGCCCGCCTCGATGGTCGCGGTGAGCCCGTCGGTGCCGTAGGCGTGCACGACCGTGCGCAGCCCCACCGCCTGCGCCTCCGTGCACACCGCCTCGAGCTGCCCGGGGGTCATGACCAGCCCGCCCCCCTCGCGGATGCTCGCCGAGGCGAACACCTTGACGACGTCGGCCCCGTCGTCCTTCAGCCGGCGCACGAACGCGCGGATCTCGTCCGGCGACCCCGTGCCGGCCCGGACCGCGCGCAGGGAGGTGAGCACCCGGGGGCCGGGCAGGACCCCGCGGGCGATGGCGTCGCGCAGGTCGCGGTCGGCGGGGCTGCCGAGGCTCTGCACGGTGGTGAAGCCGGCCATCAGGGTCGCCCAGGCGTTCTCGGCCGCGTAGAGGATGGTCTGGGCCGGCGTCTCGTCCGGGTCGGGGTCGGCGCGCCCTTCGGTGTTGAAGTGCGAGGTCAGATGCACGTGGGTGTCGATGAGCCCCGGCATCAGGGTGAGCCCGGACAGGTCGTAGGCGACCGGATCTCCATCTGCCGGCGCCGGCTCGACGGCGCTGATGCGCGATCCGGTGACGTGCACGACGACGTTCTCGCGCACGTTGCCGAGTCCGTCGAGGAGCCGTCCCGCCCGGATCGTGAGGGTGTCTTCCTGCGCCTGGGCGGCGGCCGCCGCCAGCGTCAGGCCGATAACCGCGAGTGCCGTTCTCATGTCATCTCCTCCTGGCCCGGAGCGCGTCGCCTGCGGCTCCGCCCATCGCCCCATCGACCCTGCAGGAGCCCCCGCCGTCCGGGCCCCGGCTCGTGGTCCGTCAAATCGTCGCCCGCGGCTCGGCTCGGCACTCCGACGACCTTCCATGCCTGCATCGTTCCAGGGGGCGGGGCCCTACCCTTCGTCGGTCAGGCGATTTGAGCGAAACGCCCGCATCGCGCGGTGCGCCGTCGTGACGCGCCGGTGCTCATCGAGCCGCGCCAGCTCTTCGCGGCGTTGCCGCGCCGCCTCCCGTTCCCGGCGCAGCCGGCGGAAGCTGTCGAGGCGGGCGGCGCTGAGGCGTCCCGTCTCGACCGCCTGCCGCACCGCGCACCGCGGCTCGCCCTCGTGTTCGCAGTCGCGGAAGCGGCATTCGGCGCCCAGCCTCCGGATGTCGTCGAAGGCGTCGTCGAGGGCGTTGGTATCCTCCCACAACTGCAGCTCGCGCATGCCTGGCGTGTCGATGAGCAGGCCCCCGTCGGGCAGCAGAATCAGCTCGCGCTGCGTGGTGGTGTGCCGCCCGCGGCCGTCGCGGCGCCGCACCGCCGCGGTCTTCTGCCGTTCGCGGCCGAGCAGGCGGTTGATGATGGTCGACTTGCCGACGCCGGACGAGCCGATGAGGGCGCCGGTCCGTCCCGGCGGGAGGTGCTGCCGCAGGGGCTCGACCCCGCCGGGGCCCAGCGCCTCGATGACGTGCAGGGGAGCCTCGGGGGCCAGGGCCGCGGCGGCGGCGCGGCGATCCTCGCGGTCGGGGCAGAGGTCGGCCTTGTTGAGCACGAGCACCGGGGCGGCGCCGCTGTTTCGGATGGCGACGAGGTACCGCTCGATGCGGCGGAGGTTGAAGTCGCCGTCGAGGCCGCTGACCAGCAGCACGGTGTCGATGTTGGCGGCGACGAGCTGCCGGCGGGTCGGCTCGCCGGCCGCCTTGCGCGAGAAGCAGCGGCGCCGGGGCAGCACCGCCTCGATGGTCGCGGTGTCGCCGTTCGCGCCGGGGCGGATGGCGACCCAGTCGCCGACCACCGGACGGGCGTCGGGGGCGGCGGCCCGGTGGCGCAGCCGGCCGGCGACCTCGGCCATCACCTCGCCGTCGGCGGTGCGGAGCTGATAGAGGGCGTTGTGGGCGACGGCGACGCGGGCCGGTCGCAGGCCGCCGTCTGCGCACGCCCGTAGAGCGGTCTCGAACCGGTCGTCCCACCCGAAGGTCTCGAGCGTCAGCACATCGTTACGTTCCCGCGGCCGGAAACGGTCCCGGCCGTCTCGAATCCCGGGGGGGCCGCGCGGGCCCCGCGTCGCCCTTCGCCGGCGTCTCTCGCCGGCGTCGCCGCCGCGCCCGGCTCCGGCCCGACCGCGGGTCCGGAGCCCGTGGAAGCTGCGGGCTGCGCGCTTCCGGCGTCTCGTGGGCTCGGCGCCGCGGTGAGCGCCCCGGCCCTCGGGGGTCGAAACGCGGGGTTACGCGCCTCCGGTGTCTCGTGTGACCTGGGTCACGCTGCCGAGGAGGTACTCCAGGAGGATGCGGTCGCCCGGCTCCAGGGTCTGATCGACCGCCTCGGGCCCCACCCGCGCCATCAGCACCTGGCCGTCCGGATCGTCGGCGTCGTTGAAGAAGACGTCCCACGACACCTGGCCGTGCACGCTGATCGGCTGGATCCTCCGGAGGATGCCGGGACGTGTTCCCTTCAACATGGCCCCGATCTTACCTTGGCTCGGCCTTCGAGTGATCCCCGTTCGGGCCTGTTTCATTGGGGCGTTCAGTTGGCAGATTCAGGTCGATCGCTGTCCTCGGCGCCCTTGCGACCCTCCGCGAGTCCGCGCCGTTCACGCCGCGGGGTCGCGGCCGGCGGGGTCGCGTCGGAGAGCGGCAGGGTCGGATGCCCGGGGCGGGGCGGGGCGTCTTCCTCCGCCGACAGGTTGTGCATGGTCACCCCGAGCAGGCGGACGGGCCGCGTGCGGGCCTCGGTCCGGTCCAGCAGCCGCCGCGCCCGCAGCACGATCTGCCCGGCGTCACGGGTGGCGGGGTCCGCGCTGTGGCTGCGGGTGACGGTGGTGAAGTCCGAGTAGCGCACCTTGATGGTGACGGTGCGGGCCGCCAGCCCCTTGCGTTCGAGCCACGCCGCCCCGCGCCGCGCCAGCCCGTCGAGCTCGCGGCGGATCTCGTCGGGATCGGTGAGATCGGTCGGGTAGGTGTGCTCCGATCCGGACGACTTGACGACGCGGTCGGGGCTGACCGGCCGGTCGTCCTTGCCCTCGGCGAGCCAGCGCAGCCAGTCGATGCGGCTGCCGACCGCGCGCCGGAGCACCTGCGGATCCGCGGTGCGCACGTCGACGAGCTTCACCACCCCGGCGGCCCGAAGGCGTTTCGCGGTGACGGGACCGACCCCCCAGAGCGCGTCGACCGGGAGCTGCCGCAGGAAGGCGTCGACCCGCTCGACGGGGATGACGGTCAGGCCGTCGGGCTTGTCCCAGTCGGAGGCGATCTTCGCGAGGAACTTGTTGGGCGCGGCCCCGGCCGAGACGGTGAGCTTCGTCTCGTCGCGGATCCACCGCTTCAGCTTCCGCGCCACCGTCGTGGCGAGCGGCTCGTTCCAACTGTTGCTCGTCACGTCGAGGTACGCCTCGTCGAGCGAGAGGGGCTCGACGAGGGGGGTGACCGAGCGGTACATGTCGAAGATGCGGTCCGAGATCGCCCGGTAGCGGGCGAAGTCGGTCGGCACCACGACCAGCTCGGGGCAGAGCCGCACCGCCCGCGCCATCGACATCGCCGAGCGCACCCCGAACTTCCGGGCCTCGTAGCTGGCGGCGGCCACCACCCCGCGCCGGTCGGGCCGCCCCCCGACCGCCACCGGGCGGCCGCGCAGCGACGGGTCGTCGCGCTGCTCCACCGACGCGTAGAACGCATCCATGTCGAGGTGGAGGATGCGGCGCACGGGAGAAGCCACGGCGAAAGTCTATACTTGATCTCTCCATCATGGCCGACGAGAAACCGCAGAAGACGGGAAAGAGACCGCTCGCCTCGCCCGGCGCCTGGCAGGAGGCGCGGGCGCTGGTGCACGCCCACCGCTACCGGCTGGCGCTCGGGCTCGGGCTGATGCTCGTCAGCCGGGCGGCCGGCCTCGTGCTGCCGTGGATGTCCGGCTACGTGGTCGACGACGTCATCGCCCAGGGCCGGGCCGATCTCCTCCTGCCCCTCGCCCTGCTCGCGGCCGGGGCCACCGTGGTCCAGTCCGGCACCGGGTTCGCGCTGTCGCAGGTGCTGGGGGTGGCCGCGCAACGCGCCATCACCGAGATGCGCAAGCGGGTGCAGCGGCACGTGACCCGGCTGCCCATCGCCTACTTCGACGCCACGCAGACCGGCGTCCTCATCTCGCGCGTGATGACCGACGCCGAGGGCATCCGCAACCTCGTGGGGACCGGCCTGACCCAGCTCGCGGGCGGCTTCATGACCGCGACCGTCGGCATCGGGGTGCTGTTCTACCTGAACTGGCGCCTGACGTCGGTCACCCTGCTCATCCTCGTGGTCCTCGGGGCGGCGATGGCGATGGCGTTCTCGCGGCTGCGGCCGCTGTTCCGCGAGCGCGGGAAGATCAACGCCGAGGTGACGGGGCGGCTCGCCGAGACCCTCGGGGGCGTGCGCATCGTCAAGGCCTACAACGTCGAGAAGCGCGAGCAGCGGGTGTTCGCCGGCGGGGTTCACCGGCTGCTGCGGAACGTGGCGAAGACGGTGACCGGGGTCTCCGCCACCACGTCGGCCGCCTCCCTCGCCATCGGCGTCATCGGGGCGCTGATGATCGTCATGGGGGGGCGGGCGATCATCGCCGGCACGTGGACCGTCGGCGACCTGCTGCGGTACCTGCTGTTCACGGGGGTGGTGGTGGCGCCGGTCATGCAGATCGCGTCCATCGGCACCCAGATCACCGAGGCGTTCGCGGGGCTCGACCGCATTCGCGAGATTCTCGGCACCCCGACCGAGATCGACGAGGACGCGTCGCGCCAGCCGGTCGGCCGGGTCGAAGGCCGCGTCGCCCTCGACCGGGTCACGTTCTCCTACACCGAGGGGGTGCCGGTGCTGAAGGACGTCTCGCTGGAGGCGCCGGCCGGCAGCACCACCGCGCTGGTGGGGTCGAGCGGGTCGGGGAAGAGCACCCTGGTCAGCCTGATCATCGCGTTCAACCGCCCTCAGACAGGGCGCGTGCTCGTCGACGGGCAAGACCTCGCCGACCTGAGGCTGGCCGAGTACCGGCGGCAGCTCGGGGTGGTGCTGCAGGAGAACTTCCTCTTCGACGGGTCGGTGGCCTCGAACATCAGCTTCGTGCGCCGCCACGCCACCCGGGCCGAGATCGAGGCGGTGAGCCGCATCGCCCACTGCGACGAGTTCATCCGCGGGTTCCCCGACGGCTACGACACCATCGTCGGGGAGCGGGGCATCAAGCTCTCGGGAGGGCAGCGCCAGCGGGTGGCCATCGCCCGCGCGATTCTCGCCGACCCCCGCATCCTCATCCTCGACGAGGCGACGTCGAGCCTCGACAGCGAGAGCGAGGCGATGATCCAGGACGGGCTGCGGGCGCTGCGCCAGGGCCGCACCACGTTCGTCATCGCCCACCGGCTGTCCACGATCCGGAGCGCGGACCAGATTCTCGTGCTCGAGCAGGGCGAGATCGTCGAGCGGGGGACCCATGCCGAGCTGTACGCGGCCGGGGGCCGCTACCGCGAGCTGCACGACACGCAGTACCGGCTCGAGCAGGACCGCTTCATCAACCCCGGCGAGGACTTCACGCCCGAGCCCGAGCTGGTGGGGGCCGCCGGCGGGCACGGGAGCGGCCGCGCGGGGGGCGGCGCCGGTCGCGGGTGACCGGGAAAGCGTCGCCTTGCGGCTCCGCCCGCCGCGGCAACCAACCCGCCCGTGACCGCAGCTCTCCGGCCCGGCCTCCTGCCGGCGAGGGCGCTGACAGGAATCGCCGGGCCACGTGCCAGGCGCAGACCCGCAGAAGAACGGGCTGCGTCCGGATGCAGTTGGAGAACCCGTATCCGATCACTGTCCCCAACGTCGCCTTGCGCCACCGCCGGCCGCCCGACCAGCCGTCGGTCGGCGTTTCGGGCAGGGGGCGGCCGCCTTCTGCGACGCAGGCCGGCAGTGGGTTACAGTAGAGCCATGACGAGACGACTGCTTGCCGGGAGCATCGCCGGCCTCGCCGCGCTGGCGCTGGCCGTCGCCGCCCAGACCTCCGGCCGGGCGCAGGGGACGGGGACGATCCGGGGGGTGGTGACCATGGCCGACCCGCCGCCGCCCGCCACCCTCGCGGTGAACACCGACCAGGCCGTGTGCGGCGACAGCGTGCCCGACGAGACGATCCTCGCCGACGCCGCCGGACACGTGGCCAACGCCGTCGTGCGGCTGACCGGGGTGCCGTGGCCGGCCGAGCGGCCGTCGCCGCGCATCGACAACGCCGGCTGCCTCTTCGTCCCGCGCGTGCAGATCGCCCCCACCCGCAGCCAGGTGCTGGTGACGAGCCAGGACGACACCCTGCACTCGACCCACACCTACGACGACCGCAACCGCACCGGCTTCAACATCGCCATGCCGTTCCCCGGCCTCGAGGTCAACCGCCCCCTGCGCCGCCCCGGCGTGGTGCGCGTCGAGTGCGACTCGCACGGCTGGATGCGGGCCTGGGTCGTGGTCAGCAACGACCGCGGCGCCGTCAGCGGCCTCGACGGCGCCTTCGTGCTCGAGGACGTGCCGGCCGGCGACCACGAGCTGACGATCTGGCACGAACGGCTGGGCGCGGCGCCGCTGACGGTGACCGTCCGCGCGGGCGAGACCACCGAGGTCGCCATCGTCCTCGAGTCGCAATAGGCGGCTCCCGGCGTCCGCCCGGCCGCGGACCATCCTCGACGGAACCGAAGCATGGCCCACCAATACGTCTACACGATGCACCGGCTCGGCAAGGCCTACGGCCCCGGGCAGGAGGTGCTGAAGGACATCTCGCTGGCGTTCCTGCCCGGCGCCAAGATCGGCGTGCTGGGGCTGAACGGGGCGGGCAAGAGCACCCTGCTGCGGATCATGGCCGGCGAGGTGAGCGACTTCAGCGGCACCGCGTTCGTCTCCGAGGGCGTCAGCGTCGGCTACCTGCCGCAGGAGCCCCAACTGAACCCCGACAAGACCGTCAAGGGCAACGTGGAAGAGGGGGTGGCCGAGCACAAGAGCCTGCTCAAGCGCTACGACGCGGTGACCGCGAGCTTCAACGAGGGCCTGACCGGCGACGAGCTGCAGGACGCGATGGACGAGCAGGGGCGCCTGCAGGACGAGATAGAGGCGGCCGGGGCGTGGGACCTCGACTCGCGGGTCGAGCAGGCGATGGACGCCCTGCGGCTGCCGCCCCCGCGCAGCGCCGTCACCCACCTGTCGGGGGGCGAGCGGCGCCGCGTCGCCCTGTGCCGGCTGATGCTGCGGGCCCCCGACCTCCTGCTCCTCGACGAGCCCACCAACCACCTCGACGCCGAGACGGTGGGGTGGCTCGAGCGGCACCTGCAGCAGTACAAGGGCACGGTGGTGGCGATCACCCACGACCGCTACTTCCTCGACAACGCGGCGGGCTGGATTCTCGAGCTCGACCGCGGCGCCGGCATCCCGTGGGAGGGCAACTACTCGTCGTGGCTCGAGCAGAAGGAGCGGCGGCTCGAGGTCGAGCAGAAGCAGGAGACGCGCCGCCGGCGCACCCTGGCCCGCGAGCTCGAGTGGATCCGCATGTCGCCCCGCGCCCGGCAGGCCAAGGGCAAGGCGCGGCTGAACGCCTACGAGGAGCTGCTGAGCCAGGACGCGGCCGAGCGCATCGAGTCGGCCCAGATCTACATTCCCCCCGGCCCCCGGCTCGGGGACGCGGTGGTCGAGGCGCGGAACCTGCGCAAGAGCTACGGCGACGCGTGCCTCATCCAGGACCTGACGTTCACCCTGCCCCCGGCCGGCATCGTCGGCGTGATCGGGGCCAACGGGGCCGGCAAGACCACCCTGTTCCGGATGATCACCGGCCAGGAGGCCCCCGACGCCGGCACCCTGACCCTGGGCGAGACCGTCGAGCTCGGCTACGTCGACCAGGGCCGCGAGCTCGACCCCGACAAGACGGTCTGGGAGACCGTCTCGGACGGCGACGACGAGATCCGGCTCGGGTCGCGGCGGGTGGCCTCGCGCGCGTACTGCTCGTGGTTCAACTTCAAGGGCCGCGACCAGCAGCGCACCGTCGGCACCCTGTCGGGGGGCGAGCGCAACCGCGTGCACCTCGCCCGCCTGCTGCGCGGCGGGGCCAACCTGCTGCTGCTCGACGAGCCCACCAACGACCTCGACGTCGACACCCTCCGCGCCCTCGAGGACGCCCTGGTCGCGTTCGCCGGCTGCGTCGCCGTCATCAGCCACGACCGTTGGTTCCTCGACCGCATCGCCACCCACATCCTCGCCTTCGAGGGCGACAGCCAGGTGGTGTGGTTCCAGGGCAACTACCAGGACTACGAGGCCGACCGCCGCCGCCGCCTCGGCTCGGCCGCCGACCGGCCCCACCGCATCAAGTACCGCCGCCTCGTGCGGGCGTGACGCCCGACCGGCAACGCCGCGCATCGCCGTCGTCGAGCTGGACTGGGACCGCCTGGGAGTCTGCGCCGTGGAACGATTCTGGGCCCGATCGGCTACTACATGTTGTTCCAGTTGGTATTAGCCACTTCCTGTTGAGGCCCGAATTTTCCTGCGGCGCAGACTCCTAGCTGCCTAGGCTAGCACCCGTCCTTCTACCGCATCCACGGTGCATCCGCCCAGCGCGTCATGCCCGCGACCGCGCGCCGCACGCGCGCTCCCCGCACGCTCGAGCAATCACCACGGCACTCACAATAGCTCGCTGTATGTACTCGGTGCCCGCTGGCAAAATCCCAGCTCCACCTGTTCGTCCTGTCGGCACCGAATTCGCCTAGCTGCAGGCGCTGCAACGTACTAGCCAACATCAATGCGGCGCCTGCCGACAGAAATGGCAACGCTGCATCAGCGACCGGGGTGCCATCGACTCGGATCGTCGCCTCCGCGCAACGTAGCCGTGGTGTTCTGATGTCCGACATACGGCATCGTACGCAATCATCCCGCCCTGCAATGTGCCGGTGTACTTGACTGAGCCAGGATTGGCCCGTCGTCGCTTGCAGTTGAATGGGATCATTCCGGGAGGAAACGAGCGTCCTCACGTCTCTCTCGTTCGCAAGGACCAGCACGGTATCAAAGATATCTCCGGCCTCAACCGCCTCGTCGTACCATGCATGCACCGGTGCAACGTCCGCAAGATGTCGGTGCAGGCAGTCGACTTTGGTGCGCGCTTCGTGGTTGGGCCAGCCCGCATCGTCTGGAAAGAACAACAGAGCTCGGTTGGTGTTGTGCAATGCGACGGTGTCATGATCGATAAGGGTCCACGACGAGCGATTTCCCCATTGCATCAGCCAATAGATCACACCCGCCGCCACCGCACCCCCACCAACCATAAGGCCTCGGCCAACATCAATCTCAGGCAATTCTGCCGGCCCGGGATCGGCAGCTAGGTCGCTCGCTAGATTCCACGCAGAGAGAACCATCGGGCGTGTCTTCATGCCCAGGGCTGTCTTCATTATCGCTGTCGCACCGAGTAACGCAGCGAGGCCACTACCCCTAAGGGACGCCGAGGATTCCCTTCCGAATCCACACGACTTGGTGTCCAAGCGGGCGTTTGAAGAATCCCAGCCCAGGTACCATGCCAGACTGGAGCGACAGTACTCCCCTATACCAATCGAGATCGCGCACGGTTCGAGATCCGGGCTACCGACGTCAAACCGCCCATAAGGGTCAATGCGGTGCACCAGCCTGCCCACCTCGTCGGCCAACGCGCAGGCCCCGCACAGCGACGGCACCAAGAGCTCAGCACCCGGCGTCGCGAGCGCGATACGCATTTCCTGGTGTATCCGCGCAAGTTGATTTACCAGCGTCACGAGCGCGAGCTGGCCTGCCCGCGTCTCGCATGCATCGGCAGACACGTGAACAGATACCGGCGTTCGAGCTGGAAAGCGCGCCTGTAGATAACTCTCCGTGCGAGAGTCGCGCTCTTGATAGAAACGCTCACGGTTGGCTGTCACGAGGTCCCTCATGGAATTGAGACGAATTTCGTACGCTGTCGTACCGAGCGACGGTCACACAGTACCCAGCGATGATCCTGAAATTGATGGACCGCGAAGTCCTCGATGGACTCCAAGTAGCGACCGTAGTGCGGAGCGACCAAGGACAGCATCTTGTCGAACGGCATCACCACCAACTCATCGTCGCCGTCCGAGTGCCTTGTATCGTCGCCCGGATGACTGTGGACCTGCGCGAGAATGCCGAGACCCAGAGCTCTCGCACGGCGTGCAGCATCAGCAAACGCGGCCTCCGACACGAATACGCCGAATGGTTCGTGATGTGCTCTCGGAACGATCACCGCTTGGAGCGTCGTAGAGTTGGCCTCCTCACGTCCGGCCCAGTAACACAATCCCTCGTGACCTCCCTCGTGTCGACCGGCTTCGTCGAAAGTCTGAAGAGCTTCCCGCGTACTCGCGACGAGTCCGTGTGCGATCTCATAACGCCCGCGCATCGGGCGACGGGGTAGGGGCCGGGTTCGGTGGACGGTCACGACGCCATGCGCCCCCTAGTAGAGCGGAAGTCACGAAATATGGATTGCAGCATGTCACCGGTCGTGACTGCGTGTACGCAGTTCGGTCTGGGCGTCATCCACTGGGCGGGGCCGCCCCAATCGCCGTGCGGCCCGCCAGATGCGTCATAGGCCAGACGGTTGAACGGTGCGCATATGATGGCCTTGCCGTTGTGGTTCATGAAGACCGAGCTACCGCACGGCGGAGTTGTGGGATGCGGGCTCAAATGTAGCCCGGCGTTGGTCGACCAAGTCTCGTCGTACCATTGCCAAATCGGCGGCAATGCCCGATAGCTTTCAAAAGTACCCTGCAAGTAGAAAACTTCGGCAGGGTCTTGCTGCGCCAACACGACTCGGATAATGCGTTCCTGAAGCAACCCGACGTCCATGATGACGTTGTGACGTTTCGCCCACGCCTGTGCACCTGGCAGTTCTTCTGCTAGCGCCGCGACGGTGACTACTGAGGGAACCAGCATAGTTCAGACCCCGCCCCCTCTATCGGTTAGCTCTAGCTGGTCGAAATCACGTATGCCGACCTCGACCAGGCTCTTCTCACGATCAAGAACCTTGCCGTCCTTGTTCTGGAACGTGGGGCTTCCAGCCTCGTAATCGAAGGCTCTTGCGGCTTGGTCGGCGGCTTCACCAACCGTGAGCGACTTGGGCCACGTGAACTTCCGAGGCTCGGGAACCCGGGGCGAATACACCTCCACGGTAAGGTCGCCCCCGCCGGTGGCCCGGTCGGGCTTTGCGGACGGGTCGGGGATCAGGTCAGACATCCTTGTACTCCAAACGGCCGATCAGGGCGTCGCCGGCAAGCGGCGGCGACGGCGGACTACGGGGCCGGACCGTGCGTCACGCCGGCCGAGCGTGTAGTCAGGCTACGATCGACGGAGCACGAATGTCAAGTACTAAACGCGCTGAGGAGTTGCCAACACAAGGCAGCCGGCAACGTCGGGGATGGCCGCGCTCCCGCGTCGCGGCCGGAGGGCCGGGAGGGGGCCAGCGGGTCGTCGGGCGGACTAGACGTCGGCGCCGGCGAGGGGTCGACACCTGGGTGCTTTTTGTTGCTTGACAGTGGCGGACGTGCATGCTAGAAACGTAGACGTTTATGCGCAAACCGCCTGAATCCGAGAAGATTTACGTGATCGTCGGACACCGGATGGCGCGGCGGCGGCTGGAGGTTGGCACGAGCCAGACGGAGCTGGCCCATCGCTGCAACTTGGCGCGGGGCACGATTGCGAACATCGAAAGCGCCCGGCAGCGGCCAACGCTGCACACGCTCTTCAGCATCGCGGAAGCGCTGGACGTGGACGTTCAGGCGCTGCTGCCCACCCGCAGCGAAGCGGAACAGTACAGCGGAAACGGGGACCAACCTCTTCTGTCGGCGCGGATGAAACGAGTGGCCGGCGGCAGTGCTGCGGAGGTGGAGGACTTCATCGCGAGTCGCATGCAACGGGACGAACCTGATGCTCAGCCACACCGAGATTGAGAACCGCGCGAAGCGGTGCCTGCTCAGTGCGGAGGCCGTGGATCTGCCGATCCCGGTGGAGCGGGTCGCGACACACCTCGGCATTGCGATCGAGAGCGCTGACCTTGGCGAGGACTGCTCTGGCGTCCTGATTCGGCAAGGGGACCGAGCGGTCATAGGGGTGAACAGCGGAGATTTCCGAACCCGGCAGAGGTTCACGGTGGCGCACGAGATCGGGCATTTCGTGTTGCACGAGCAGCAGACGTACGTTGACGCCGGGTACGCCGTGAATTTTCGCGACCTCGAGTCGGGTTCGGGGACCAAGACGGAAGAGATCGAGGCGAACAGGTTTGCCGCCGCACTGCTGATGCCCGAGTCCTTGGTGAAGAAGGAGTTCAACGCTCGTCGCTTCGATCTCGCCGGCGACGACGATGAGCTTCGACTACTGGCCAAGAAGTTCGGAGTCAGCGCTCAGGCGATGGCCATTCGTTTGTCCTTCGTGCTGCGAGGCCAAGTGGCGTAGAGGCGACTGCGGAGCCAAGGCGACGGGTTCTGAATCCGGTCGGGCGAGCCAATTCTGGAGGCCCTTTCGCGAGAAGATAGGCCTTTTCTTGGGGTCTTCGGCACGCCAGAGGAAGTCCGGCAGCGTGTCGACCCGCGGCCGCGGTCGTGAGGAATCGTCGCCTTCTAGCTCCTCGACGGGCGAGTACGCCGCCTGGCTAGGGGCTAGGCGGCTAGGCTCCTAGCTTGACCTCGCCGCGAGTTCGGCGAGCAGGCGAGGCAGGACGGCGAGCAGCCCCCGATACGTGGGAGCTCCCCGCCGCCGACCAGTGGAGTGCCCTTGGGACTGTGCCGGACCGCATAGAGTACCCCGACCTCGCGCGGGCGTGGTCATGCATGGGTCGAGCGCTCGGCCCCCGCCCGTCGGCCCCCGCTCCCGCGCTTGGCCGTCGATTCCGAGTAGTGGGCGACGAGGGTCGAGAGCCATCTCCGCCCGTCGGCCTCTGCGCCGACCAGCCGTACCGCGGACACGACCAGAATCTCGACCGTCGCCGATTGGTCTTGACCAGTATGCGATGGCATAGATAATGGTCGGAAATGGAAACGGCGCCGCGCCTCTACGACGCCGTCCTGGCCGAGCACCTCGCGAACCACCGGCAGATGGCGTTCGTCAGCGGTCCGCGGCAGGTCGGCAAGACCACCACCTGCCGGCGTCACGCCGACGAGTACCGCAACTGGGACAATCTCGACGACCGCCAGCTCATGCTCTCGGGGCCGGCCGAGCTCGCCCGTCGGCTGGGAGTGCATCGGTTGTCCGAGGCGGTTCCGGTGGCGCTCTTCGACGAGCTGCACAAGTTCCCGCGCTGGAAGATGTTCCTGAAGGGCGTGTACGACACCTACGCGGACAGGCTGCGGATCGTCGTCACCGGCAGCAGCCGCCTGGACGTCTACCGCCGCGGCGGCGACAGCCTGATGGGGCGGTACTTCTCGTACCGGATGCACCCGTTCTCGGTCGCCGAGATCGTGAGCCGTGAGCTACCCGACCCGGAACGCGTCGTCCGTCCGCCGGGGACGGTCGATGCCCCCGACTTCGGGGCGCTCTGGCTGCACGGCGGCTATCCCGAGCCGTTCCTCAAGCGCGACATCCGTTTCAGCCGGCGCTGGCGGTCGTTGCGGCTCAGGCAACTGGTGAGGGAGGACGTCCGCGACCTGACCCAGGTGCAACACCTCGACCAACTGGAGGTGCTCGTCCAGCGCCTCGGCCGAGGGTCGGCCCGCCAGCTCGTGTACGACCGGCTCGCACGGGACGTGCGGGTGTCGGTCGAGACGGCCCGCCGGTGGGTCGCCGCCCTGTGCGACTTCCATCTCGGTTTTCTCGTCAGGCCCTGGTTCCGGAACGTCTCGCGGTCCCTGCGCAAGGAGCCCAAGTGGTACCTGCGCGACTGGGCGGACATCGAGGACGTGGGCGACAAGGCGGAGACCTTCGTCGCCTGCCACCTTCTCAAGGCCGTCGACGGCTGGAACGACCTGGGGCTGGGCAGGTTCGATCTCGGCTATCTGCGCGACAAGGAGAAGCGGGAGGTGGACTTCGTGGTCGTACGCGACGGGGAGCCGTGGTTCCTCGCCGAGGTCAAGCACCGCGCCGGGGCGATGGGGCCGTCGCTGAGGTACTTCCAGGAGCAGATCGGGGCGCCGTTCGCCTTCCAGGTCGTGGTCGACGCCGAGGCCGTCGATGCCGACTGCTTCGCCGCGCCGGGTCCTCCCCTGGTCGTTCCCGCCCGGACTCTCCTGTCCCAGCTTCTGTGACGTTCAGGTCCGTAACGCGGCGAAGATGGTACGGCCGTCCAGCAGATGCAGGTCGACTGGTTTGCTGTGAAACGCCACCTGGATCCGGGCGCACGGAGAGCGTGACCGTGGTTGGAACGGCCTTGAGCGCACCGACGAGGGGTCCGGATCGGATGGACGGTGCGGACAGCCCCGACTATGGTCCGTCACGGCGTCGCGGG
>JAJEFC010000009.1 GCA_022820675.1 Vicinamibacteria bacterium | reverse complement strand
CCCGCGACGCCGTGACGGACCATAGTCGGGGCTGTCCGCACCGTCCATCCGATCCGGACCCCTCGTCGGTGCGCTCAAGGCCGTTCCAACCACGGTCACGCTCTCCGTGCGCCCGGATCCAGGTGGCGTTTCACAGCAAAGCTCGACCTCCAGAACGGTTCCCGACGTGTTGAGGGTGCAGGTGCGAATACGAACGGATTGGCGTGCGGTGGCGCGACTGGTGCTACTGACGGGTCTGACGACGACCGCGGCCGTCGGCGCCCAGGAGCCCGACGCGGAGGACACGCGCTGGCCCGACCCGACCGAGCTTGCGCTCGGCCGGGCCCAGGATGGTTCCGGTGCGGAAGACATCGGCTGGTCCAACGCGACGGAGCTCAGCGTCGTCCGCACCCAGGGCAATGCCGAGACACAGACGTTCGGATTCAAGAACACGCTCCGCCGCAACTGGAGCGGCGCGAGGGCGCGGTTGCAGTTCGACGGCATCCGTGCCCGGGCGAGCGGCGACAGGTTCCTGGTCGTCGCGCCGGGCCTGCGTTTCCGGCCCGGCGAACGGCCTGACGGGTTCGAGACGGCCAGCGCCCGGGCAGACGCTCCCCGATGTCGAGCAGTACTTCGTCGAGGGCCGCTTCGAGCTGAGCATCAGCGAGCGGTTCTTCTGGAACGTCGGAACGGGTTGGGACCGCAACCATGACGCGGGGATCCGGAACCGCTACATGGTGACCGCGATCTGCTGCCGCCGGGGCGTACTGTAGACCAGCTCCAGTCCATATGCCGCGGCCCCGGTCGCGGCGCTGAAGTCGTGGTACGCGGTCGTCCAGCGGATGCTGCCGGCGTCGCCGATCGCGCGAACGTAGCGATCGTCGAGCCCGCCGGCCGGCGTGGCGAGGAACTTGTCCGCCCATCCGTTGAACGGATGCAGCGTCGCGAGCGGCGTGTTGAACTGCCCGCGGTCCGGGCTGCTTGCGGGGCCGACCTCGCCTGGTGATCGAACGAGTCTCTTCCTGACGCCAGCGCCCCGCTCGGTTCCGGAGCGCCCTCCCGACGGCCTTGCCCGGCTTCCAACGGTACTACGGGCCTCTCCGCCGGCCCGACGTGCACCCCCAAACCGGCCTGCGCTTGACTTCTACCGACAAACGTCACTAGACTGGCCCCTTTCGGTGGCGGCCCGAGCCTGGATCGGGGCACACCGAAGAGGCGTGGTTCCGTTGAGACGAGGACCTCGCAACCCGCCCCCATCGGGGGTAGCGGGTGGTTCTGGCGGCCGCCCCGGCCTGCGATGGAGTGGGCTGTCCGTCAGGTCCCGACTGGTCGACGAGGCGTCTGGGCACCGTCGCGGCGGTTGGGATTCGGCATCGAAGGAGTTCGCATGCCCAGCGGCACTATCGCACGTCTCTTGATCGACAAGGGGTTCGGGTTCATTCGCGACGAGGGGGGGATCGAGCACTTCTTCCACCGCAGCGCGGTGCGCGGAGCAGTCTTCGAGTTGCTCCGGGAAGGCCAGCGGGTCGAGTTCCAGACGGAGGAATCGACCAAGGGCCCCCGGGCCGGGGAAGTGCGCCTGATCGAGGGCTAGCGCTTCGCCCGCGCCGTCCCGCCCGACGACGGGACGGCTCCCTGCACGATCCGGTCGGTCTCGCAGAGCGGCCGCACGTTCACATCGCAGCCCGCGGTTTAACGACCGTTTGCCGCGTTTTCGTGCGGTCTGCGCGTTGGCTTGTACCGCTGACGCCTTCCCCGAGGCTTCCGCGCCGTCATCCCGTGACGCGGATGCGGACCTCGGTCGGCGCCTCGGGTCCGGGACCCGCGCCGGTGACGCCCGCTTCCGCGTCGACGCCCGGCGCGGTGGCGGGTCGAGGAAGCGAACGGGGCCCGGTGGCCCTCCCGGTCTTCAAAATCGGTCGCCCCCCGCCAACGCGGGGGGGCTGGGTTCGACTCCCAGGCGCTTCCGCCAACCTCGCGTCCGTTCCGCGGCCCCCCGCCCCGTCCGGCCCGCCACCGTGGCCTGCCCCGCAATGGTCGCCTGTCGGCTCTGCCCCGCCGCCCGGCCCGCCATCGTCGCCACGGCTCCGCCCCGCTGCTTGGCCCGCCAATCGTCGCCTGACGGCTCCACCCCCGCCGCCGAGCCCGCCAATCGTCGCCTGACGGCTCCGCCCCCGCTGCTTGGCCCGCCAAGCGTCGCCTGTCGGCTCCGCCCCCGCCGCCGAGCCCGCCCCATCGTCGCCTGACGGCTCCACGCGGCGCCCCAGCCGACCTTCCGCGAGCCCACCCGTTCTACGGCGCAGCCTCCTCGCCGGCGAGGAGGGTCGCGACCGCCGTCTCCGAATCGCTGAAATCCGGCAGTACCGCGTGGGCTCCCGCCTCGCGCAGGGCGCCCTCGTCGTAGGAACCGGTGGCCACCGCCACGCACCGCGCGCCGGCGGCCGCCGCGCACTGCACGTCGAGAGGCGTGTCGCCGATCACCACGACGTCGCCCGGCCGTCGCACCTCGACCCGGACCCGCCGCGCCCGCTCGACGGCAATCGGCACCAGGGCGTCGCGCACCGGCGCATCGTCCCCGTAGGCCCCGAAGCCGAAGTACCGCCAGAGGTCGAAGTGCTCCAGCTTGATGCGCGCCGGCCGCGCGAAGTTGCCGGTGACGAGCCCGCAGCGCACCGCGTCGTTCCCGGCGAGGACCTCCAGCAGCCGCGACACGCCGGGCATCAGCCCCTTCCGCGGCCCCGGAAAGTGGATCTCCTCGGCGAAGAGCTCGCAGTAGCGCCGGTGGAAACGGGCCCGCGCCGCCGCGTCGATGGCCACGCCCGCCCGATCCGCCGCCGCGGTGAGAATCAGCTCGTCGGTCCGGCCCGCCACGGGAATGTCGTCGAAGCCGCGCGGCACGCCGAAGAGCTCCTCGAACGTCCGGGTCAGCGCACGGTAGCCGGCCCGCCCCGACAGCAGCAGCGTACCGTCGATGTCGAAGAGGAGAATCCTGGAGAACACCGGCGCCACTCAGGCCCCGAGGTCGCGGTTGACCTCGTCGACGATGCGGGAGGACTCGTTCAGGGCATGCACGATCGCCCGCAACGCCACCGCGCCCGCCGCTATCGCGAGCATCCCCAGGAAGGCGTGCACCCCGGCGGGAACGACGCCGGTGTCGACCCCCCCGCCCACGATGGCGGCGAGCATCGTCGAGGCCATGGCCAGCGTCGCGAGCTTGAAGACCGGCCCCCGCAAAGCGGACACGCGGGCGGCGGCGTCGGTCGTCAGCCCCCCCTCGGCGACCGCGTCGCGAATGGCGCGCCCCTTGCCGATGAGGTAGAACATGGTCATGGAATGCGCCAGCAAGGTCATCAACGTCACGAAGATCGCGAACGTCACGTGCCGAAGGACCTCTTCCGGGGCGGCGGCGGCGTAGCCCAGGGCGAAGCTGACGAGCAGGCCGGCGAGCGAGAGCACCGAGGCGGTAATCAACGCGGCGGACATCGGCCGATCATGATATCAACGTCCGGCGGCGGGGAACGCGACCGGACGCGACCGGTGACCGCCGCCCCCTCGCCCTTCGTCGCCGGCTGGCTGCCCCGGCTGCGCGCCAGCCTGGGCTCGCGGCGCGACGTCCTCGACGTGGCGACGGGCGCGGGCCGGCATGCCCGCGCCGCCGCCGCGGCGGGGTTCCGGGTCTG
>JAJEFC010000408.1 GCA_022820675.1 Vicinamibacteria bacterium | reverse complement strand
GCTCCTCCGCGCCGTCCTCGGAGTGCGCCGCGAGCCAGCGGCCGCGCGCCTCGAGTTCGAGGCGCGGCGCCGTGTAGCGGAGACCCCCCGCCACCTCGAGGCCGGTCCCCTCCAGCCCGTCGCCGCCGTCGCGCCGTGCCGCCGCCTCGACGAACGGGATCAGCGCGGTGTCCCCGGCCAGCACGATGTGCCGCGAGGCCTCGAGCCCGGCCCGGGCCCGCCAGCTGTCGGCGGTCAGGCCGTGGATGTAGTCCGGGCCGTCGTCGGTCTCCAGTCGCGCCACATGGACGTCCGCCCGGGCCGCGAGGTCGATGCCGGCGAGCGCCGCCAAGTCGTGGCGCACGCCGATCGACGCCATCTGCATCGAGAGGTCGCTGGTTGCCTCAGGATCATCGTCGAGCCCGTGCCGGGCTTCGCCCTGCCCGGCGCCCAGCACTGCGTGCAGCTCCAGCCCGTCCGCCACGGTCCAGCGGCCGTACGGATAGATCGCCGTGAGCGACGTCTCGAGGCGGCCCTGGCCGGCGCCTGCGCCGGCGTCCTCGAAGGCATACGTCGCATCGCCCGTCCCGTGCGAGACCGCGACGCCGGCCACCCACGCGCCGGCGCGCGCATCGACGCCGAGCCAGCCCGTGGTGAGGTCTCCGTCGTAGTGCATCCCGGGCTCCGGATGCCCCTCGAAGCTCCCGAGGTCGGCGCGGCCCCAGAGCGACCAGCGCGCCGCCCTCGGGTCGAAGCCCGGCGAGCCTTCGGCCACGCCGAGCGCCAGCGAGAAGGCGCTCCCGCCAAGGAGGTCCGCGGTCGCGAGACCCCGGGTCCGCCCGGCGCCCATGCAGCCGTCCGCGGTGCCGAAGCGCGCCGCACCGAACGCCGTCCCGGCGCCGTGGGCGTCGACGGCCCCCGGCGGACAGAAGGGCGCCAGGCCGGCCATGGCCGTCCCTGTCGCCGTCATCCCGGCCGCGCCGGGCGATACCGTCTCGCCGGCAAGCGTCAGGCTGCTCGCCGACATCGAGGCCGTGAGCCGCGCCCCGATGGTGTCGAGCGCGCTCGATATCGCGCGGCGCGTCACCGCCGCGAGCGCGCCCTCCACAGCCGTCGTTACCCGCGCCGTGCGCGTATCCGCGACCACCGTGGCGGTCGCCGCGCTGGACAGGCGCTCGTCGTTGCCCGCGTCGTCGGTGAACGAGGCTCGTACCTTCAGCGTGCGGCCGAGGTCCGCACCGGTGATGAGGTAGGCCGCATTGGTCGCGCCCGCGATGGCGCGCTCCGCGCCCCTGCTCTCGATCCGGACCCACTGCCACGCATAGCTGGCACCGGTGAGCCCGTCGGCGTCGGCGATCGTGCCCCGGCCCGCGGTCAGGGTCTGGCCCACCGTCGCCGTGCCGGTGATTGTCGGCGCGCCCGTCGCCGGGGTGTTGGCCGGAGTTGCACCACCACCGCCCCCGCCGCCGGGCGGCGGGGGCGGCGGGGCCGTATCGCCATCGTCGTCCGTAATGGTCAGCGTCACGCCGGCCGGGGCGGTCGGGGCCGTGCTGCCCACCACGGCCACCGTGCCCGAAATCGTCACCTGTGCATCCGGCGCGTCGGCGTCGTTGTCCACCGCGGTCACGGTGATGCCGGCGCCCGAGCTCGCGGTCCGGCCGGCGGGAATGGTCAGCGTCGTGCCTGAGAGGTCTACCGCCGCGGCCGGGTTCGCGCCGACCGCGATCGTCGTCGCCGAGCCCGAGACCGCGGAGGACAGGGTGGCGGTCAGGATCGCGCGGTTGCCGGGCTCGCTCTCGCTGATCGACTTCGGCGTCAGCACCAGGGTCACCGTGGGCGCGTCGGGGTCGGGGACGAGGAACTCCTCGCTCCACGGGCCGTGGCCTTCGCTGTTCACGGCCCGGATCTGGTACGTCTGGCCCGCGACGCTCTCAGGAAAATCCGAGGACGTGGCGGAGGAACCTAGGTTGATGGCGCTGCGGAAATTGGCCGCGCCCGCATCCATGTACCGGTAGTGGTACGTGGTGATCGGGGTGCCGCCCGTGAACACCGGCGCGCTCCACGACAGGGTCAGTCTCACTTGGCCGACGCTGGTGCGCGTCTCCGCCCTGAGGCCGGTCGGCGCCCCGGGTGGGGACACGACGGTAAGCTCCGCGCTCCACGGACCTTCGCCCGCACTCGTCACGGCACGCACCTGAATGGTCAGCCCCGCGATGATGCCCGGAAAATCCTGGGACGTGGCGGCAGAAGAGAGGTCGATTTCCCGGCTGAATGCTGTGTCGCCCGGTTGCTTGTACCGGTACTGGTACCTGGTGATCGGGCCGCCAGTGCCGAGGTCCGTCGGCGCGGTCCACGACAGGACCACTGTCACTTGGCCGAAGTTGGTTCGCGTTTCCGCCCTGAGGTCGGTCGGCGCGCCGGGCGGCGCCGCGTCCGCCGGCGCGAAGGTGGACAGGGCGAGCGTCGCGAGAAGGAAGGCGCCCGCTGTGCGGCCGGCGAAGGCGGCTGCGGAGCGGAAAAGGCCTCGGTGTGCGTGCGAGGCTGGCGCGCTGCAGCGATGACGCTCCTTGTCTGCAGTGTCATTACGGCTCGACCCGTCTGGAAGGTCATGATGCGGCCAACGGCGCGGGCGCAGGGATGGCTCGGCGCTTACCGTAATCCGCGAACTCATACTTGCAGCGGTCGGAGATGAAGCCGGACCTGGAGCCGTCCCGGTCTGTGGCTCGTTGCCGAGGACGTCTGCGAGCATGGGAACCTCACGCAATTGCAACGCCGGCGGCGACGCATCGGGTTCCGCTGCTCGCAAGAAAGCCGCGCTGGCGCACGTTCCAGCGCGGCCCGCATCGACCGCCGGCCCGCGACATTCCGCCTCGTCGAGCCGGCAGCAAAATTGTACGCATTTATGTCATTGTAAGTATCGTAAATGCGCATGCATATGATATGTCGTGATGTTGCTTTGATAGGGGTTGAGCCGAGCTGCACGCCACAGGCGGACCGGCGCACCGGGGGTCACGGGTCCCGGTCAGGTCGAGCCGTGTGCCGTATGGGAGGGGAAGGAGCTTGGGCGTAGGCCGGCGATGCGAGGCGGGGAGAACCAGGCGCCGCGTGGGCCCTGGGCGTGAGGGCGGCAGTTGATGGTGCGGCTATCAGGCCATTTGACGGGAACTGAGCATGGACGGGGCAGGTGGGCGGGGTATTGCAAGCCCGTCTGGCGCGACACTGCCCTGACCGCTCTCCCGGCCACGCGAAAGTGTGCAGTTTTCAGTTGTCAGGAATGTGCAGATTTCGATTGTCATTCACAGCCGGGCGCGATGTGCAGGTACGGCGTACCGTCGTCGGCGTACCGGCCGGGCGCAGCTGTCCGCTTCACCCTTGCGACGGTGAGGCGCCCCATGATCGTTCTGCCGTTTTTTCCGCGCGCAAAACGACGACATGCGGGAACCGTCAGGAACGGGTGGGGGTGGTGACCTTTTGCGTTTAGGGGCCTTACATCGACAGGACGGGAACGCGCGACCGGTCCTGCAATTGGCGCATGGTGCCGACGGGCGTTGAAGTCTACAAATAAGATGTTGTTACAATTAAATGTATTGTGATATTGCCAGTCGTTTTTCCCACGATCATTCCCACACATATTTCGCTGGCAGGGCTGCACGACAGCGGCGCCGCCGACGTGTTGGAAAGGGCGCCGCGATGGAAGTTTCGCATCGGCAACACCATCAGCTGATGAGGTCGGAGCAGCGCGCCGCCTTCCTCTCAGCATTAGGTCGATTTCGGGAGTTTGCCCGACAGTGTCCGTGTCTCGGGGGTGATTGCAGCCGGAGGACGGCCGGTGACGGGGTCAGGTTGCAAATTCGAAGGCATTGGGCGGAATCGATAGTGGCGATAAGCCTCAAGAAGCGGCGGCAGGCGGTCGGGCGGGACGCGTCCCTACGAGGTCACGGAGGCTGACGGGGGTGGAGGGTTCGAGGAGTCGCCGGTCGTGCCGAAGTTCGAGAGCGGCGTTGTACATGGCGGCAAGCTGCTCGTCTGCGCCCCCGGGGAACTCGCCCCGATACGCGCTGAACCAGCTTGCGACCTCGGACCAGCGCCA
>JAJEFC010000249.1 GCA_022820675.1 Vicinamibacteria bacterium | reverse complement strand
CGGAGTCGCCGCCGGCGGTGGACACGGCGGCGCCGGCCGGGCCGGGGCCGGCCGAGGAAACGCCGCGCGGCGCGGAGGCGGTGGAAGCGGCGCCGCCCGAGAAGGCGGCCACGTCTGCCGATGGAGCGCCAGCAGAGGCGGGAACGCCCCCGTCGGCGTCGGCGGCGTCACCAGCGGCGCCGGCCGCGGCGGGGAAGGCCTCTCCGGACGCGACGGCCCCCGATGCCGCCGGCGATCAGCCCCCGGCCGACATGTTCAAGGCGAGGGAGGGCCGATGGGGCTCCGGCACGGTACGGATCGAGCGGGTGACCCTCGAGGGCCGGCAGGGCCCCGCGCACGTGTTCCAGAGCGGCGAGCCGATGACCGTCCGCATGCGGGTCGTCGCCGAGCAGCCCGTCGCGGACTTCGCCTTCGGCGTCAGCATCTTCAGCAGCGAGGGGGTGTGCTGCTACGGCACGAACACCCATCTGGAGGAGCTGGAGCCCTCCCGGCTCGACGGCGACGGGGAGGTGGCGTTCGTCGTCGACCGGCTCGATCTGGTGGCGGGCACCTACAAGCTGGACGTCGCCGTGCACAAGCGCGACGGCTTCTCGTACGACTATCATCGTCTGCTCTACACCTTCCGGGTGAAGTCGGGCACCAGGGACGTGGGCATCTACCGGCCCCGGCACGCCTGGCGGTTCAGCGGGAACATCCGGTTCGACCGCCCGACGTGAAGGGGCCCGCGTTTGCGCCGGTGCCCGCGGGCGCAGGCGGATCGCCGAGGCACCCGCCCGACCAGGCGCGACGAGGGAGAGGATTGGGCATGCTCGACCCGGTGTTCCGAACCGTGGTTCGTGGAACGATTCCGAACGGCATTTGCCTTCGTCTCTGCAGGCATTTGCAGAGATCGCGACGCGTTCGCGAACTTCACGGCCGGGACACCGGGAGCCACCGTCGCCGCCCGCATGCGGCGGGGACTTCGGGCCGCCGGGCCGCTCCAGCCATGAAACGGACCACCTGCCGGTGACCGGCACATCGCTCGCGCTCCAGGCGGCGTTCAGGTCGGCGGCCGCTCGCGCGGGGCTCGGGGGCCCCGCGCGGTCCCTGGCCGGGCTGTCAGCGTCCGCCAAGGGGTTCGCGGCGGCCGCGGCCGCGACCGAGGCGCCGGTGGTGGTCATCGTGCCCGGCGCCGGCGACGTCGAGCAACTGGTGGCCGACACCAGCTTCTTCCTCGGCAGCCTGACCGCCGTCTCGGCCCACGAGGTGCGCCACCAGGTGCTGCCGTTCCCGTCCCACGAGGTCGATCCGTACCGCGGGCTCGCCCCCCACTTCGACGTCGCGGCGGCGCGCGGGCGGGCCCTCCACGGGCTCGCGGCCGGCACCGTCCGCGTGGTGGTGGCGGCGGCGGCGGCGCTCCTGCCCCGCGTGAGCCCCCCGGACCGCCTCCTCGCGGCCGGAACGCGGCTCGTCGCGGGCGCGTTCCTCGAGCCGCCCGACCTCGGCGATCTGCTCGCCGACGCCGGGTTCGTCCCCGAGGATCCCGTGGACGGGCACGGCCAGTTCTGCGTCTGGGGCGGCGTCGTCGACTTCTTCCCGGCCGGGGACGAGCACCCCATCCGGGCGGAGTTCGCGGGCGACAGCCTGGAGTCGCTGCGGCGCTTCGACCCCGCCACGCAGCGCTCGACGGAGACCCTCGACCAGGCCGAGGTCTTTCCCCTGCGCGAGCTCTTCGAGCCGGCGCCGGGGCAGGGCCCGCCGGACGCCGAGCCCGATCGCTCCGCCTGGCTCCGCGACTACCTGCGGCGCGTGCCCGGCGTCCGCGTCTTCCTGTCCGAGGGCGAGGCCTCGCGGGCGGCCATCGAGTCGCGCACCGAGCAGGCCGCCGCGGGCTTCGCGAACGCGCAGGCCCAGGGCGACCCGGCGCTGCCGCCGGAGGAGCTGCTCGTCGAGTGGCCGGTCCTCGACGCCTGGCTCGGGTCGCTCCCGCGGCTCGAGCAGCTCTGGGAGGACCAGGACACCGCGTCGTCGGCCCGCCACGTCGCCTGCCAGCCGGTGGTGGAGATGCACGGGCGCATCGGCGACTGGGCGGCCGAGATCGCCCGGTGCCGCGAGCGGGGCGACACGACGCTGCTCGTCGCCGGCACCCCGGGCCGGGCCGAGCGGGTCATCGAGATCCTCGCCGACTACGACCTCACCGCCCTCTCGATCGACCACGCGGAGGAGACCGGCGGCGCCGCTCTGCTGGTGGCGACGGGCCAGCTCACGCGCGGGTTCCGCCTGCCCGACGCCGGCCTGCAGATCTTCGCCGAGCCGGACGTCTTCGACGAGGAGCGACGGGTCCGGGAGCGCCGGCCGGCGGGCCCCGCCCGCTCGTTCCTCTCCGACTTCCGCGACCTCAAGGCGGGGGACCGGGTCGTCCACGTCGACCACGGGGTCGGGGTCTTCGTCGGGCTCAAGCAGATTCCCGTCGGGCTCGAGCACCACGAGTTCATGGAGCTGCGCTACGCGGGCGAGGACAAGCTGTTCGTGCCCGTGCAGCAGATCGACCTGCTGCAGAAGTACTCGGGGGCGGCGAAGGCCCTCGACCGCCTCGGCGGCGCGTCGTGGGCCAAGACCAAGACCCGCGTCCGCCGCGCCATGCGCGACATGGCCGAGGAGCTGCTGAAGCTCTACGCCGCCCGCAAGGCGATGGCCGGGCACGCGTTCAGCCCCGACGCCCACTGGCACCGCGAGTTCGACGACGCCTTCGAGTACGAGCTCACCGCGGACCAGCAGTCCGCCATCGAGGACATCCGCCGGGACATGGAGTCGTCGGTGTCGATGGACCGATTGCTCTGCGGCGACGTCGGCTACGGCAAGACCGAGGTGGCCATGCGGGCCGCGTTCAAGGCGGTGATGGACGGCAAGCAGGTCGGCTTCCTCGCCCCCACCACGGTCCTCGCGTTCCAGCACCACAAGACCCTGACCGACCGGTTCGCGGCGTTTCCCGTGCGCATCGACCTCGTCAGCCGGTTCCGGACCCGGGCCGAGCAGAAGCAGACGCTGACCGACCTCGAGGCGGGCCGGGTGGACATCATCGTCGGCACCCACCGGCTGCTGTCGAAGGACGTGCGGTTCAGCGATCTCGGGCTCCTCATCGTCGACGAGGAGCAGCGGTTCGGCGTGGCCCACAAGGAGCGCATCAAGCAGATGCGCCGCCGGGTCGACGTGCTCACGATGACCGCGACCCCGATACCCCGCACCCTGAACATGTCGCTCGCCGGCATCCGCGACATGTCGGTCATCGAGACGCCCCCGAAGGACCGCCAGTCCATCCAGACCAACGTGGTGCGCTTCGACCAGCAGGTGATCGTCCGCGCCATCCGCACCGAGCTCGAGCGGGGGGGCCAGGTCTACTTCCTGCACAGCCGCGTGACTTCCATCTACGCCATCGGCGAGCTGCTCACCCGCCTCCTCCCCGAGGCGCGCATCGCGGTGGCGCACGGGCAGATGGCCGAGGGCGCGCTCGAGCGGTGCATGGTCGACTTCGTGCGGCACGAGTACGACGTCCTGCTGGCCACCACCATCATCGAGAACGGCCTCGACATCCCCAATGCGAACACCATCATCGTGAACCACGCCGAGCGGTTCGGCCTCGCCCAGCTCTACCAGCTTCGGGGGCGGGTGGGGCGCTCCGACCGACGGGCCTACGCCTACCTGCTGGTGCCGCCGGAGGGGTCGCTGTCGCCGGTGGCGCGCCGGCGGCTGGCCGCCATCCGCGAGTTCAGCGACCTCGGCAGCGGGTTCCGGGTCGCCGCCCTCGATCTCGAGATCCGCGGCGCCGGCAACCTCCTCGGCGGCGAGCAGAGCGGCCACATCGAGTCGGTGGGGTTCGACATGTACGTCAAGCTGCTCGATCAGACCGTCCGCGAGCTGAAGGGCGAGGAGGTCGAGGAGGCCGTCCGGGCCGCCGTCAACCTCGACGTCGACCTGAAGATCGACGCCGACTACATCCCCGAGACCAACCAGCGCCTGACCGTGTACCGCCGGGTCGCCTCGGCCCGCAGCGAGACCGAGCTGTCGGCGCTCGCCGACGAGCTGCGCGACCGCTACGGGCCGGCGCCGCCCTCCATCTCGATGCTCGTCGAGTACGGCCGCGTCCGCCTCGCCGCCGACGAGCTCGGCATCGAGTCGCTCGATAGGAACGGCTCGCTCCTCGTCGTGAAGTTCAGGACCACGACGACGGTGGACCCGGTGCGGCTCATGCGGTTCGTCGAGCGGCGACGGGACCTGGACCTGAAGCCGCCGGCCATGCTCACCGCCGACCTCCGCGCCGCCGGCGCCGCCCGGGGGCCCCGCGAGTCGCCGTCGTGGTGGACGGCCCGCGCCCGCAGCGGCGAGGTCGAGGCGGGCTTCTCGCGGGCCGAGCTCCAGCGGGCCCGGCGCGACCGCGAAGGGCCGGCCTCGCTCCTGACCCGCGTCGGGGGCCTGCTGGTGGAGTTGCGCGGGCTGCAGGCGGTAGAATCGTGAGGAAGGTGACCGCCATGCCAAGAAGCCTCTTTCGAGCCGCGATTCCGCTCCTGGTTCTCGGCGTCGTCCTCTCGGGCGCCGCCACCGCCGCCGCGCAGGCCCTGACGTCGGGCATACCGGGCGCGGTGGTGTTCCAGCGGATTCTCGTGAAGATCAACGGCGACCTCATCACCCAGACCGACCTGGAGGAGGCGCAGATCAACGCCCTGCGCACTCGACCGATGCCGCCCCAGACCGACGCCGAGCTGCAGATGGCGCTGCAGGCGATCACCCCCGACGTTCTCGTGAACGCCGTCGACCAGATGCTGCTCGTGCAGCGCGGGCGCGACATGGGGTACTCGCTCGACGACGAGCAGTTCGAGGAGATCCTGGACGGCATCAAGCAGGAGAACGACATGACCGACGAGGAGCTCGTCGTCGCCCTGCGGCAGGAGCAGGGCATGAGCCTCGCCGAGCTGCGCGCGGTCATGGAGGAGCAGATGCTGGCCGGGCAGGTGCAGCAGGACCAGGTGCTGCGGCGGGTCTCGATGACCGATGTCGAGGCCCGCGAGTACTACGAGTCGAATCTGGGCCAGTACACCCAGCCCGCCACCGTCATGCTGCGGGAGATCCTGGTCACGGTGTCGGCCGAGGGCGGGGCGTTCAACGTCGCGCGCGACAACCTGGCGCGGAGCCGGGCCGAGTCGGCCCTGGCCAGGGTGCGCGGCGGCGAGCCGTTCGAGGCGGTCGTCGGCGAGCTGTCCGACGGCGTGTCGCGGGCGAACGGCGGCCTCATCGGCCCCATCGCCCTCGGCGACCTCGCCCAGGAGGTCCGCGCCCGCATCGAGGCGCTCGAGGTGGGCGAGGTGGGCGAGGTCGCGCGGACGCCGGCCGGCTACCAGATCCTGAAGCTGGAGTCGTCGAACGCCGCCGCCCCGACGCCGTTCGACGAGGTGCGCGAGGAGATCGTCAACAGCGTGTTCAACGAACGCCGGCTCGAGGCCCTCGAACGCTACCTGACCACGCTTCGCAACGAGGCGATCATCGAGTGGCATGACGACGGGCTGCAAGCGCTCTACGAGGAGCGCCTGACCCGCCCGCGGACCCCCCCACCCGGATTCTGAGGCCGTCCCGACCGTCCGAGGCTCCGGGCCGCGATTCGGTCGCGGCCCGGAGGAACGACATGTCCCACCCCGCGCCGGACGAGAAGCCGCGTCCACCCGTCAGCATCGGCCCCGTCGCCCTCGACTCGCCCTTCGCCCTCGCCCCGATGGCGGGGATGACGGACACCGCGTTCCGCCGCCTCGTCAAGCGGGGCGGGGGCTGCGGGCTGGTGGTGACCGAGATGGTCAGCTCCGAGGGTCTGGTGCGCGGCATCGACCGGACCCTCGAGTACGCCGAGTACACGGAGGAGGAGCGGCCGGTCTCGATCCAGATCTTCGGCGGCGACCCGGGCAAGATGGCGGCGGCGGCCGAGATCGTCGAGGGCATGGGCGCCGACATCGTCGACGTGAACATGGGCTGCCCGGTGCCCAAGATCGCCAAGCACCACGCCGGCTGCAGCCTCATGCGGACGCCGGAGCACGCGGCCGAGGTCGTCGGGGCGATGACGCGGGCGGTGTCCATTCCCGTCACCGTCAAGATGCGGGCCGGCTGGGACGGCGAGCACGTCAACGCCCCCGACCTCGCGAAGCGGGTCGAGCAGGTCGGCGCCGCCGCGGTGGCGGTGCACGGCCGGACCGCCGCGCAGTCCTACACCGGGCGCTCGGACTGGTCGCTGATCGACGAGGTGGCCCGGGGGGTGTCGATTCCCGTGTTCGGCAGCGGCGACTGCGTGACGCCGGACGACCTCGTGGGGCGGATGCGCGAGACGGCGGTGGCGGGGGTGCTCGTGGGCCGCGGCGCGCTCCGCAACCCGTGGATCTTCGACCAGGCGCGGGCCGCGTGGGGCGGCGGCGCCCCCCCGCCGGTGTCGCTGCACGAGCGCGGGAGGTTCCTGCTCGCCTACGTCGACCTGCTGCTGAGCGAGGCGACCGAGATCGAGCGGGAGGGCTTCCGGCACACCGCCGGCCTCGACCGGCGGGTCGGCCCCAGGCGGCGAAACCCCGCGAGCCGCGAGCGGTGGATCGTCAACAAGCTGCGCGCCCTCGGGTCCTGGTACACGAAGGGGATCGACCGCGGCTCGCATCTGCGCACGGCGATCAACGCCGCCCCCTCGCTCGACGCGCTGCGCGCGGTCATCCGCGACTTCTTCGAGCTCGGCGGCCCGTCGCAGGGGCCGGCCCCGGGCCCGTTTCCCGCCGCGGCGGCCCGGCCGCCGTCGGGGCGCGCGTCGGCAGAGGCGTGATTTCGGTGCCGCCGGCGCCGCGATCGGGAGGGGAGGCGGTGACGGCGGATCGGCGGCTGATGACGCGCATCGCGCTTCGAAACTACAAGAGCATCGCCGCGTGCGACGTCTCGCCGGCCCAGCTCTGCTTTCTCGTCGGTCCGAACGGTTCTGGCAAGAGCAACTTCCTGGACGCCATTCGTTTCGTGGCCGACGCCCTCCGCTTCTCGCTCGACCACGCCCTCCGTGATCGCGGCGGGATCGGCGAGGTTCGCAGGCGGTCGGGAGGGCATCCGACACACTTCGGCATTCGCGTGACGTTCGAGCTCGCAGAGCTCCGGGGCCACTACGCGTTCACCGTGGGGGCTCGGCCGCGGGGAGGGTTCGAGATACAGCGCGAAGAGTGCCGCGTGGCCCCCCCGGACGGTGACGGGGCCCAGTTCTACGAGCTGGAGCGAGGGCGCGTCCTCAGGAGCACGCTGTCTCCGCCTCCGGCTTCCGCCGTCGATCGCCTGTACCTCGTCGCCGTATCGGGCGGCAGCGCGTTCCGTCCCGTCTACGACGCGTTGTCCAACACCGGGTTCTACAACCTGAACCCCACGGCCATACGCGACCTGCAGCCTCCCGACCCGGGCGACCTGCTGAAGCGGGACGGGAGCAACGCCGCCAGCGTCCTGTCCAGCCTGGCGACGCGCTCGCCCGCATTCAAGGCGCGCATCGAGGAGTACCTCGAACAGGTCGTTCCCGGCGTGACCGCGGTCGCCCGGCGGCTGGTGGGCCCCCGGGAGACCCTCGAGTTCAGGCAGGTCGTCCAGGGCGCGCAGCACCCCTGGCGGTTCTTCGCGAGCAACATGTCCGACGGCACCCTGCGGGCGTTCGGCGTGCTGTTGGCGCTCTTCCAGGGAGCCGGGGACGATGGAGGGCCCCGCCGACTGGTCGGCATCGAAGAGCCCGAGGTCGCACTCCATCCGGCCGCGGCGGGGGTTCTCATCGACGGCCTTCGGGAGGCGGCGGGGCACGCGCAGGTGCTCGTGACGAGCCACAGCCCCGACTTGCTCGATCATTCGGACATCGCCGACGACTCGGTCCTCGCCGTCGTGGCCGAGCACGGCGAGACTCGCATCGGACCCCTCGACGCGGTCGGGCGCTCGGCCTTGCGGGAGCATCTCTTCACGGCCGGCGAGCTCCTCAGAATGAACCAGTTGGACCCGGATCCCGCCCTCTCGAACCTCAAGCCGAACCAGCTCGACCTGTTCGGCCTCGAGGCGTAGGAGCCCGTGATGAGACCCCGCGTTGCATCGCGCCCGGAGGGCGCCGGCAAAGAGCCGAGGCGGGATGCATCGCCGCTTGAATGCGAGGCTCTCACCAGGGGCTCCTAGACGTGCTCAGAATCGCTTCCATCGTCGAGGGCCACGGCGAGGTGAAGGCCGTTCCGATCCTGCTTCGCCGGATTGCGGAGCGGGTGGCGCCGGCGCGTGCGATGGACGTCCTTCGACCGATTCGGGTGAGGCGGCAGCGCTTCCTGAAGAGAGGAGAGCTGGAGCGGAGCGTCGAGCTTGCCGCCCGACGGGCGGGCCCCGCCGGTTGCGTCCTGATTCTGATCGACGCGGAAGGGGATTGCCCCGCAGAGCTCGCCCCCGAGATTCTCCGGCGCGCCAGGGAAGCGCGGTCGGATCGGGCCATCCGGGTCGTGCTGGCGAAGACGGAGTACGAAGCCTGGTTCCTGGCCGCCGTCGAGTCGATCGCCGGGACGCGGGGCATGGCCGAATCCGTCGAACCGCAGCGCGAGCCGGAATCGATTCGGGGCGCGAAGGAACGGTTGGGAGACTTCATGTCCAATCACCCGTACAGCGAAACGCTCGACCAGCCCGCGTTCACCGCCACCTTCGACCTCGACGCGGCCCGAACCGCGCCCTCGTTCGACAAGCTGTGGCGGGACGTGAGCTCGCTGTTGACGGAGCGAGGATGATCGACGCGATGCCCAGACTGATCGCGAGCCCCACCGTCATCGAGGCGGCCGGCAACCTGCCGAAGCGCATCGAGGAGTACGCCGGACGCGTGAACTCCGCCCACGACGACGTCAGCATCGCCCGGATGGTCTCTCCCGCGGGGTGGATGGAGCCGGGGCAGCGGCCCGAGTTCCGCGAGTTCACGGTGGTGCTTCGCGGCCTGCTGCGGGTCGAGCACGAGGCGGGCGCCATCGACGTGCGGGCCGGGCAGGCGATAGTCGCGGAGCCCGGCGAGTGGATCCGCTACTCGAGTCCCGAGGCCGGCGGGGCGGAGTACGTCGCCGTCTGCATGCCCGCCTTCACCCCCGACACCGTGCATCGCGATCGGGACTGAGCCCCGGCCGGGTCGACGGATCGGCTCCCGCCAGTGCGGAGGCTCCGGGTCGAGTTGGCGTATGATGCACAGGCAGTCTTTCGGGACGCGATCGCTGCCTTGGACCTGTTCGGAGGTCGGTCATGACGACGCTGCGCAGAGACTACGACACGGGCACCGCGGCGCCGGAGTGCTGGTGCATGGCGATGTTCCGGCCGCTCGCGCGGCTCCGTCCCCTCGCCTGGCTGGTCGCCGCCGCGGTCCTGGCCGCGCTCGGCGCCGCCGCGGCCCTGGCCGCCGAGTCGGGTCCCGACGCGTGGGTCGACGACCTGACGCCCATCACCGCCGCCGACTGGAGCTACGACCGGGCCGCCCACCTCGTCGAGCGCGCGGGGTTCGGGGCGACGCCGGCCGAGATCGAGCGGCTGGCCGCGATGACCCCCGAGGCCGCCGTCGACGCCCTCGTCGAGTTCGCCGCCGTCGACGACACCGCCGCCGCCTTCGAGCCCTCGCCGATCTGGGACCCGGGGATGGACCCGTTCCCGAAGAGCCGGGCCGAGGCGGTGCGCATCGCGCGCGAGACGGGGACGTCGATGGGCGTCGCGATGCTGCCCGAGGGCGAGTCGCGCCGGCTCCAGCCCGTCGTCAACACGTTCTTCTACGGCCTGCGCGCCAACGCCGTGGAGACCCAGCGGCTCGCGACGTGGTGGGGCGAGCGCATGCTGACGACCCGCAGGCCCCTCGAGGAGAAGCTCACCCTGTTCTGGCACGGGCACTTCGCCACCGGCGCCGGGAAGGTGCGGGACGCCCGCATGATGCACCGCCAGAACGAGATGCTGCGGGCCAACGCCGCCGGCAACTTCCGCGACCTGCTGGTCGGCATCCTCACCGACCCCGCGATGCTCGTCTATCTCGACAACGGCGAGAACCGCAAGGACCATCCGAACGAGAACTTCGGGCGCGAGCTGCTCGAGCTGTTCACGATGGGGGTGGGCAACTACACCGAGCGGGACATCCGCGAGGCCTCGCGTGCGTTCACGGGGTGGACGAACGAGGGCGTGGAGTTCCGGTTCGACGCCGACAACCACGACTTCGGCGAGAAGACCTTCCTCGGGCGGACCGGCCCCTTCGACGGCGAAGACGTCATCGACATCATCCTCGAGACGCCGGTGACGGCCGAGTTCATCGCCGGCAAGCTCTACCGCTTCCTGGTGCGCGAGGAGCTCGACGCGGCCACCCGCGCCGCCCTCGGCGACACGTTCCGCGAGGCCGGCTACGAGCTGCGCCCCCTCCTCCGGCGGATCCTCCTGTCGAGGGACTTCCACAGCCCGGCCTCGGTGGCGACGCAGATCAAGAGTCCCGTGCAGCTCGTGGTCTCCACCTACCGGAAGCTCGGCCTGACCCGGCTGCCCACCATCCCCGACTTCAACCGGCTGACGGCGGGCCTGGGGCAGACGCTGTTCAATCCCCCCAACGTGGCGGGGTGGGCCGGCGGCCGGACCTGGATCACGCCCGCCCTGCTCCTCGAGCGGGGCAACCTGTTCCGCGGCGTCCTGTTCCCCGACCGCGACGGCTTCTGGGCGCCCGACCGGAACGTCCCGGGCATCTACGCGCGGGTCGGCCGGCGGATCGAGCAGGGCATGAACATCACCGCCGCCACCCAGGAGGGCGGCGACGCCGAGTCGAGCCGCCTCGTCGACCGCGACGAGGAGTACAACACCCGGTACGGCGGCTACATGGGCTACGTCATGGCCTTCGACCGGCTGATCCCGATTCCGCGGGAGACCGCCGGCCTCGACCTGTACGCCATGGTGACGGCGGCCGAGGCCACCACGGCCGGGGCCGTCGTCGACCACTTCGTGCGGCGGTTCCTCCGCGTCCCCGTCGGGGACGCCGCCCGCGCGGTGCTCGTCGAGCGGCTGCGGGAGGACCTGGGGGGCGATCGCCTGCCGGCGCCGGGGCCGCGGGTGGAAGGAGCGTTGCGCTCGCTGCTCTATCTCGTGCTGAGCGCGCCGGAGTACCAGCTCGCGTAGAACGGGGCCGGCGGCAAGCCGATCGGCGCAGACAGTTCGATGTAGCGGCGCAGACACTTCGGTGCAGGAGTGGAGAGAGGAACGATGACTATCCGCCATCTCAACGGCTGTGGGTGCTCGCGGCGCGACTTCCTGCGGAAGGGGCTGTACGGCATCGGGCTCACGGCGGGGCTCCCGGTGCTGCTCGACCGGACGTCGGCGGCGCTGACCGCGCAGGCCCTCGAGGGCACGAGCGCCGAGAGCCGTCCCGAGCGCATCCTCGTCGTCGTCGAGCTGTCGGGCGGCAACGACGGCCTGAACACCGTCGTCCCCTTCGGCGACGACGAGTACTACCGCGTGCGGCCGAACCTCGGCGTCCGGCCCGGCGACGTCATTCCCATCGGCGACGGCTACGGGCTGCACCCCGCGATGACCGGCTTCGAGCGCCTGTACAAGGAGGGCATGCTCGGCGTCGTGCACGGGTGCGGGTACGACAACCCCAGCCTGTCGCACTTCTCGTCGATGGGGTTCTGGCACACCGGGGTGCCCAACGGCGGCGAGCCCCTCGGGTGGCTGGGCCGCCTCGCCGACGGCGCCTACGACCACGACGCCCAAGGCAACATGATCGTCAACATCGGGACCCGCCAGTCGCTGGCGGTGCAGGCGCGCCACCACCAGCCCCTCGTCTTCAACAACCCCCGCGGCTTCCGCCGGGTGGGCACCGAGACCGAGAAGCAGGCGATCGAGCGGCTGCGGCCGACGGCGGCCGACAACCCCGCCCTCGAGTTCCTGGCGTCGACGGCGGCCAACGCGGTCGAGAGCTCGCAGTTCGTCCGGGAGGCGTCGGCCGCGTACCGCACCCCCGTCGACTACGGCATCGGCGGCCTCTCGCCGCAGCTCCGGCAGGTGGCGGCGCTCATTCACGCGGGAATGCCGACGCGGCTCTACTACGTCGCCTACCAGGGCAACTCGTTCGACACCCACGTGCACCAGGCCGACCCGCACTCGCGCCTGCTCGCGTACACCGCCGACGCGATCCGGGGGTTCATGGACGACCTGAAGCGCATCGGCCGCGCCGGCGACGTGGCGATGATGGTGTTCACCGAGTTCGGCCGCCGCGTCGAGGAGAACGCCAGCCTCGGGACCGACCACGGCACCGCGACCCCGATGTTCGTCATCGGCCCCGGCGTCGCCGGCGGCCTGCACGGCCGGCACCCCAGCCTGACCGATCTCGATGACGGCAACCTGAAGATGACCACCGACTTCCGGCGCGTCTACGCGTCGATGATCGAGGGGTGGCTCGGCTTCGACGACAGCGCGTCGATTCTCAAGGGGTCGTTCGAGCCGATGCGGCTGTTCGCGTAGGCGCCTGCGCCGCAGGACGGCGCGGGACTCCCGCAGGGGCGGGTTTCGCGCCGAGCGGAGCCGCGGGCGGCGACAGGCGGGCCGGGCGGGTCGAGGAGCCGCGGCGGGGGCACCGCGGCCCCGACCGCCGTTCCCGGGTTCCCGCTCAGGACTCCGGGCGCGACGCCGCCCGTCTGCCGTCGGTTTCCCCCAGCCGCCTGAGCTTCTCGACCAGGGTGGTCCGCTTGAGGCCCAGCCGGCGGGCCGCCTGCTGGCGGTTTCCCCCCGAGTCGTCGAGCGCCCGCCGGATCAGCTCGCGCTCGATGCCGGCGACCCAGGCGGCCATGTCGAAGCCCTCCTCGGGGATGGCGGGCAGGGCCGCCGGCTCCGACAGCGGCGCCTGCTGCAGCTCCTGCGGCAGATCGCCGACGTCGATCCGCGCGCGGTTCCGGCTCAGGGTGAGCGCGCGCTCCATCGCGTTCTCGAGCTGGCGGATGTTGCCCGGCCACCCGTACGCCATCATCCGGCGCATCGCCGCCTGGGTGACGGCCACCTCCCGCGAGCGGCCCTGCTGCCGGCTCAACCCCTCGACGAAGTGGCGGACGAGCAGCGGGATGTCCTCGCGCCGTTCCCGGAGGGGGGGCAGGAAGATCGGGATGACGTTCAGGCGGTAGAACAGATCTTCCCGGAATCCGCCCTCACGGACCAGCTTCGCGAGATCCGCGTTGGTGGCGGCGATGATGCGGACGTCGATCCGGATCGGCCGGTCGTCTCCGACGCGCTCGAACTCGCGTTCCTGCAGCACCCGCAGCAGCTTCGCCTGCAGGGGGGCGCTCATGGTGCCGACCTCGTCGAGGAACAGCGTTCCCTCGTGCGCCGACTCCAGCCGGCCCTGCCGGGTCGCGACGGCCCCGGTGTAGGCGCCGCGGACGTGTCCGAAGAGCTCGGACTCGAGCAGGGTCTCGGGCACCGCGCTGCAGTTCAGGGCCACGAAGCGATGGCCGCGCCGGGGGCTGTTGTGGTGTATCGCCCTGGCCGCGAGCTCCTTGCCGGTGCCCGTCTCCCCGGTGATGAGGACCGTGCTCGGGCTCGCGGCCACCGTCTCCAGCAGGTCGAACAGCTCGCGCATCCTCGGGCTGCGCCCCACGAGGCCCTCGAAGCGGTAGCGCTCCTGGATCTGCGACCGCAGATACGCGTTCTCGGACCGGAGGCGCCGCTGCTCGAGGGCGGACCGCACCACGTGCAGCAGTTGGCCGAACTGGAAGGGCTTGGTGATGAAGTCGGCCGCCCCGCGCTTGATCGCGGCCACCGCGTCGGTGACGGTGCCGAAGCCGGTCACGACGATGCAGACGATGTCGGGATACCGTTCGAGGGCGGCGTCGAGCACCGCGGTGCCGTCGATGCCCGGCAGCCGCAGATCCGTCAGCACGACGTCGAAGGCGCATTCGGCGAGGCGCTCGACCGCCGCCTCTCCGTTGTCGACCGCGACCACCCGGTAGCCCTCGGCGGCGAGCCGCTGGGCGGTGACCTCCCGCAACGAGGCCTCGTCCTCCACGAGCAGCACCGGGACCTCGCGTTCAGGCATGGGCGCCGGCCTCTCTCACCCCTGGCCGCCCATCGTCGCCTGCGGCTCCGCTGGGTGCCCGACCACCCTCCAGGCGGCCGCGCCGTTCTGCGGCGCAGATTCCTGGCCCGCCCATCGTCGCCTGTGGGCTCCGGCGGGCGCCCACCCAACCCTGCAGGAGTCCGCGCCGTTCCGCGGCGCAGACTCCTGGCTGGCGGCGACCTCGGCGCGGGCCGGCTAATGGAAGGGTCGTCAGTTGCCGATACCCTCCTTGAGCCGGCCCGGGCGTGGAGGCGAGGCCGGGCCGGGCGAAACGCGAGCGTCTGTCATGATTGGCGATAGAAAAACCCTCTCGATCGCGCAGGCGTGCGAGTTGGTGGGAGTCAGCCGCCGCACCATCTACAACTGGATCGCCGGCGGCAAGGTCGAGTACGTACGGACGGCCGGCGGTTCGGTGCGGATATTCGTCGATACGCTGTGGCGCGACCCGCGCGCCGGAGCCGCCCCGGCGGGACCGCCGCACGCCGACTGACGGCGGCCCGGTCTCGCGTACCGCTCCCGTGCCCCGGCAACGATGGACCTTCCCCAGATGGACCAGCCGACCGAACTCGGCGCTCTCTTCCATCGGTTGAACAACCAGCTCGGCATCATTCTCGCGAACGCCGAGCTCCTCGACGCGCAGCTCGAAGACGACGCGAGCCGCGCGCGAGCGTCCCAGATCGTGACGAGCGTCGTCGAGGCAATCAGCGCCGCCCGCTACATCCAGGAACGCTTCCGCAACTGAGCCCGTCGGCCCCAGCCTCCCATCGTCGCCTTCGGCTCCGCGTGGCGCCCAACCAACCCTGTCAGGAGTCTGCACCGTTCTACGGCGCAGACTCCCGGGTTCCGCCGGCGCCAGGCCGATCCGTCGGCGTCCGCGCCGTTCTTCCCGCCCACGGATCCGCCCGGCCCGACCGTCAATACGATGACAGGCCGGCGCGCGCGATGTCAATTCCATGACGGCCGCCCGTCTTCGGTCCCGGGAAGAGCCCCCGGGGGCAGTCGCCGGGTCTGGTAGATAAACTGCTTTTCGACAGCAGTTTGCAGAGATTGGGGCTTCGTGAGGGCCTTCGTCGACGGTGCCCGTCGCAAGCTGGCACGTCATTTGCCTAAATCGTCTCCATGCGGTGGCGGCTGCCTCTTCCCGGCAGGCGGCGCCACGGTTGACCGATGTCCTGGAGGCGACCATCATGAAGGCGCAAGCAACCGACGGCAAGGATCACGACCGCATCGCCGCGGGCGTGCCGTTCGTGGAGGCGATGGCGCGGCGCATGGCCGCTTCCATGCCGCACTCGATAGATCTCGGCGACCTCGTGCAGGACGGCATGATCGGGCTCATCGACGCGGCCCACCGGTTCGACGAGGGGCGCGGCATCAAGTTCGAGACCTTCGCGGAGCGCCGCGTCCGCGGCGCGATGATCGACGCCCTGCGCCGCGACGCCTGGCCCCGCGGTGTCCGCAAGGTCCGGCGCGAGCTCGAGGCGGCCCGCGAAAAGCTGCGTCACGAGCTCGGAGACGAGCCGTCGCTGGCGAACCTCGCGCAGCACATGGGATGCGACGAGGCGGCGCTGAGCCGGACCATCGTCCGCATCAAGGCGATCGAATCGACGTCGCCCCTCGCCTCCGTCGACCCCGGGCAGGGCGCCAACCTGCCACCGGTGATGATGCCGCCGGAGCAGCCGAGGCCCGATCGCGTGTGCGAGCAGGGCGACGTCGCCAGGCGGGTGCGGGACGCCATCAAGGCGCTGCCGGCCCGCGAGCGGAAGGTCATCGGCCTCTACTACTATGGCGACGTGACGATGAAGGAGATCGGCAGCGAGATCGGGGTGAACGAGTCCCGGGTGTCGCAACTGCACGCGCGCGCGGTGCAGCGCCTCCGCAAGGAGCTGGGCCCGGACCTCGATCCCCGGGCGACGGCCGCGACGACGACCGGCGGGAGACCGGCGGGCCGCGGCCGGCGGCGCCTGAACATGGCGAAGGCCCGCGTGTCCCCGGTCGAGGAAGCGGCCCCATCGCCCGTCGCCGCCGCCCGCAAGTCGAACGCCGCGTGACCCCACGGGCGCGCCGATCCCGGCCCGGCGAGCCGAGCCCCGGCCCCACTCACCGCCGAACCGACCCTCCCGTCCGCGCCGGGCGACGGCGCGGACGCCTCGCCCGCCAATCGTCGCCTTTCGACTCCGCTTGGCGCCCGACCAACCCCGCCGGGAGTCCGCGCGGTTCCACGGCGCAGACTTCCTACCTCATCACCTCGTGGGCCGTGCGGAGCAGGTCGCGGAGCCGGAACGGCTTGGCCAGCCATCGGCATCCGCTCTCGACGAGAAAGCGCTCGGCGTCGGTGCCCGCCACGTCGCCGGTGACGAAGATCATGCGGCGGGCGAGCGAGGGGTTCTTCTCGCACAGCCACCGGTAGAACGCGCGCCCGTCGAGCCGCGGCATCTTGAGGTCGCAGATGACGAGGTCGAAGGACTGGGCCCCGACCCGCGCGAGCGCCTCTTCGCCGTCGGCGGCACGCTCCACGCGGTAGCCGGCGTCGGCCAGCGAGTCGGCCACCGCCGCCGCGAGAGCCGGCTCGTCCTCCACGAGCAGGATGCCGGCCCCGGCGGTGGGCGCGGGGTGGAGGGTCGGCGCCGGCGCCGCGCGGGACAACCCCGCGCGGGCGGGAAACGACACGAAGAACGACGCGCCGGCCCCGGGCGTCGACTCCACGCGAATCCGCCCGCCGTGTTCCTGAACGATGGCGTAGGCCACGGTCAGCCCGAGCCCCGTGCCCTTGCCGAGGGCCTTGGTGGTGAAGAAGGGATCGAAGATCCGGTTCCGGACGTCCTCCGGAATCCCCGGCCCGTCGTCGTTGATCTCCAGCGTGACCATGTCCTGCCCCTCGTCGTACCAGCTTCGGGCGACGAGCGACCCGCGGCCGTTGGCGGCGAGCATCGCGTGCTCGGCGTTGATGATCAGGTTCAGCAGCACCTGCTTGACCTGGTGGGGGTCCGAGAAGATGGGGGGCAGCCCGCCGGCGAGGGCGTCGAGGGTCGAGATGTTCGACACCCGCTGCTCGTAGGCGCGCGAGGCCAGGGTGTCGTGCACGATCTCGTTCATGTCGACGAACGCCCGCGTGGTGTTGCGCTTGCGGGCGAACGTCAGCAGGTTCCGCACGATCTTGGCCGCCCGCTCGGCCTCGCCGAGAATGGTCTCGACGCCGCGCTTCATCTCGGCTTCGACGGGGCGCGCGGCCAGTCGTTCGGCGCACGTCAGGATGGTCGCGAGCGGGTTGTTGAGCTCGTGGGCCACCCCCGAGATGGTCTGGCCGAGGGCCGCCATCTTCTCCGACTGCACCAGCTCGTGACCCGGGTCCCGCCCCTGCGCCTCGAGCTTCCGCCGCTCGCTGACGTCGCGCACGAGGGCGTCGAGGCGCGGCGGGCGCGAGTCTTCCGCCGCGCGCAGGCCGGCGGTGACCTCGACCCACATCGAGCTGCCGTCGACCCGCCGGAGACGAACGAGGTAGTCGCTGACGGCGCCGTCGCGGCGCAGCCGCGCGAGGAAGTCGGCGCGGGCCCGGTCGTCGAGGAACCGTTCGGCCGCGAACGGCCGCACCCGATCGTCGGGCTCGTCCGGGTCGAACCCGAACATGAGCTTCAGGTGTGGGTTGGCGCCCAGCGTCTCGACGCCGGCTGCCTCGAGGGCGCCGACGTAGATGCCCTCGGGGATGGACTCGTACAGCCCGGCGAGCAGCTCCGCGGGCGGGCGGGGGGAACCGCGCGGACCCATTCGGGATGGTCACGGCGGGCTCCCCGGGTACGGGTCACTCGGACCGGCGTACCCGGGCAGCCCGGTCTTCTTCAGTCGCCGCGCGGCGCGGGGGGCGTCGGCGTGGCATAGGCGGACTGGGACGCGTACTTGTTCATCACCGCGTCCTGGATGTCCGAGGGCGAGGCGCCGAGGGCATGCATCTGCATCGCGTCACGCGCGACGGCAAGGCAGTGCGATCAGGTCATGCCGTGGACGTCCCACTCGGTCACGGCCCCGTTCGGGGCCCGCGACTCGACGAAACAGTCCGTGTTCCCCACGTGCCCGTCGGTCTGGCCGCAGCCGCAATAGCAGGGCACGTAGTCGAGCACGTCCGGGTTCCGGGCCGCGAACACGTAGGCCTGCCTCATCAGGTCGGCGGGCCCGGCGGTCTGCGGCACGTAGGGGAGCGGCGGCATCGGCAGTCCCTCGAGGTCCTCGCTGTCGAACCGCGGGGCGGCCGACGCCGGCCCGCCGGCGCTCGCGGCGGTCCCGGCCGTCGCAGTGGAGGATGCAGGGGCCGCCGGTGCCTCACCGGCCTGCTCGGGGGTCAGCGCGGTCCGGTCACCCCCCAACAGCAGGAGTGCCCCGGCGCCGGCGACCGCGACGACGGCGAGAGCGATCAGCGCCCACCGCCCGCCGCTCGAGCGGGGCTCGACCGGGGGGGGCGCCGGAGGAGGCTGCCTGGGCAGCTTGCGACGTTTCTTGGAAGCCATTGGCGCATTCTATCAGAAGGCGATGCGCCCTCGTCGCGGTTCGGGGGCCTGCTCACCGACCCCGAGTTCCTGTTCCGGGTCGAGCAGCAGCAGCCGCACGACCTCGGGATGCCCCTGGGGCGCCGCCCACCATCAGCGCAACACGCCGGCCCGCGGGATGCGCCGCTTCGGGGTGGTAGCGGCCCGGTCAGCCGGGCTCCTGCGCGGGGCCGAGGGCGAAGGTCATGCGGCCGTCGAGCGCGACCCTGCCGTCGTCGGTCTTCGCGATGCCGTGCAACTGGCCCATGCGGCTGCGCAGGCGCTTCACGACGACCTCGATGTGCACGGTGTCGCCGGGGCGGGCCGGGTGGCGATAACGCACCCGCTCGATACCGACGATGTAGATGAGCTTCTCGCGGTTCTCCGGCTTCGAGAGTATGAGGATCGCGCCCACCTGGGCGACCGCCTCGGTCAGGATCGTCGGCGGCAGCACCGGTCGCTCGCGGGCCCTGCGCGAGAGGTACCGTTCGTTGAGGGAGACGTTCTTGATGCCGACGATGCGCCTGTCGACCTCGAACTCGGTGATGCGGTCGACGAGGAGGAACGGATAGCGATGGGGGAGAATCCGCTCGATGGCGGCGTAGTCGAGCGGCAGGCTCAACGGCTCCATCGGGGCGTCACGTTCAGGACGACGCCGGCGTGGCGGTCTCCGTCCCCGTGGCGGAACCGGTGGTGTCGAGGGTGCCGGTGGCGGAGACCGGTTCCGTCGCCGGGGTGTCGGCGGGCAGCAGCGGCGCCAACTGCGCGGCGACGATCGAGGCGGTCGCCTGCACCGCGTCGCTCGACTCCCAACCCTCGCGCAGCTCGGCCGAGAGCACGCCGATGCAGCGCTCCGACACCATCAGCGGCGCGGCCAGGGCGCCCGCGTCCGACCCTTCCGATTCGACGACCTGAAGGCGCCCGGTGGTGAACGCGGTAGCCGTCGGGTTGGTGCCGACCTGCGGAATCGAGCCGATGCGCTCGAGGGTTCCCGGGGGGTAACCGTGTCCGAGGGCGGGCTGCAGCGCCCGCGCGTTCTCGTTGCCGACCCAGATGATGATGCCGCTGGCGTTCATCAGCGCCGCGGTTCGCGCCAGCAGGCCGGGCAGTTGATCCCGGGTCGTGAGGTTGCTGAAGTCCGTGCACAGCGCCGCCGTGGCGGCGAGATCCGGCGCCGCGTCCGGGGCGGACGGTTTCCGCACCGGTTTCTCGCCCCCGTCGCCGGTCGCCGGGGCCGCCACCACGTCCCCGCTGTCGGCCGGCGGCAGATCGAGCTCGTCGTCGCCCGAATCGCCGTCCAGCGACAACAGCGACAGTCCGTTGGTCTCGGGAACGTGGTACTCGCCGTCGTCGGGGGACGCATCGTCCCGGTCCGAGGCGGCGCCCGCCGGCGCGAGCGCCAACATCGACAGGACGATGACGACCACGGCCGTCCACATCATCCTCGACTGGTTCGCCCGCGCGGTGCTCATCACGTCGAGACGCGACGTGCGTTCTTCCTGCTGGGCCGCCTGCACGTGCGCGCGGGCGCGGTCGACGAGATCGAACCCGTCGCCGAAGATCAGGTCCGATGCCTGCAGCGGTTGATCGGAGCCGATGTACTGGCGGGCGTCTTCATCCAGGTCCCGGATCCTGCCGACCGCGGCGACCGCATCGTCGAGCCTCGCCAGCGTGTCCGGGTTCGAAACCTGTCTCTTGAGGTTGTCGAGGCTGCCGAGGACATCCTCGAGATGAGCGTCGACCCGGGAGGCCCAGTACTCGCGGTCCTGACCGTCGGCGACCAGGGCCTGCTGGGCGCTCCTCAGCTCGGCGAGCGTCAGCTTGAGCGTCCACCCGAGGTCGGTGAAGACCCGCTCCCCGCCCTGCTCGTCGGCGAGGGCGGCATTGGAAAGGCGGATCTGGTTACCCGCGAAACCCAGCGTCGCGAGTGCTACGATGACGACGACGGTGCGAACCCAGCGGCTCCCCATATTGGGAGGCTACTATACCACCGTTGGCGCGAGAGTCGTGCGCGTCGGCGCACGCCACGGGCCGGCGGTCCCTCGCTCGCCGCGCGGGCGGGGTCGGCGCGGAACAGGCTCTGACGGTGCGGTCTCCGCTTGCGTTCGTCATCAATCCGGTTGCGGGGTCGTCGCGGCGCGGGAGCGGGCCCGCCGATCTCGTCGGCGCGATCCGACGGCGCTGCGCCGCCGCCGCCGCCGACCACGAGGTGGCCTTCACGGAGCGGCCGGGCCACGCCCGCGAGCTCGCGGCGGCCCTCGCGGGACGCGGCTTCTCCCCCGTGGTCGCCTGGGGAGGGGACGGCACCGTCAACGAGGTGGCCTCGGCGCTGATGCGCCGGGACGCGGTGCTGGGCATCGTGCCGGCGGGATCGGGCAACGGCCTGGCGCGCGAGCTCGGCATCAGCCTCCGGCCCGAGGAGGCGATCGACACGGCGTTGCGGGGCGGCGACCGCGTCATCGACGTGGGGGAGCTGGCCGGGCGACCCTTCGTGAACCTCGCGGGGGTGGGGCTGCCCGCGGCGGTGGCCGACCTGTTCGCCCGCCTGGCCGGCCGGGGGCTGGCCGGCTACGTCCTGGCGACGGCGCGCGAGCTGCTCCGCTACCGGAGCGAGCGGTACGCCGTCGCGACCCGCGAACGCACCCTCGAGCAGCCGGCCCTGTTCATCGAGCTGGCGAACGGCCGGCAGTACGGCAACGGGGCGGTCGTCGCGCCCCACGCCCGCCTCGACGACGGGCGCCTCGACCTCGTGTCGGTGGACCCCATCGGCCCGGCGAGAGCCGCGTGGGGCCTCTGGCGCCTGTTCAACGGCACCATCGACCGCCACGCCTACGTGCATTGCTCACGGGTAGACCGGGTGACCATCTCCGCCGATCGGCCGCTGCGGTTCCACGTCGACGGAGAGCCGGTGCAGGGCGGGTGCTGCCTGTCCGCCACCGTACATCCGGCGGCCCTCCGGGTCCGGGTGCCGCCGCCGACCGGCGGGTGAGCCCGTCGTGACGGAGGGCCGGTGCAGGGCGGGTGCCGCCTGTCCGCTGCCGTCCATCCGGCGGCCCTCCGGGTCCGGGTGCCGCCGCCGACCGGCGAGTGAGCCCGCCGTCGGTCCCCGCTGCCGCGGCGGAACGCCGCATCGCATGGAAGCGGCGCGTGGCGGGATGCGTCGCCGCCCGGTGCAGCGCGACTCTCTCCCGCCGCCCCGCCGGCTCCCCCGGGGGGGGGCGCCGGGCCCGCTACCAGTCCCAGCGGCTCTCGGCCTCGTCCCAGAGCCCGTAGCACACCTGGGCGATGCCGGTGTCGAAGAACTCCTGCGGCAGCGTGTACATGGTGCCGATCGGCTCGATCAACTCGCCGTCCCGATACCACGACGACACCACGTGGCCCTCGAGCGGCCGCCCCTCGTTCGACACCAGCTCGGTCGACTCGATCAGGATCCGCCACGAGGCGATGCCCCCCTCGCCGTCCGGCCCCATGAACGTCAGCTCGTTGCCGTCGTGCTCGAAGTCGGTCACGCCGTCGACCGCCGCGAGCTGCTCTCCGAAGGAGGTGACGAGGTTCACCTCGCCCGGCTGCATGGCGCACGCGCCCAGCACCGGGACCATGACCAGCAGCAGGTTCCGCAAGCGTTCAGTCACCACTCTGTTCCCTTTCGTGGCTCCGCCGCCTGCGCCCGGTTCCGCGGGATCGAGGCCCGCCCTCGAATCGCCGCCCCGGGCGCCGGGGGGCGGCCCGACCCGCCCGGCGATCGTCGCCTCGTCTCCGCCAAGCGCCCGCCGGTTCCGGCGTCCGGGCCACTCCGACGTTGCGGGCCAGCGGCGCGTCACCCCGCCGGCTTCGGACACGGACATGGGTTTGCAGCGAGCAATCGGTGACGAATCGGAGCGCCGCCCACCCGCACGCCTGGTCTTGACGCAGCACTAGTCGCCGGCATCGGCGGTGCGGGTGTCCGCCAGCGGACGCAGAATGGCGTAGGTCGGCAGCCCGATGCCGTCGAGGTGCTTCAGCACGTCCCCGGCCGGCGAGGCGTCGAGGTCCTCCGCCTGGAACTTCACCTTCACGTAGTCCTCGAGCCCGGCCTCGACCTCCGGGGCCTTGAGGGTGGTGCGGTCCATGGTGAGGCAGTTCTTGCACCACGTGGCCCACATGTCGACGAGCACCAGCTTGTTCTCGGCCTTCGCCTCGGCGAGGCCCTGACCGAGGGAGGCGTGCCAGCCTTCCTCCAGCAGCGCCTGCACGCTGCTCGCGACCTCGTCGGGATCGACCCAGCGCTGCGCGAACAGCCCGTAGCCGATGTAGCCGTAGTACACCGCGGTGCCGAGGATGAACACGCCGAAGGCGTGCTTGACGTGAACCATCCAGGCCCCCGGCTTCGGCATCCACGACAGCCCCGCCCCCGCGACGGGCCACGGCAGGGCCATGCCGATGCCGAGGACGAACGGCAGCGCGAGGGCGATCGTGGTGCCGGTGCCGTAGAGGTTGCTCGAGAACACGATGACCTGGATGACCACCGGCGCCACGCACGCGCCGGCGAGAAGGGCCGCGACCGCGCCCATGCCGAACGCGACGAGGAACGACCCGGCCCGGTTGCCCCCGGCCGCGAAACGCGACTGCAGCCGCGAGAAGTCGATGGCGAGGACGTCGAACATCGCCAGGCCGAGGACGACGAAGAGGGCCGCGATGCCGACGTTGAACCAGGGCGACGAGTTGATCGTCCCGAACGAGCCCGCGGTCAGGATGACCACGAGCCCGAGGGTGCCGTAGACGAGGGCCATCGCCGCGCCATAGGCCCCGCCGAGGGCGAAGCCCCGCAGGCGAGAGCCGGCCCTGGCGCCGGCCCCGATGATGGCGAGGTTGATGGGAATCATCGGCAGCACGCAGGGGGTCAGGTTGAGGGCGAGCCCGCCGACGAGGATCAGCAGCACGATCGCCAGCGGTCCGCGGCCCTCGAACCAGCCGCGCTCGCCCTCGCCCGACTCGGCCGCCTCCATGAAGCCGAGGAAAGCCTCGGTGCCGAGGTACCCGCCGGTGCTGCCGAGCACCTCGAAGTCCTCGAGGGCGGTCATCACCGACAGGTCGTCGAGCACCGGGGCGGCCGCCGCCGGCGCCGGCGGCGGGGCGGCCCCGCCGGGGTCGGCCACCGTCAGCCCCGCGAACAGATCCCCCCTCATCGTCGTCAGCGGCTGGCCGTCGGGCGCCACCGTCAGGGCGAACTCCACGGGGGCGTTGGTCGGGTTGAAGCACATGCGGTCGTTGCAGGCCTGGTAGCGCAGCGTGCCGGGGACCGCGTAGGTGCCGGGCGCGACCGCCGCGTCGACATGCAGCGCCGCCCCGATCGTGAACTCCTCCTCGAACACCGCGAGCGGCTCGTCCACCCCGACCTGCTCGAGCAGGATGGCCTCGGGGAACGCCACCCCCTCGAGGGTGAACCCGTCCGGCGGATCGAGCCTCAGCACGGTCGGAATCAGGAGATCGTCGAGCGGCGCGTCGGAGTTGACGTGGTAGCCGGGGTCGAGGGCGACGTCGAGGCCCACCCGGGCCGTGGTGCCCGCGTGGACCGCGTCGGTCTCGTTGACCGGGTCGATCAGCACGGTTGGCGGCTGGGCCGAGGCGGCCGCCGCCACGCCGGCGAGAATCAGCACGAGAACGGGCCGCAGCCGTTCGCGGAACGGGGTCGTCGAGCTCAAGGTCGCCTCCCATGCGCCCGGCCGCGGCGAATGCAGCGCGGGGTCTCGCCGCGGGCTGCCGGGGCGCACCGTCATCATATCGCCGTCGGCGGCAGCGCGGGTCTCACCGCGGGCCGCCACTGGCGCGTCACGTCCCGATCCTCGGGCACGGACAAGCGGTTCCACGGCGCAGGCTCCCTGCGCGATGCAGCGCGGGGTCTCGCCGCGGGCTGCGGGGGCGCACCGTCATCATATCGCCGTCGGCGGCAGCGCGGGTCTCACCCGCGGGCCGCCACTGGCGCGTCACGTCC
>JAJEFC010000080.1 GCA_022820675.1 Vicinamibacteria bacterium | reverse complement strand
CAGACCGCGCGGGCCGGCGGCGGGGCGTCACAACGGGTGCTCGCCGACGAGGCGGAAGAGGCGGCGCGGCGGCTCGAGCGGCTCGCCCGCGAGCAGCAGTCGCCGCAGATGATGCAGGCGGCGCGGCGGCTGCAGGAGGCGGCCGACGCCATGCGCCAGGCCGCCGCGAACGCCGACAACCAGGGCTTCGCGGAGGCGGCGGCGGCCCTCGACCGCCTGCGCGAGGTCGAGCGCCAGTTGCAGGGGCAGCAGAGCGAGCGGCTGTCGCGCGACATCGAGGACTTCCAGCGGCGCGCGGCGGAGCTCTCCGCGGAAGAGGCGGACGTGGCCGGGCAGGTGTCCGGCCTCGGCGACCTCGACAACCAGGAACGGCTCGAGCGCATCGGCCGCCTCACCGAGCGCAAGAACGAGATGGAGTCGCGGGTGGCCGACCTCGAGCGGGACATCGACTCGACGTCGGCCGAGTTCCGCCGCGAGGAGCGGGGCGCGTCGACCGAGCTGCAGGAGGCCGCGAACGGCATCCGCGAGAGCAAGCTGAAGGAGAAGATCCGCTACTCGCGCGGCCTCATCCGCGCCCGGTCGCCGGCCTACGCCGAGCAGTTCGAGGCCGAGATCGGCAACGACATCCGCGATCTCGAGCAGCAGCTCGCCGAGGCCGGCGAGGCGGTCGGCACCGCCGGGGCGACCGGGCTCGAGCAGGCCCTCGACCAGACCCGAGATCTCATGCGCGGGCTCGAGTCGCTCGAGCAGCGCATACGGCAGGGTCAGGCCCGCGCCGAGAACGGCGAGCCGCAGGAGGGCCAGCCGGGTCAGCAGGGCCAGGAAGGCCAGCCGGGCCAGGAAGGCCAGCCCGGACAGGGTCAGGAAGGCCAGCCGGGCCAGGAGGGTCAGGCGGGGCAGGCCGGCCAGGAAGGCCAGAACGCGCAGGCGGGCGGACAGCCGGGCGGCGCGCAGGACGGCGCCGGCGGCAACCGCTTCGGGAGCCCGTTCGGCTGGGGCGGCCCCGGCGACGCGCGGCCCGGCGACTGGGCCTTCGACCCCCGCGACGTGCGGCAGTGGCAGCGCGAGTTCCGCGAGCGCGGGGCCGACGCGCAGGAGCTGCAGCGGATGCTGCGGGCCGAGAACTTCGGCGACGTGGGCGATCTCGCCGAGATCATCCAGGCCATGCGCGAGCTCGACGACCCGCGCATCTACCAGAGCGCCGAGGCCATCGCGCGCATGCAGTCGTTCGTCATCGAGGAGCTCAAGCGGTTCGAGTACCGGCTCCGCCGCGAGGTCGACGGCGACCGCGAGGACCTGTTCCTGGCCAGCAGCGACGAGGTCCCCGACGGGTTCCGCGAGCTGATCGAGGAGTACTTCCGGGCGCTGGCCGAGGAGTAGGCTCCGGTGGGGCGCCGAGCTGATCGAGGAGCATTGCCGGGCACCGGCCGACGGGCGCGTCCCTGGGCGCGGCGCATTGCGGCCGCCGTGGTCGCGGCGGTCGTGCTCGGCGGATCGACCGTCGCGGTCGCGCAGTGGGGCTGGCGGCGCATGCCCCCGCGCTACCCGTCCGCCGAGCCCACCCACCGGCTGTTCACGTTCGCGCGGGGGCTCTACCAGAGCACCCACCGCGAGCGGGGGGGCCAGGGCTGGCACACCGACTACCCCGACGCCGACATCAACTTCTCGATCCGGCTCTCGGAGCTGACCCACGCCCCGGTCGGCGTCGACCGGCGGAACGAGCCCGACCACGTCGTGGTGCGGCTGACCGACCCCAGGCTGTTCGACTACCCGTTCCTGTTCATGTCCGACGTCGGCACCATCTGGCTCGACGCCGAGGAGGCGGAGCGCCTCGGCGCCTACCTGCGGAAGGGCGGCTTCCTGTGGGTCGACGACTTCTGGGGGCCGTACGCGTGGGAGCAGTGGGCGGCCGAGATCGGCAAGGTCCTGCCGCCCGGCGAGTTTCCCATCGTCGACATCCCCATCTCGGACCCGATCCACCACGGCATGTTCGACATCGACGAGGTGCCGCAGGTGCCGTCCATCCAGCACTTCCGGCGGGTCGGGGGCATGACCACCTCGGAGCGCGGCTCGCTGAGCGCCGAGGTCAACGTGCGGGGCATCTACGACGACCACGGCCGCCTGATGGTGCTGATGACCCACAACACCGACATCGCCGACGGCTGGGAGCGGGAGGGCGAGGACTACGAGTTCTTCTACCGCTTCTCGGTCACGTCGTACGCCATCGGCATCAACTTCCTCCTGCACGCGATGACGCATTGACTCACGGGGCCGGACGGCCTCGCCGTCGCGGGCATCGACTTCTTCCCGCACGCGATGCCGCATGACGGCCGGCGGCCCCGCGCCGAAGAGCGGCGTCCACTCCTGCAAGGGGCGCCGGCCTTGCAGGACGGGTCGGGCGGCGCGGGCGCCGGCAGGCAGCGATTCGCCGGCTCGGCTCGCGGGCCGCACCCACCGGGGGCCCTCGACGGCGGGTTGCCGCACGGCGACCGATTCGGTAGCCGGCATCGGGCCGCGGCGTTGCGCGGGCGGCGCGCGCCCAGCGCACGCGCGCTTCGTGGCGTCGCCGCCCGGGCGCGGCGTCGATGGCACTCTCCCGAGGACGAGCAGATTCCGTGACCACGACACAGCAACCCCTACTCGAGACGGTCGAGCAGCAGCCGGAGCGCACCGCGGACGCCGCGGTGATCTGGCTGCACGGGCTCGGTGCCGACGGCCACGACTTCGCGGCGCTGCCGCCGCAGTTGGGCATGCCTCCCGGGTCGGCGATCCGCTACGTTTTCCCCCACGCGCCGGAGATGGCGGTCACCCTGAACATGGGCATGCGCATGCGGGCCTGGTACGACATCGTCAGCCTCGACGCGCGCGGGCAGGACGAGGTCGGCATCCGGCGGTCGGCCGCCGCCGTCGACGCGCTGATCGCCCGCGAGGTCGAGCGGGGGGTGCCGTCGTCGCGCATCGTCCTGGCCGGCTTCTCGCAGGGGGCGGCGATGGCCCTCTTCACGGGACTGCGCTATCCCGGGCCGCTGGCCGGCATCGTCGCGCTGTCGGGCTACCTGCCCCTCTACGACGCGCTGGCCGACGAGGCGGCTCCCGCGAACCGGGGGATCGAGATCTTCCAGGCCCACGGGCAGCACGACGAGGTCGTCCCCCACGCGCTGGGGCGGGGCAGCGCCGAGCGGCTGCGGGCGGCCGGGTACCGGGTGGACTGGCGCGAGTACACGATGGCGCACCAGGTGTGCCTGGAAGAGGTGCAGGACATCGGGCGCTGGCTCGCCGGGCGGCTGCCTCTGCAGGGCGGCGGCTGACTCGCGGGGGGCGGCTGACGGAGTCCGTTGGGCTCGTCGCCCCGGCAGGTCCGGGGGAGGAACGGGCAAGCGGTGGAGTCTCCGCCGGGGGCGCCGCCCGGAGGTGTCGCTGGCGGCGCACCGTCCTTTCGAATACCGCGGCGCCCCGCCGCGGAGGGTGCCCCGAATCGCCCGAGGCACCGGCGGTCGTTTCTCCGCCCCCGCGGTTGGTGTAGAGTCGTTCTCAGGTCCATCGTCGGTTGCAGACCCGCACTGGGCGCGGGTCGGGAGGAAGACCGTGCGCAGGCTGGTAGCCGTGGCGGGAGTGCTCGCGTGCATCGGGTGCGGGGGCTCGGCGAACGAGACGGGGAGCGGGGCGGAGATCGCGGCGGGCATCGGCGCCGACACGCTGATGGCCGGCATCGAGCGGCTCGCCTCGGACGAGTTCGGGGGGCGGGCCCCGGGGTCGGCGGGGGAGACCCTCACCGTCGACTACCTCACGGAGCAGTTCGCGGCCCTCGGGCTCGAGCCGGGCAACCCCGACGGCACCTGGGTGCAGGACGTGCCGCTGGTCGGCATCACCCCGCAGCCGGGCGACGGCCTCGTCGTCTCGGGGGGCGGCGAGACCCGGACCCTGGAGCCCGGCGCCGACTACGTGGCGGCGACCAAGCACGTCGTCGACACGGTCAGCGTGTCCGACGCCGAGCTCGTCTTCGTCGGCTACGGGGCGCGGGCGCCCGAGTACGACTGGGACGACTTCGGCGACACCGACGTCAGCGGCAAGATCCTGCTCTTCCTCGTCAACGACCCGCCGCTCGACGACGCCTTCGGCGGGCCGGCCATGACCTACTACGGCCGGTGGACCTACAAGCACGAGATGGCGGCCGAGCTCGGGGCGGCCGGCTCGTTCGTCATCCACGAGACCGGCCCCGCCGGGTATCCCTGGGAGGTGGTGGGCAGCGCTCCCTACGCGGAGTCGTTCGATCTCATCGCGGACGACGACAACCTGAGCCGCGCGACCGTCGAGGGCTGGGTGCAGCGGGCCACCGCGGAGATGCTCTTCGAGCTGGCCGGGCTCGACTTCGAGGCGGCGAAGCAGCAGGCCGCCGACCGCGCGTTCGAGCCGATCCCCCTCGGGGTGACGGGCTCCATCGAGATCCGGAACGAGCTGCGCACCATCGACTCGCAGAACGTGCTGGCGCGCATTCCGGGGACCGAGGCCCCCGACGAGGTGGTGATGTACGTCGCCCACTGGGACCACATGGGCACGGACGAGAGCCTCGAAGGCGACCAGGTCTACAACGGCGCCGCCGACAACGCCACCGGCACCCAGGGGCTCGTCGAGATCGCCCGCGCCTTCATGGAAGGCGAGCCGCCGCGGCGGTCCATCGTGTTCCTCGCCGTCACCGCCGAGGAGCAGGGGCTGCTGGGGTCGCGCTACTACGGCGAGCAGCCGCTGTATCCGACCGCCCAGACCGTCGCCGCCATCAACATGGACGTGCTGAACCAGTGGGGGCGCACGCGCGACCTGACCATCGTGGGGATGGGGCAGTCCGAGCTCGACGACGTCGCGGCCGAGGTCGCGGCCCGGCTCGGGCGGGTGCTCAACCCCGACCCCGAGCCCGAGAAGGGCTTCTACTACCGCTCGGACCACTTCTCGTTCGCGCGGGTCGGCATCCCCGCGTTCTACGGCGACCCGGGCGTCGACTACATCGACAGGCCGCCCGGCTACGGCATCGAGAAGCGGAACGAGTACACCGCCAACGACTACCACGCGGTGTCCGACGAGGTGAAGCCCGACTGGGACCTCTCCGGCGCCCTCGAGGACCTGACGTTCATGTACCACATGGGGGCGCGGCTCGCCGCCACCGACGAGTGGCCCGCGTGGAGCGCCACCAGCGAGTTCCGGGCCATCCGCGAGGCGCAGCGGCCGGGGGATTAAGGGCGCAAGACCGACTTGCCGTAGGCGGTTGTAGTGTTGCCGCACTCCTGCGCACTCTTGCGCATCCGTTCCGCGACGCGCGTCGGACCCGCCGATGACTCGTTTCGGGTGGAGTGACGCCGGCGTCGCGTCTCGCAACGCCATGCGCCGATTCTCCTCCTACGGTCCGGTCGACACCGACCTGCACTTCCACGCGCCGAGGACGGCGCTGGTGGACCGCGTGCTGGGCGCCCTGGTCGGGGGTGGAGGGCCGGAGAACGGCGGCGGCTACATCACCGTCTGGGCGCCCCGGCAGCGGGGCAAGTCGTGGATCGTGGGGCAGGCGGTGCGGCGGCTCCGGGACGATCCACGGCATCGAGGGTTCGACGTCGTCGCCACCAGCGTGGAGCACCTGAAGACGGTGCAGGACGCCGGTGCGGTGATCCGGCGCATCGCCGCGGACGTTGCGGCGGCGTTGGGCGTGGACGTGGGACCGATCCGGTCGGTGGACGAGTTCGACGCGATCTTCAGGGCCGAGCGCGGGTCGAGGCCGCTCGTCCTCGTGCTCGACGAGTTCGACGCCCTGCCGGCGGAGGCCATCGAGGGCATCGTGGGCGTGTTCCGCAAGATCCACGGCCACCGGCGGCTGCAGGCGGGTCGACCGTCCGGGGAGATGGGCTACCGGTTGCACGGCGTGGCCCTGGTCGGCGTGCGGAGCGCCCTCGGGGTCGACAGCGCCACGGGGTCGCCGTTCAACGTTCAGCAGAGCGTGCACGTCCCGAACCTGACGGAAGATGAAGTCGGCGGCATGTTCGCGTGGTACGAACGCGAGAGCGGGCAGCGAGTGGAGTCCGCGGTGGTGGAGCGGGTGTACCGCGAGACCGGCGGTCAGCCGGGGCTGACCTCGTGGCTCGGCGAGCTGCTGACGGAGACGTACAACCGGCGGGGTCCGTCCGTCACCGTCGAGGACTTCGACGCGGCTTATGCGGATGCGGTGGACGCCCTGCCGAACGCGAACGTGCAGCACCTGATTGGCAAGGTCAGCGAGGCGCCGTACCGGGACGTGGTTCTCGACTTCTTCCAGACCGGGGAGAGACGGCCGTTTCACTTCGACGAGCCGCACGTCAATTTCCTGTACCTGAACGGCGTCGTCGACCGCGAGCCGGCGTCGGACGGCCGGCAGTACGTCCGGTTCTCCTGTCCGTTCGTGCAGAAGCGGCTGTTCAACTACTTCTCGTCGACGCTTGCCGGCTACACCGGTTCGGTGTTCACCGCGTTCGAAGACGTGTCGGACACGATTGGCGACGCGGGGCTCGACGTCCGGCGACTCCTGCGGCGCTTCGAGCGGCACCTGCGGGCGAACCGCGAGTGGCTGCTGCGGGACGCGCCTCGCCGCCGCGACCTGCGGGTGTTCGAGGCGGTCCATCACTTCGTCCTGTACTCGTTTCTCGAGCGGTTCCTCCAGCCGAGGGGCGGGCGGGTCTACCCTGAGTTTCCGGCCGGAAACGGGGCCATCGACCTGCTCATCCGCTATGCGGGCAACGTCTACGGCCTCGAAGTGAAGAGCTTCACTGACGCGTTCGGGTACCGCCGCGCGCTCGGGCAGGCGGCGCGGTACGCCCGGCAGCTCGGACTGGACAGGGTCACGCTGGTGTTCTTCGTCGATAGCGTCGACGACGCCAACCGCGACACGTACGAAGCGGTTCACGTCGGCGAGGCGGGGGTGACGGTCGAGCCGGTCTTCGTCGAGACGGGCTGAGTGCAGCACGCCAGCCCTCGAGTGGCGGACAGTCGCGGAGTTCCGTCTCGGGGGGGGCTCGTTCGTGGAGTTCCCTCAGTCGACCGGGTGTCCGTCCAGGTGATTGACGATATAGCCGCGAAGCTCCTGCATCTGGGCCCGAAGCTCCAGCATCTGCGCGTCGACGTGCTCCCGAAGGTCCTGGATCTCCAGCCGAATCTCCTGCTCGAAGGCGGCCATGTCCTCCCTCGTGACGGTGTTGCGTCCGAACCACCAGATCGCCGCGATCATCGTGGTGGCGAGCACCACGACCTGAATCCACTCGCTCCTCGTCAAGAGCTCCCCTCATCGGAGTTGCGCCATATCGCCATGCTAACACGACGCGCATGGGGCCTTGTCGGGCTTGGGGTCGGGCTTGGGCCAGGGCTTTCGATTCGAGGGCGGGGAGAGTAGACTACGGTATCGTTCGTGCTCGGCGAGCGCCGTTCGGATCGCCAACCGGTCGTGTCGATCGGTCGCCTTCGAGAACCTGGGGGCCTTCCGGGTTCCCCCGGGCGAACCGAGGCTTCATCGAAGGGAACAGGCGGGCGATGTCGAGAACTTGGGCTGCATGCGTCGTCGGGCTCGCCGTCGCGGTCGCCGGTGCCGGCCATCTGCACGGGTACGCCGCGTCATCGCCCAACGTGCTGACGGCGCTTCCGGCCCCCGCCACGGCCCGGCAGGCTCCGCCGTCCGGTCCCGGCTTGCAGGAGGCCGAGCCGGTTCGCGCCGTCCTCGATCGCTACTGCGTCACGTGTCACAACGAGCGCCTGCTGACAGCCGGGCTCGCCCTCGACACGATGGACCCCGCCCGCGTGGGCGACCATCCCGCGGCGTGGGAGCAGGTCGTGCGGAAGCTGCGCACCGGGGCGATGCCGCCGGCGGGCCGGCCGCGGCCCGAGCCGGCCGCCTACGCCGCCGTCGCCTCGACGCTGGAGACGGCCCTCGACCGCGTCGCCGCCGCCGACCCCAATCCGGGGCGCACCACCGTCCACCGACTCAACCGGCGCGAGTACGCCAACGCGGTGCGCGACCTGCTGGCCCTCGAGGTCGACACCACGGCCCTGCTGCCGGCCGACAACGCGGACCTCGGCTTCGACAACATGGCCGACATCCTGTCGGTGTCGCCGGCCCTGCTCGACCGCTACATCTTCGCGGCGCGCCGCATCAGCCGGCTCGCCGTGGGCGACCCCGGCATCGAGCCGACCACCGAGACCTGGGTCCTGCCCTCGATGCGGTTCCAGGACCGCCGCATGAGCGAGGACCTGCCGTTCGGGTCGCGCGGAGGCGTCGCCATCCGGCACGACTTCCCGCTCGACGGCGAGTACGACGTCCGCATCCGGCTTCGGCGCCAGCTCTACGACTACGTGCGCGGCCTGCAGAACCGGCAGAAGCTGGAGGTGCGGCTGGACGGCGAGCGGGTGGCCGAGTTCACCATCGGCGGCGCGCCGGGCACGCCGCCGCCGCGCACGTTCGCGGGTGCGGTGCTCGGTGACCGCGCGTGGGAGGAGTACGCGCTGCACGCCGACGACCACCTCGAGGTCCGCATCGCGGCCCGGGCGGGGCCGCGCGTGCTCGGCGTCTCGTTCGTGCAGGGACGGTCCGAGCGCGACGGCGTGCTGCAGCCGCGGGCGACCGGCAAGGTCCTCGCCATCGCCGAGCGCTGGAGCTCGACGTCGGAGGCGCCCGAGGCGGCGGTCGACCAGGTGAGCATCGCCGGGCCCTTCGACGCCACCGGCCCCGGGGAGACGCCGAGCCGCGAGCGCATCCTCACGTGCCGGCCGGCCGGCGCCGCCGACGAGGAGCCGTGCGCGCGAGAGATCCTCTCGACCCTCGCGCGGCGGGCGTGGCGTCGGCCGGTGACCGGCCGCGACCTCGACACCCTGCTGGGCTTCTACGAGGCGGGGCGCCGCGACGGCGGCTTCGAGGCCGGCATCCGCCGCAGCCTCGAGAGCATCCTCGTCGACCCCGAGTTCCTGTTCCGCGTCGAGCGCGAGCCGGCGGGGGCGCCGCCGGGGACCGTCCACCCCGTCAGCGATCTCGAGCTCGCCTCGCGCCTCTCGTTCTTCCTGTGGAGCAGCATCCCCGACGACGAGCTCCTCGACGCGGCCGCCCGCGGCGAGCTGCGCGACCCCGAGGTGCTCGAGGAGCAGGTGCGGCGCATGCTCGCGGACGACCGCGCCGGCGCCCTCGTCGACGGGTTCGCCCTGCAGTGGCTGGCCCTCGGGACGCTGCCGAGCGTGGTCCCGACGCCCGAGCTGTATCCCGAGTGGGACGACAACCTGCGCGAGTCGTTCCGGCGCGAGACGGAGCTCTTCGTCGCCGACCAGATACGCGGGAACCGCAGCGTCCTCGACCTCGTGCGGGCCGACCACACGTTCGTCGACGAGCGGCTCGCCGAGCACTACGGGATACCCAACGTCTACGGCAGCCGGTTCCGGCGGGTGACGTTCGACGACGGCGTGCGCGGCGGCCTCCTCGGGCAGGGCAGCATCCTCACCGTCACGTCGTATCCGACGCGGACCTCGCCGGTGCTCCGCGGCCACTGGCTGCTCGAGCACCTGCTCGGGGCCCCGCCGCCGCCCCCGCCCCCCGACGTGCCGGACCTGCCGGACCGCGGCGAGGGCGGCCGGCCCGCGTCGGTGCGCGAGCGGCTCGAGCAGCACCGCGAGAACCCCGTCTGCGCCGCCTGCCACGCCCCGATGGACCCGCTGGGCTTCGCCCTCGAGCACTTCGACGCGATCGGCAAGTGGCGGGCCGTCGGCGAGGGCGGCGACCCCATCGACGCGTCGGGGGTCTTCCCCGACGGCACCGAGTTCGAGGGGCTGGCCGGGCTCAAGGCGATGATGCTCGACCGGCACGAGCAGTTCGTGCAGACCGTCCTCGAGAAGCTCGCCACCTATGCCCTCGGCCGGGGGCTCGAGCACTACGACATGCCGGCCGTCCGGCGCATCCTGCGCGAGGCGGCGCCCGGCGACTACCGGTGGTCGGACCTCGTGCTCGGCATCGTCGAGAGCACGCCGTTCCAGCTTCGGAGATCGGAATCATGATGATCAGCAAGAAGGCCCTTCCCCGTCGCACGGTGCTCCGCGGCGTCGGCGCGACGCTCGCGCTGCCGCTGCTCGACGGCATGGTGCCGGCCCTGACCGCGATGAGCCGGACCGCGGCCGCTCCGGTGCGGCGGCTGGGCGTCGTCTACGTGCCGAACGGCATCGTCATGGAGCAGTGGACGCCCCCGGCCGACGGCGCCGACTTCGAGATCACGCCGATTCTCAAGCCGCTGGCGCGGTTCCGCGACCGCCTGCTCGTGGTGTCGGGGCTGAGCAACAAGGGGCCCGACGACATCCACGAGACCGGGGCCACGAGCTTCCTGACCGGCGTGCCCCCCAAGCGCACCAAGGGCTCGCAGCTCGGGGCCGGCGTCTCGATGGACCAGCTCGTGGCGCGGGAGGCGGGCCGGCACACCCAGCTCGCGTCGCTCGAGCTCGCCCTCGAGTCGGGCGACGACGTCGGTACCTGCGGCGGCGGCTACACCTGCGCCTACACCAACACCATCTGCTGGCGGAGCGCGACGACCCCGCTGCCCATGGAGACCAATCCGCGGACCGTCTTCGAGCGGCTGCTCGGCGACACCGGGGGCACCGACCCCGCGACCCGGCTCGCCCGCATCGAGCAGAACCGGAGCCTGCTCGACGCGGTGACCGACAAGGTGGCGCAGCTTCGCCGCGACCTCGGGCCGCGCGACCGCCACAAGCTCGGCGAGTACCTCGACGCGGTGCGCGACATCGAGCGCCGCATCCAGAAGGCCGAGGCCCAAGTCGACCAGCCGCTGCCCGACATCGCGGCCCCGTTGGGCGTGCCCGCCTCGTTCGACGAGCACGCGAAGCTGATGTTCGACCTGCAGGTGCTGGCGTGGCAGACGGACCTGACGCGGGTCGTCAGCTTCATGATCAGCCGCGAGTACAGCGGCCGGACGTATCCCGAGATCGGGGTGCCGGAGGCGCACCACCCGACGTCGCACCACCAGAACGACCCCGACAAGCTGGACAAGCTGACCCGCATCAACACGTACCACACGACCCTGCTCGGCCATTTCCTGGACCGGCTCGAGGCGACGCCCGACGGCGACGGCACGCTGCTCGACCACGCCGCGGTGCTCTACGGCGGCGGCCTCAGCGACGGCAACCGGCACTCGTCCGAGAACCTGCCCATCCTGCTCGCGGGCGGCGGGGCCGGCGCCCTCGACGGCGGGCGCCACGTGCGGTGCCTCGACCCGACGCCGATGTCCAACCTGCACGTCACCCTGATGGACAAGCTGGGGGTGCCGGTGGAGCGCTTCGGGACGAGCAACGGGGAGATCGGGGAGCTGTCGGCGGTCTGACGGGGACGCGGGGCGCGGCGGGAGACGAGGATGGACGCCAGAGACACGGGCCAGCGCGGCGCGGGTGCGCTACGGTGGAGGCTCCTGTTCGGGGCATGCCTGGCCGCCGCCCTGTCGTCGCCCGCCTTTGCCGAGACGCCCGACCTCCGGCTCCTGAACGCGGTCCGCGAGATCGACCACGCTACGGTGCGGGCGCTGCTGCAGGAAGGGGTGGACGTTGACGCGGCGCAGCCCGACGGGGCTACCGCCCTGCACTGGGCCGCCTATCTCGACGACCTCGAAGCGACGCGGCTGCTGATCGAGGCCGGTGCCTCGGCCGACGCCGCGAACGAGCTCGGAGCCACCCCGCTTTACCTCGCCTGCGAGAACGGCAACCCCGCCTTGGTCCGGGAGTTGCTCGAGGCCGGCGCCTCGCCCGACGCCACCCTGCCGAGCGGCGAGACGGCGCTGATGACCGCCGCCCGCACCGGCAGCGCCGGCTCGGTGGCGGCGCTGCTCGCCCACGGCGCCGACGTGCACGCCCGCGAGGCCATGGAAGCGCAGACCGCCCTGATGTGGGCGGTGTCGCAGCGGCATCCCGGCGTGGTCGAGGTCCTGCTCGACGCCGGGGCCGAGGTGCACGCGCGCTCGCGGGTCCGGCCGGTGGTGGTCGCCCACTCGCCCCGCACCGGCGCGCCGGGCGCCGTCACCGTGGTCGACGAGGGCGGCTACACCCCGCTGCTGTTCGCGGCCCGCAGCGGCGACCTCGCGTCGGCCCGGATGCTGCTGGCCGCCGGCGCCGACCCGAACGACACGGCGCCGGCCGGCACGAGCGTGCTCGTCGTGGCCACGCACAGCGGCCACGGGGCGCTCGCCGCAGCCCTGCTCGACGCCGGCGCGGACGCGAACGCGTCGGGCGCGGGGTACACGCCGCTGCACGCGGCTGTCCTCCGCGGCGAAGAATCGCTCGTCCGGGCGCTGCTCGCCCACGGCGCCGACCCCGACGTTCCCCTCGAGCGCGGCACCCGCTACGCGCGCCAGGGCAAGCTCTTCTCGCTGGACACGGCCTGGACCGGCGCGACGCCGTTCTTTCTCGCCGCCAAGTTCGGCGAGGGCCGCATCATGCGCCGCCTCGCCGAGGCCGGCGCGAACCCCCACGCCGCCCTCCACGGCGGCGTCACCCCCCTCATGGCCGCCGCCGGCATGCTCACCCGCGGCTTCGGCCGCGCCGGCAAGGACCGCCGCGGCCGCGAGATGGACTCGGCCGAGATGGAGGTCGCCCTCACCCAGGACCCCGACCTCCGCCGCGTCATGGGCAGCGGCCTCGAGGCCGTCGAGGTCGCGGTCGAGCTGGGCGCCGACGTCAACGCCGCCGACGCCAACGGCGACACCGCCCTCCACCTCGCCGCGTTCCACGGCTTCGAGTCGGTCGTGCGGTTCCTCGTCAGCCGGGGGGCCAGGCTCGACGCCGAGAACCGGCGCGGCGAAACCCCGCTCGAGCGCGCGCTGAACCCCCGCGCGCCCGCGCGCCTGACGCGCAGCCTGACCGACTACTCCGACACCAGCACGGCCGACCTGCTGCTGGCCCTGGCCGCGACGCGGTAGTCGCGGTGTCCCGCGGGGGGGCTGGTCCGTAGGTCTCGGAGCCGGAGGCCCAGGGCGCACTCCAGCCGGGCGACCCGCGGGTGGACATCCAGGATCACGACGGGATGGGCCAAGCGGTATCACGTGCGTCAGGTCCTCAGGGCGATCGAGAGCTGGAGGCGTAGCGTGATGGATCACTACACGTATCGCGTGACCTGGTCGCCGGAAGACGGCGAGTACGCGGGCCTCTGCGCCGAGTTCCCGTCGCTGAGCTGGCTGGCGGCCACCCCCGAGGAGGCGTTCTCGGGCATTCGCACGCTCGTGCGCGAAGTCCTCTCGGACATGCACGCCAACCGCGAGACGCCGCCGCCCCCGCTCGCGGACCGCGCGTACAGCGGGAAGTTCCTGGTGCGCGTTCCGCCGGAGACCCACCGGGCGCTCGTGTTGCGAGCGGCGGAGGAGGGCGTCAGCCTGAACCGGCTGGTCAGCGCGCGCCTCGCGGATTGACGGGGTCGCTCGTCTGCTCCGGGGCTGACAGGCGGGCGCCGCAAAGGGTCGTCGTAGGAATCCGACCGCGTGGGGCGCGGGCTGGTCGGAATGTCCCGGACTCGCCGTCGCGGAGTATCCTGGAAGGTGCGTCCCGCGGTCGAGCGCTGGGCCGGCCGCTCCCCGCTGGCCGCCGACCGCGGTCGCCTTGGCACGCAGATTGCTCTTCCCGGACCGGAGGCGGTCGCGGGGACCGCCGGACGGGGAGGGACGACGATGGATGCGACGATACTGGCGGTGATTGGGACGGGAGTGGCGGGCATCGGCACCGCGACGGGGTTGTTCGCAGCCCTGTGGCGCGTGCAGCAGACCGGATTCGCCACGCTGAACCGGCAGATGGAGAATCAGTTCGCGGCGGCCGACAAGCGCTGGGCGGAGCGCTTCGAGGGGCTCGAGAAGCGCTTCGAGATGGCGGAGAAGCACAACCGCGAACGCTTCGAGATCGCGGAAAGGGCCAACCGCGAGCGCTTCGAGATGGCGGAAAAGGCCAACCTCGAGCGTTTCGAGATGGCGGAAAAGCACAACGACGCGGCCCACGCAGCCATCTGCGAGCGCATCGACAAGCTCGACCAGCGCACCCACGCCGACGCCGTCGCCCTGAACAACCGCCTCGACGCCCTGCACGGCCGCTTCGACAACCTCTTCCGTCACCTCGCGGGCGCGCCGGCCGATACCGGGCCGGCCGGCGCCATCCCCGCCGGATAGCCCGGCGCGGGCCACGAACCCGCTCGCGCCGCACCCTGATCACTGTCGCGAGCTCCGGATGTACCACTGACCTGGCAAGGTCCGTCCATGTCGAACAATGCGGCCGGCGAGATTCCGGCAACCGGGCTGCCCTCGCGCCGCCGCCCGACGCATCCCGGCATCATCCTGCTCGAGCAGTTCCTGCGAGAGATCCCGATGACCCAGGCCGAGGCGGCGCGGCGGATGAACATGCCGGTCACGCGCGTCAACGAGCTCGTCCGCGGCCGCCGCGGCGTCACCGCCCGGTCGGCGCTACGGCTCGGTCGACTGCTGGGCACTACGCCCATGTTCTGGATGAACCTGCAGGCCAACTGGGACCTCTGGCACGCGCTCAAGGAGGAACGCCAGCTCGGCCAGCGACTCCATGAGCAAGCAGAGCGACGGCGCGAGCTGCTTGGCCATCCATGATTGACGACGCCCACCTCATCCACGCCGAGGCCGAGATCGAGAACCTGCTCGGCGTGACGTGTACGTCGAACGAACAGCCGGCCAGCCCGTTGATGCCCGGCGACGCGTACTTGCGTCTCGTGTCACGCCGTCTCGGCTTCCTGGCTGCCGAAGCCCATCGTCGAGAGCTGTTGAGCGAGGGCCAACTCGCTCGACTGTTGCGCCTCGGTCGCGTCGACTTGCGCAGGATCCTGGAGGCTGCCGAGGACATCGAGTGCCTGCCGCACCCACGCTCGTCGCCGCCGTCGGGGCCGACGCCGTGCAGGTAGAGGTTCATCCCGCACAGTCGGGCGACGTTCGGGACCAGCTCGACGGCGCGCAGCGCGTCGAGGCGGAGGTGCCGCTTCTGATCGCGGTTCAGGTCGGCGTGGCCCTTGACGTAATCGTGCGCGGCCAGCAGAAAGCCGCCGGTGCCGCAGGCCGGGTCGACCACCACCTCGCCCGGGCGCGGCCGAACGCAATCGACGATTGCCTGAATGACCGCGCGCGGCGTGAAGTACTGCCCGGCGCCGCCCTTCACGTCCTGGGCGTTCTTCTCGAGCAGTCCTTCGTAGGCGTCGCCCTTCACGTCGGCCGCCATGGCCGACCAGTCTTCCTGGCCGATCAGCTCGACGATGAGCCGGCGCAGCTTCGCCGGATCCTGGATGCGGTTCTGCGCCCGTTCGAAGATCAGCCCCAGCATGCCGCCGCGCTTGCCGAGCTCGCGCAGCGTGTTGCGGTAGTGCCGCTCCAGCTCGGCGCCCTCCATCCGCGCTGACGCGAGGGCCTCCCAGCGGTAGCCCGCGGGGACCGGCTGCGGCTCGCCCGTGAGCCGGGCGCGCTCGTCGGCCATCTTGAGAAAGAGCAGGAACTTGAGCTGCTCCAGGTAGTCCTGGTACGAGAGGCCGTCGTCGCGCAGCACCTGGCAGTAGGACCAGAGCTTCCTGACGATCCAATTGGCGTCGTCGCTCATGCAGCGGTGGGTTTACGTCGCTTGCCGGGTGCGGGACCGCCGCGGGCTCGCGGCAACGGCGCGGCCAGCCCCGGTCACCGCACGCTGGGCACCGAATTGCCTCGCAGGTCGGTCAGGTCGTGGTACCCGGAGGCGCGGGCGCGCCCCTCGTGGGCGTTGGTGTAGAACCCCGCGGTGTGCAGGGTGATGGTGATCTCTTCGGTGCCGGTGTTCTCCCAGTACCAGCCGTGGATGCCGGTGAACGGGGCGGTGTAGGTGCCGTGGCCGTCCTCGAGGTCGCGGGCGTCGAAGCTCTCCGCGTAGCCGGCGGGGGCGCCGTCGGGCGAGGCGTGGAAGTTGTACTCCACCGGCCCCGTTGCGTTCCAGGTGAAGAGCATGGTGCTGCCCTCCTCGAGCCGGTAGAAGTACTCCACCCATTCCGCCGGATAGAGGCTCAGCTCGGCCTGGTCGACGCGGTACTCGCCCTCCGCGGGGGCGATGGGCTGGGCCTGGCCGAGGGCGAGGAGGCCGAAGAGCCGGCCGGTGCCGAGGGGGTCGACCGCGTACTCGGCCGGGAGGATGGCGCCGAAGAGCACCGCGGCGGCGGTGAGGAGGGCGCTGCCGGTGGTTACGAGGATCTTGCGGCGGGAGGGCGGCGGCGGAACGTCGGTCATGGCAACACCCGTAGCGCGTTGGTCACGGCAGCACCCGTAACGCGTCGGTCATGGCAACGCCCGTAGCGCGTTGGGCATGGCGACCGTCACGCGGTGGTCCCGTTCACGAGAACAGCACGAACCCCACCATCTGGACGCCCGCGAACAGGAAGCCGCCCACCATGAGCGCGGTGTTGGTGGCGAAGCTCCAGCGCGAGAAGCTGGGCCGGTGGCGCCAGTAGCCGAGCACCGCGACGACGCCGAAGAGGGCGAGGATCTGGCCCATCTCGACCCCGACGTTGAAGCTCAGGATGTTGGCCACGAGGCCGTTGTCCGACACCATGAACTCCTGCAGCTTGGTGGCGAGGCCGAGCCCGTGGAAGAGCCCGAACACGAGGACGGCGATGCGCGTGTCGGGGGCGATGCCGAACACACGCCTGAACCCGCCGACGTTCTCGAACCCCTTGTAGACCACCGACAGCCCGATGATGGCGTCGATGACGTAGGCGTTGACGTTGACGTCGGCGAGCACGCCGTAGAGCAGGGTCAGGCTGTGTCCCAGCGTGAACAGGCTGACGTACAGGATGACGTCGCGCAGCCGGCGCAGGAAGAAGATGACCCCGACCAGGAAGAGCAGGTGGTCGTAGCCGGTCACCATGTGCTTGGCGCCCAGGTACAGGAACGGTCCCGGGGCCGGCCCGTCGACCGACTGCACGAACCCCGCGTTGGCGCCCTCCATGGGGTGGGCGTGGACGGGGACGTCCAGGACGGCGGCGGCGAGTCCCACGGCGAGCAGGCAGGAGATCAGCGTTCTCGACATGGGCACAGTTTATGCGAAACGAGGCCGGTTTGGGCTCTCGGCGTGCTCTCGGCGTCGCCGACCCGTCGCGGCCCGGCCGGAGTCACGAACAGGCAGTGTCGACGAGCGAGGGGACGCGGCGACCGGCGACCGGGGGCAGGGCTTCCGGCGGCGGCCTGTACCGCGACTCCGCAATCCGGTGCGTTCCGGCACCGAGACGTCCGAGCTCCGGCGCCACGTCCCCGGATTCTCCGCCGCGGCTCCGGAACTCCCGCGCCTCGTGTCCGGAGGGCCGCCGGCACGCCCTCGGATTGCCGCGCCGCTCTGGCGCTCCAGGGCGCCTCGGGGCGCCTCCCGCCGCGGGGCCGGCTGCGCTAGAATCGACGATTACGCTTCACGAATACGCCTCTTGCGGGGACCCGAAGCCTCTGCCGGACCTCGTAGCATCAGGAGATCCGTACACGCCATGGCCGACTTCCACTATCAGCCGCTCTTCGAACGGGGCGCCGACGACACGCCGTACCGCAAGCTGACCGCCGACGGCGTCTCCACCGTCGCCGTCGACGGCCGCGAGCTCCTCGCGGTCGAGCCCGACGTGCTCCGCCTGGTCGCCCGCGCCGCGTTCGACGACGTCGCCCACCTGCTGCGGCCGACCCATCTCGCCCAGCTCAGCTCGATTCTCGACGACCCCGAGGCGTCGCAGAACGACCGCTTCGTCGCCCTCGAGCTGCTGCGCAACGCGAATATCGCGGCCGGCCGGGTGCTGCCGGGGTGCCAGGACACCGGCACCGCCATCGTCATCGGCCACAAGGGCGAGAACGTGGTGACCGGGGCCGACGACGCCGAGGCGCTGTCGCGGGGCGTGCACGACGCCTACGCCGAGCGCAACCTGCGCTACTCGCAGATGGCGCCGATCGACATGTTCACGGAGAAGAACACCGGCTCGAACCTGCCGGCCCAGATCGAGCTCTACGCCGAGCCCGGCGACGAGTACGAGCTGCTGTTCATCGCCAAGGGGGGCGGGTCGGCCAACAAGACCTTCCTCTACCAGGAGACCAAGGCGCTGCTCAACCCCGAGACGCTCTTCGCGTTCGCGGAAGAGAAGATGCGGTCCATCGGCACCTCGGCGTGCCCGCCCTACCACATCGCGCTCGTGGTCGGCGGGCCGTCGGCCGAGTTCACCCTGAAGACCGTCAAGCTCGCCAGCACCCACTACCTCGACAACCTGCCCACGTCGGGCAACGAGCACGGCCGGGCGTTCCGCGATGTCGAGATGGAGCGGCAGCTCTTCGACATCTGCCGCAACATCGGCATCGGCGCCCAGTTCGGCGGCAAGTACTTCGCCCACGACGTGCGGGTCGTGCGGCTGCCGCGGCACGGCGCGTCGTGCCCGGTCGGCCTCGGCGTATCCTGCTCGGCCGACCGGCAGGCGCTGGCCAAGATCACCCGCGAGGGGGTCTTCCTCGAGCAGCTCGAGGAAAACCCGGCGCGGTTCCTGCCCGACGTGACCCCCGACGACCTCGGGGGCGACGTCGTGCGCGTCGACCTCAACCGGCCGATGCCCGAGATCCTGGCCGAGCTGCGGCAGTACCCGGTGGCGACCCGGCTGTCGCTCAGCGGGCCGATGATCGTGGCCCGAGACATCGCTCACGCCAGGCTGAAGGAGCGCATCGACCGCGGCGAGGGCCTGCCCCAGTACTTCCGCGACCACATGATCTACTACGCCGGCCCCGCCAAGCGGCCCGAGGGGCGCCCCTCGGGGTCGTTCGGCCCCACCACCGCGGGCCGCATGGACTCCTACGTCGACCTCTTCCAGAGCCACGGCGGCAGCATGGTGATGCTCGCCAAGGGCAACCGCTCGCGCCAGGTGCGCGAGGCGTGCGGCCGGCACGGCGGGTTCTACCTCGGGTCGATCGGCGGTCCCGCCGCGCGGCTCGCCGACCACAGCATCAAGAAGGTCGACGTGCACGAGTACCCCGAGCTGGGCATGGAGGCGATCTGGCGGATCGAGATCGAGGACTTTCCCGCCTTCATCGTCATCGACGACAAGGGGAACGACTTCTACGCCGAGCTGATGGAGAGGAAGCCGGCCGCGTTCGTGCGGCCGTAGCCCGGCATCGGGTAACGGGTCGATGTCCGGAACGGCCGCGACCGGTCAAGAGACCTTACAATAGGTGCCGTTAGGGGGGCTTACAATGGCCATCAAGTTTTCCGAGGATGTCGTGCCGCTGACGGACCTGAAGGTCAATCCAGGGCACGTGGTGAGGCAGGTTGCGGATTCTGGGCGCCCCGTGCTGTTGACGAGCCGGGGCCGTGGGGTCGCAGTGGTGCAGTCGGTGGCCGAGTTCGAGGCGGCGGAAGAAACCCGCGCGTTCATGCGTGCAGTCGTCGAAGGGCTGGCCGATCTCGAGGAGGGACGTGAGCTGTCGCTTGCCGAGGTCAAGGCGCGGCTCGGCATCGCGTAGGGATGGCCGTCCGGATTCGGTTCGCCGACTCGGCCCGGCGTGACCTCGACGCCGTGCGCGGTTGGTACGCTGAACGCGGAGTCCCCGATGTCGGGCTGCGTCTGGTTGCCGAGATCATGGACCGTGTGCAGTGCCTGACGGACCATCCAGACCTTGGGCGGGTGGTACCGGAATTCGGCCGGACATTCCTGAGGGAGCTCGTTCATCCACCTTTTCGGATCGTGTACCGGCGAGAGTCGGACGCCGTTCGAATCGTGCGTGTCTGGCGCGGTGAACGCCGACTCCGGTTGTCTGATGATTGAGGGCGGACGCGACGGTTGACGAGCCCCCGACTAGTCCCCGCCGATTCCGCGGCTGATGCGGAAGACGTGGCCGTCGGGGTGCCGCACGTGCATCTCGCGCACGTTCCAGGGCATGTCGGTGGGCGGCCAAGTCACTTCCAGGCCCTGCTCGACGCAGCGGCGGTGGACGGCGTCGACGTCCTCGACCCAGATCGACATCCACGCCCCCTTGTCGGCGGCATCGTCGCCGTCGGGGCCGAACGTCCGCTCGACGGTGCTGCGGCCGCGGCCGCCCTGAGCGCCCTGGCACAGGAAGATCTCGCACTCGCCCGAGCAGACGCCCCCGAACGTCGGCGGGGTGCCCCAGTCCCAGCCCTTCTTCCACCCGAGCCGCTCGAACCACGCGAAGCTCGCCTGGATGTCCGAGACGTTCAGGATGGGCGTCAGTCCCTTGGCGATCATGGATTCCGTCTCCGGTCGGCGTGTCTCGTTCATGATACCGTGGCGCCCAGTACGAGGCAGGCTCATGAAACCCGAATACGACTTCAGCGAGGGCGAGCGGGGCGCCCCTATCAAGGCGCCGCGGGGCAAGACGCGCATCACCATCCGCATCGACGACGATGTCCTGGCCTGGTTCCGAGGCGCGACGCACGACGAGGGCGGGGCGAGCTATCAGACGCTCATCAACGCGGCCCTGCGTGAACACGTCGCGTCCGCTACGCGCCGGCTTGGGAATCGCCGATCATGGGTGCTATGGTGAGCCGTTCCTCGCGGGTTCCGCGCGAGATCTGACATGGGCATCCTGAAGATGGCGTGGCGCAACATCGGCCGCAACCGCCGGCGGACGGCGGTCACGGTGGGCGCGATGACCCTCGGGCTCTTCGCCATGGTGGTCTACATGGCCATGATGGAGGGGATGCTGAACGACATGGAGGAGACCATCGTCGAGATCGACCTCGGCGACCTGCAGATCCACGCGCCGACGTATCTCGACGACCCGTCGCTCTACACGGTCGTCGACGACGTCGACGCGCTGCTCGGCGGGCTGGACGCGGCGGGGTTCCGGGCCAGCGCCCGCCTCGTCGGGGCCGGGCTCGCGGCGGCGCACGACTCGGCCGCCGGCGCGTCGCTGCGCGGCGTGAACGTCGAGGACGACGCGCGCGTCAGCGTCATCCCGACCCGGCTCGCCGAGGGGGCGTGGCTCGACGATGGCGATCCGTTCGGCGTCGTGGTGGGGCGGCGGCTCGCCCGGTCGCTCAACCTCGCCCTCGGCGACGAGCTGGTGGTACTGAGCCAGGCCACCGACGGCGGCATCGCCAACGATCTCTACACGGTGCGCGGCATTCTCGGCACCGTCAGCGACGGCGTCGACCGCGCCGCCGTCTTCCTCACCGAAGGGGCGTTCCGCGAGCTCTTCTTCATGCCGTCGGGGGCGCACGAGATCGTGGTGCGCAAGCCGGACGAGCTCGATCTGGACGGGGCGCTTGAAGCGGCGCAGGGCCTGGCCCCCGGCCTCGACACGCGGTCGTGGCGGTCGCTGGTGCCGACCATCGCGACCTACCTCGACTCGGCCCGCGCGGCGATGGGCATCATCTCCGCCGTCGTCTACATCGTCATCGCCATCCTCATCCTGAACGCGATGCTGATGGCCGTGTTCGAACGCATCCGCGAGTTCGGGATCCTGAAGGCGCTGGGCGTCGAGCCGCGCCAGGTGCTGGCCCTCATCTTCGTCGAGAGCGCGCTGCAGACCGGCCTCGCCCTCGTGGCGGGCATGATCCTCACGGTCCCGATGCTCTGGTACCTGAGCGAGTTCGGCATCGACACCGGGGCGCTCGGCGGGGTCACGGTCATGGGCTCCACGTTCGCGACGGTGTGGCGGGCGTCGGCGTCGTCGGCCGCGTTCGTCATTCCGACGATGACCCTCGTCGTGCTGGTCCTCCTGGCGGTGATCTACCCCGCCCTGAAGGCGGCCCGGATCAGCCCGGTGGAGGCGATGCGGCATCAGTGAGTCACGACCCGTGGCGGCGGCCGGCCCCGGCGGAGGCGATGCGCCGTCGGCGACCACGGCGCGCGGTGGGACCTCGTCTCGTGCGCGGTTCGGCGAGGAGTCGGCGAGCCGAGGATTCGTCAGGGGGCCCGGACGGGGGGCGACGAACGAGCGGCCCGAGTCGGCTCCGCGGCCAGGCGGAGCGCGCCACCGGCCGGACCGCGGCGGGGCGCTTCGCCTGCGGCTCCCGTGGGGCGGGGTTTCGCCGGCTTGGCCGATGGTCGGACGGCGCGTGCCGACGCCGGCTCGCCGGAGAATGGCAGGCCCGGAAGCAGGGAAGAGAGGTGGACGATGAAGGGCGGCAGTCTCGCGAGGATGGCGTGGCGCAACCTGTGGCGGAACCGCCGCCGCACGGTCATCACCCTCTCGGCCATCGTCTTCGGCGTCTTCCTCGCCGTCCTGATGATGGCGATGCAGGACCGGAACTGGGAGGACATGATCCGGCTCGCGGCCCGGCTCGGCGCCGGTCACGTGACCTACCAGCACCCGGAGTACCTGGACAGCCCCACCCTGTCGCGTCCCGTCGAGGGGACCGGCGAGCTGACGCGCCTGGCCGAGGGCAACCCCCGGGTCATCCGGGTCGTGGAGCGCATCACCGGGTTCAACATGCTGTCGACGGCGCGCGACAACGTCGGCGCCGGCTTCATCGCCGTCTCCCCAGAGGACGAGGACGAGGAGACGCTGTCGCTCCTCGAGGCGGTGGTCGAGGGCGAGTTCTTCGCCTCGTCGGACGACCGCGGCATCATCCTCGGCGAGCGGCTCGCCTCGAACCTCGACGTCGAGCTGGGGTCGAGGGTCGTCTACACCCTGACCGACAGGGAGGGCGAGATCGTGAGCGACCTCGCCCGGGTCAGCGGCATCATCCGCACCGGCTCCCCGAGCGTCGACGGGAGCATCTGCCTGCTGCCCATCGGCACCCTGCGCGAGACCATCGGCTTCGGGCCCGACGAGGCCATCCAGGTCGCCGCGTTCGTCGACGATCAGCGCGTCACCGACCGCGTGGTGGCGGACCTCGCGGCCGGGGCCCCGGCCGGCGTCGCGGTCCTGCCCTGGCACGAGCTGCAGCCGGACCTGGCGGTGTTCATCGCCATGAAGGTCGGCGGCGCCAAGGTCATGATGCTGCTGCTCGCGGTGCTCGTGGCCGCCGGCATCTTCAACACCCTCTTCGTCAGCGTGATGGAGCGGCTGCGCGAGTTCGGCATCATGCTCGCCGTCGGGTTCAGCCCGTCGCAGCTCTTCCGGCTCGTGATGCTCGAGAGCGCGTGGCTCGCCGTCGTCGGTCTCGCCGGCGCCGCCCTCGTCACCATCGGGCCGTACCTCTATCTCGCCTCGACCGGCATCGACGTGTCGGGCCTGATCCCGGCCGAGCAGATGGAGGTCGCCGGCGTCGGCATGTCGACCACCATGCAGATCGGCATCTACGGCGAGAGCGTGGTCCTCATCGGCGTCTCGGCCCTGGCCGCGATCATGCTGTCGGGGGTCTATCCGGCCTGGAAGGCGGGGCACGCCGACCCGGTGGAGACGATTCGGGTGGTCTAGAAGTCTTGTGCCGCGGACACCGAGCGAATTTCCAGGGCTGGTTCGGGCAATCGGAGCCGGCGACGATGCACGGGCCGCGGATCCCGTGGCGAAGCCGTGGTGCACCGAAGTCGCCGAGGGCGCCGGTGGGCTGCCGAGGCGCCCGGTTCCGATGGGGCCGGACCCGAAGCCGGCAGGTCTGGCTGCGAGCCCGAGAGGTGATCGTCGATGAGCAACGACAACGGTGCCGATCCGGTCGTGGAGCTGGAGGAGGTCACCAAGGTCTACCACCAGGGCGATCAGCGGGTGGAGGCGTTGCGCGGGCTGACCATGGCGGTGGGGAGCGGCGAGTTCACCGCTATCAGCGGCCCCTCCGGATCGGGCAAGACGACCGCGCTCAACCTGATCGGCGCGCTGGACACGCCGACGTCGGGGACCGTCCGCCTGGAGGGCGCGGACCTCGGGACCCTGTCGCGCCAGGAGCTGAGCCGCCTGCGCCGCGATCGCATCGGCTTCGTGTTCCAGGCCTACAACCTGCTGCCGATCCTCAGCGCCTACGAGAACGCGGAGATCGTGATGGCGGTGCAGGGGGTGGCCGAGGCCGAGCGCCGGCCGCGGGTCATGGAGCTGCTCGCCCGGGTGGGGCTCGAAGGGATGGAGGACCGGCGCCCGTCCGAGCTCTCGGGCGGGCAGCAGCAGCGGGTGGCCATCGCGCGGGCGATCGCGGCGGGGCCGGCCGTGGTCCTGGCCGACGAGCCGACCGCCAACGTCGACTCGGCCACCGCCGACGCGCTCCTCGAGATGATGGAGACCCTGAACCGCGAGCAGCAGGTCACCTTCCTGTTCTCGACCCACGACCCGCGGGTGATGGCGCGCGCACGCCGCCTCGTCCGCCTCGTCGACGGCCGCATCGAGAAGGACGAGGTCCGCGGCTGACGGCGGGGTTCACGTAACGGACCGGCGGCCGGTCTGGATGGACTCCCCAGCTTGCCGCCAGCCCCACGACAGAGTCACTGCCGCAGGGCTGGCGGGTCGGTGAAGGCGCCGGGCCTAGTGCCCCGGGATCATGATGTGGGCGGTGGTGGTGCCGACGGCCATGAGCCAGGCGCCGCCCTGGCCGGGGTTGTCCGGCAGGCCGAGCGAGTCGGGGGTGGCGCCGGGTACCGCGATGGTGGTGTGGGTGCGGGCGCTGGCCTGGTCGGGGCCGTTCATCGAGATGAACACCGAGCCGAACTCGGGCGCCACGCGGGTGCCGTCGGCCTCGGCCGCGTCCACCAGGGCTCGCTCGGCCGCCGCGTCCTGCCCCGCCTCGGCCCGGAACTGCCGGCTCTGGGCGACGCGCTCGAGGTTGCCCACGCTCGTGCACTGCACCGCGAAGGGCTGCCGCCGGGCCTCGTCGGACCGGTGGTAGCAGACGAGCCGGTTCGTGCCCTCCTTGAGCGTCTCCCAGGTGAAGTCGGCGTTCCACTGGATGACGGCGGCGGCGTCGCGGGCCCGGACCGGGGCGGCGGCGAGGGCGCCTTCGATGAGGTCGGCGTTCGATTGCGCCTGGGCGCCGGTGGCGACGGCGGCGACGCCGAGGACGAGCAGCACGAGTCGTTTCATGACGGATCTCCCTTCGAGACGAATGAATGTACGCAGCCGTGTTCCGTTCACCATAGACGTTTCGTGCGAAGCGGGCGTTTCGTCCACCCTGACCCCCGGCGTTTCCTGATACAGTGCGCTCGTGCCACGGCGTTCTGCGACAGCGCGAGAACGAAGCCGGGCCCTGCCGGGACGGCTGCCCGGCCTCTGCGTCGCGGCGATGCTCGCCGCCTGCGCCGGCGGAGCGGTCCCTGAGCGACCGGCGGGCGCGCTGGCGCCGACGTCGGCCGGCTTTCCGCGGGGGCCGCTCACCCTGCTCGCCCCCGCCAACCCCGGCGGCGGCTGGGACCAGACCGCTCGGCAGATCCAGCAGGTGTGGACCGAGTCGGGAATCCTCGGGGTGCCGGTCGAGGTGGTCAACCGCGGCGGGGCCGGCGGCACCATCGGGCTCGCCGACCTCGTCACCCGCCAGCGCGGCGATCCGCACACGGTGATGGTGTTCGGGCAGGTCATGCTGGGGTCCATCCGCACCAACCGCTCGCCCGTCTCGATCGACGACGCCGTGCCGCTGGCGCGGCTCCTCGACGAGTACGAGGTGGTCGCGGTGCCCGCCGGCTCGCCCCACCAGACCCTCGCCGACCTCCTGGAGGACTTCCGGGCCGAGCCCGAGCGGGTGAGCTGGGCCGGGGGGTCGGCCGGGGGCATCGACCACATGCTCGCCGGCCTCCTCGCCCTCGCCGGCGGGGTCGATCCCACCCGCGTGAACTACGTGGCCCACTCGGGCGGGGGGGAGGCGGCGGTGGCGGTGATGGGGGGGCACGTCACCGCGGGCATCTCCGGCTTCGGCGAGTGGAAGGCCCACGCCGAGGGCGGCCGCCTGCGCGTGCTCGCGGTGTCGTCGGCGGAGCGCATCCCGGGGAGCGACGTCCCGACCATCCGCGAGAGCGGGCTCGACGTGGTGATCGCCAACTGGCGGGGCGTCCTCGCCCCGCCCGGCATCGACGACGAGAGCCGCGCGTGGCTCATCGAGGCGCTGGCGCGGATGCGGGCGTCGGACGCCTGGCGGGACATCCTGCGCCGGAACGACTGGGAGGACAGCTTCCTCGCGGGCGCCGACTTCGAGCGCTTCCTCGAGGAGGAGACCGCCGCCGCCGACGAGATCCTGCGCTCGATCGGCCTCGCGGGGTCGGCGGGGTAGCCGGCGGTGCCGCCGATGACCTCGGACCGGGTCTTCGCGGCGGCGGCCCTCGCCGCGAGCGGCGGCTATCTCGCGGCCGGCCTGTCCATCTCGGCGCCGGCCGGAGGCTACGACCTCGTGGGGCCGCGCACGTTCCCGCTCGCGATCGGCGCCGGCCTGGCCGCCAGCGCCGTCTGGATCGCGTGCCGCCCCGGATCTCCGGCCGACCCGGCGGCGATCGACTGGCGGGCGGCGGCGATCAGCGCCCTCGTTTTTCTCGCCTACCTGGCGTGCCTCGGGCCGCTCGGCTACCCTCTTGCCACTACCGCCTTCATCGTCGCCGAGTCGCGCGCCCTCGGCAGCCGCGCCTGGCGCCGCGACCTCGCGGCCGGCGTCGTGATCGCCGGCGCGGCGTACCTGGGATTCCGGCTGCTGCTCGGCATCCGCCTGCCCGCGGGGCCCTTCGGCTGAGGTCGACGGCCCGGTGCTCCTCCTCGATCAGCTCGCGGTCGGCTTCGGCGCCGCCCTCGCGCCCGCGAACCTGCTGCTGGGGCTCGTCGGCGTCACCCTCGGCACCGCCATCGGGGTCCTGCCCGGCCTCGGCCCCGCCCTCACCATCTCGATGCTGCTGCCGCTGACGTTCGGCCTCCCGCCGGTCGGCGCGTTCATCCTGTTCGGGGGCATCTACTACGGCGCGATGTACGGCGGCTCGACGACGTCGATCCTGGTGCGGATGCCGGGCGAGGCGTCGAGCGTGATGACCGCCCTCGACGGGTTCGAGATGACCCGGCAGGGGCGGGCGGGCGCGGCGCTGGCCACCGCCGCCGTCGGCTCGTTCGTCGCCGGCACGTTCGCCACCGCGATGCTGATGCTCGTGGCCCCGGCGCTGGTCGAGGTCGCGCTGGGGTTCGGTCCCGCCGAGTACTGCGCGCTGATGCTCTTCGCCCTCACCGCCCTCGGCGGGCTGTCCGGCGGCTCCCGCGCCAAGGGGGCGTTCGCCATCTGCCTCGGGCTGGCCCTCGGGACCGTCGGCATCGACGGCCAGACGGGGCAGCCGCGCTTCACCTTCGGGGTGGCGGGGCTGCTGGGGGGGATGAACGTGGTGGTGGTGACGGTGGGGCTCTTCGCGGTCGGCGAGGTGTTCTGGTACGCGGCGTCGCGGCGGGCCGCGGGCGAGGCGCGGGCGGCGGTGGCGGGGCCGGTGCGGATGACGCGCGACGAGTGGCGGCGGTCGTGGCCGGCCTGGACGCGCGGCACCCTCATCGGGTTCTTCACCGGCGTCCTCCCCGGGGCCGGGGCCACCGTGGCGAGCTTCCTGTCGTACGCGGCCGAGCGCCGGGCCGCGCGGCGTCCCGACCGCTTCGGTCGCGGCGCCATCGAGGGGGTCGCGGGGCCCGAGGCGGCGAACAACGCGAGCGCCGGGGGAAGCCTGGTGCCGTTGCTGGCCCTCGGGGTGCCGGGGTCGGGCACCACCGCGGTGATGCTCGCGGCGTTCCAGCTCTACGGGCTGCAGCCGGGGCCGCTGCTCTTCACGCAGGACTCCACCCTCGTGTGGGGGCTCATCGCCAGCCTCTACGTCTCGAACGCGCTGCTGCTGGTCCTGAACCTGCCCCTGATCGGGTTGTGGGTGCGCCTGCTGCGGGTGCCCCGGCCGCTGCTCTTTGCGGCGGTGCTGGCGTTCTCGACCCTCGGGGTCTACACCCTGAACAACAACCTCTTCGACGTCGCCGTCGCCTACGGGCTGGGGGTCATGGCCGTCGCCCTGCGCCGGCACGCCGTCCCCCTTGCCCCCATCGTGCTCGCGGTGGTGCTGGGGCCGCTGCTCGAGCAGGAGTTCAGGCGGGCGATGGCGATCTCGGTGGGCGACCCGACGGTGTTCCTGACCCGGCCGGTGTCCGCCGCCATCCTCGCGCTGACGGTCCTGGTCGCGGCCGGTCCAGTGCTGCTTCGCGCCGCGGCATCAGCCCGCGCGGGTCTCCGCCACCGGCTCCGGTGACGGTGATTCCGACCACTTCTGGAACGCGCGCCTCATGTTCCGCACCGCCTGCTGCAGGCGCTGGCGGTTCTCGATGAGGGCGAGCCGCACGTGGCCCTCTCCCTCGGGGCCGAAGCCGCGCCCCGGCGACACCGCGACCTCGGCGTCGTCCATCAGGCGGCGCGCGAACTCCATCGAGCCCATGGCCCGGAAGCGCTCGGGCAGGGGCGCCCACACGAACATGCCGGCGCGCGGGGCGTCGAGGTCGGCCCAGCCGATGCGCCGCAGCCCGTCCACCAGGGTGTCGCGCCGCTCCTGGTACTTGGCGGCCTGCTCGTCGGCGAACCGGTCGCACTCGCGCAGCGCGATGATGGAGGCGATCTGGATGGCCTGGAAGATGCCGTAGTCGTAGTAGCCCTTGATCTGGCCCAGCGCCCCGATGATCGTCGGGTTGCCGGCGCAGTAGCCGATGCGCCATCCCGCCATGTTGAACGTCTTCGACATGGAGGTGAACTCGACCCCGATCTCCATCGCGCCGGGGGTGGCGAGGAAGCTCGGGGCCCGGTAGTCGTCGAAGCAGACCTGCCCGTAGGCGAAGTCGTGCACGACGATGAGCGCGTGCCGGCGCGCGATGGCCACCACTTCCTTGAAGAACTCCGGCGCCACGCAGTGCGCGGTGGGGTTGTGCGGATAGTTGAGGAAGAGGACCTTGGGCCCGGGCGAGAGCTGGCTCGATATCTCGCTGACCCGTTTCAGGAAGACCTCGTCGTCGGCGACCGGCACCCCGAGGTAACTCCCGCCCGCGAGGACCACCGCGTAGGCGTGGATGGGGAACGACGGGGCGGGCACCAGCGCGGTGTCGCCGGGCCCGAGGAGGGCGAGGCAGAGGTGGCTGAAGCCCTCCTTCGAGCCGATGGTGGCGATGACCTCCTTCTCCGGGTCGAGGCGGACCCCCCAGTGCTTGTCGTAGTACTTCGCCACCTCGCGGCGCAGGTTGTAGAGTCCCGCCGCGGCCGAGTAGCGGTGGTTCCGCGAGTCGTTGACCACCTCGCAGAGCTTGTCGACGATGGGCTGCGGGGTGGCGTCGGTGGGATTGCCCATCGCCATGTCGATGACGTCGATGCCGGCGCGGCGCTTGCTCGCGAGCAGCGCGTTGATGCTGCCGAACATGTAGGGAGGCAGCCGCGACATGCGCTGGCTGAGATCGATGAAGCCGTTTTCGTCGTTGGTCATGGGGTTGCCGCCGAATCCGCCGGCGTGGTCACCGCGGGTTGCCGTTCCCGTCGGGCGGCGGGTCGGTGTTCTCCGACACCGTGACGTCGAACTGCCGGTAGTTGCGGTACCGCGCGGTGCCGACCGTGCGCCGGCCGTCGTCCTCCGCGACGGTGTCGCGCATCTCCACCGGGACCCAGAGGTTCAGCCGCGGCTCGAGTCCGAACGTCACCCGGGCGGATGCCTCGGTCGCCGGCCGCTCGCCGCGGACCTCGGGGTGGCGCAGCTCGAACTCGGTCTCGATCACCCGGCCCGATTCGGGGTCGAGGCAGAAACGCCCGCGGGCCGGCAGGCTGATGCCCTGGAAGCCGCGCGCCAGGGTCGGGTACTCAATCTCCTGGAAGCTCACGTCCCAGGCCGTCTCCACGCCGGCGCAGCCCGCGCGTCCCGTGCGCATCCGCTCGAAGTCGAACCGGTCGACGTTGGCGGGGTGGAGGAAGAACAGCGAGTAGGTGGGCACGTTGAACGTGCGCCCGGTCTCGCCCAGGTTGTAACGGGCGCTCTCCTCGCTGATGCGGCGGGCCTGGGCGATGGCGCTCGCCCGGCCGTCGGCGAGCAGCGACACCAGGCGGTTCCCCCGGTTCTCGAGCTCCCGGCCGTTGAGCTCGACGGCGTCGCGGAAGCCGACCCACTGGCCCTCCTCGTCCACCCGCATGAGCAGGAACTCGGACACGAGCTGCGAGTGGGACGGGTTGGCGCTGCTGTCCCGGTAGTGGGTCTGCCGGTAGTCCTCCTCCATCACCACGTTCGAGAGCTCGTCCACGTACTCGGCCACGTAGGCCGCGGCCCGGCCGATGACCTCGTCGAGCCCCGCGCCGTCTTGCGCCGCGGGCAGGCCTGCTCCCAGGGCCGCGGCCAGCAGACCGATCCGGAACGCCGGCCGGCGACCCGTGCTCCCGCCGCGCCCCTTCCGCGGATGCGATGTGCCGTCGGTGCCGGCGTTCAAGCTCACCAGTGGGATTATAGTGCCGGGTCTGGAACCCGGGAGCCCGCACGCCGTCCATTCCAGACCCACCGTCGGAGCCTTGAACCTCCCGGGCGGACAGGTGTCATAATGACACCACATGCCTGGCATTCACGTGCGGGATCTGACCGAGCAGACGATGCGGGCGCTGAAGCGCAGGGCTCGGGCGCATCATCGATCCGTTCAGGGCGAAGTGCGGGAGATTCTCGTCGAGGCGGCGCGGGCAGCGCCCCCGGAGGGAGGTTACGGCCCCATTCGACTCCACCACGTGGACATCGGAGGCGACCGGCCCTGGAAGCGTGAGGACATCTACGGTGACGACGGCCGGTGAACGGCTGTTCTGCGACACCAACGTGCTGCTGAGCGCCGTCGACCGGCGGCGCGAGCTGCATGCGCAGGCGCTCCACGTGCTGAACGTGCTGCCCGACCGGGGCGTCGCCCTGTGCGTCAGCGGTCAGATCGTGCGCGAGTTTCTCGTCGTCTGCACGCGGTCGGTCGACGCCAACGGGCTCGGGTTGTCGCGGCCGGCCGCGGTGCGCAACGCCGAGGCGATCGTGGGCCGCAGCACGGTCCTCGAAGAGAACCGAGGGGTGGCGGCTCGCCTGCTCCAGATCGTCCGGAAGACGGCGTGCACGGGCAAGCGGCTTCACGACGCCAACGTCGTGGCGACGATGCGGGAGCACGGACTGACCCGCCTGGTGACGGCCGACGTGAGCGACTTCAGGCGGTTCGACGGGGTCGAGCTCGTGGACCTGGCGGAGCTGCCCGCGGACGCCGCACGGTCGGGGCCCGATACCACCAACTGAACTACCAGGAGGCCCACACCATGGACAGACGATCATTCCTGAAGCTCGCGGCCGCGAGCCCGGCGCTGGCGAGTTCCGGCTACGCGAGCGGTGCCGCCGCCGGAGGCTCGCAGGCGCCCGACTTCAACTTCCACTCTCCTCTCGCCGAGGCGTGGTATCGCGCCGGCGAGTACTTCGAATGGACCTCGACGACCCCCAACAACGAGGGACGCCGGGTGAGGGTCTTCCATCGGACCTTCGGGGACCGCGCCAATCCGGCCCTGGTGCTGCTCCACGGATACCCCACGTCGAGCTTCGACTTCCGGGAGATGATTCCGTTCCTGGAGGACGACTACTTCGTCGCCATCCTCGACTTCCCCGGCTTCGGCTTCTCGGACAAGCCCCAGGACGGCTACTCGTACATGCTGGAGGACGACGCGAAGCTCGTCGACCACTTCGTCCGGGAGATCGTGGGACTGACGCGGTTCAATCTCCTGACCCACGACCGCGGCGGCAGCGTCGGCTTCGCCTTTCTGGGCAACTACCTGGCCCTCGACGAGAAGCCCTACGAGATCACCTACCACTTCATTTCCAACGGCGGGCTCTTCCTTCCCCTCGCCAACCTCTTCCAGGGCCAGTACGACATCCAGCACGCGGTGCGCGGCCCCGAGCTGATCCGGGAGCAGCAGGCCCGGCCCCGGGTGACGGAGGGCACGCCTCAACAGGTCGCCAACGCCGACATCCAGGCGTTCAACGACGGGATCGGCGCGCGGCTCTACGTGGGCAAGTACCTGCTGGAGAGGACCGCGAACGAGTACCGCTGGCTCGACAACCTGCGGGCGAGCCCGATACCGACGGCGCTCATCTGGGGGCTTCTCGACACCGTGAACCCGCCCCGCATCGGCAACCACATCTGGTACGAGTACCTCGACAAGAGGGCGGTGGAGAGCAGCTACTGGCTGCTGCCGACGGCCGGCCACTACCCGCAACGGGACGAGCCGGAGGAGATGGCGGGGATCGTCCGCGCGTGCCTGGAGGTGGGCATCCCCGCCCCCGAGGAAGAGAACGCGTTCATGCGGGCCCTCGCCCGGAACCGGACCGCGACCTCACCCGTCTACATGGGGCGCTCCATCATCGAGAACGTCCGCTTCCCGGGCGCCGTCGCCTACTCGCCGGACGGGTACAGCTTCTGAGGTGCGCCTGCGGAACGGCTGGTGCGCGGCGTCGCTGCATCGTTGGTTGCGGCTCGCGGGCGCGTTGCCGGCAACGATGATGGGGCCGGCCGCCACCAGCTTCTTGCCGCGGGCGTCCACTCTCAGGTTCAGGCCCTCCAGCGTCCGGGCGCCGAGCAACTGCAGGTCGCCCGGCTGCCCGAACACGACCTCGTCTATCGTCAACGTCCCGCCGGCGCGGACCACCGCGAATCCGATCGAGCGCACGACCTCCTGTCCATTGGCCATGACGAAGCGCATGTCCTTCTTCTCGGCTTCGATGCCGATGCGATCGAGGTGCTCCCGATCGATCCAGGTCATTTCGCTGCCGGTATCGACGATGACGTCGGACACGAGTACCGACCTGGTCCGATCCCGGTAGTTCTCGAGCTGGCACGCCACCCTGAACAGCCCCATGGTCTCCGGTCGCTCCTCTCCGATCCTGCCGCTGCGCGGAAACGGATTCTCCAACGATAGTCGATTCGGCGTCGTTCCTGGCCCCGCCCCATCGTCGCCTGCGGCTCCGCTGAGCGCCCAACCAAGCTCCGGGGGTGCGCGCCGTGCTACGGCGACTCCTCGCCCGCCCGTCGTCGCCCGCGGTTCCGCCGGGCGCCCAACCAACCCGTCAGGAGTCTGCACCTCCTCCGGAGGCGGCGCCGTTCTACGGCCCAGACGCCTGCCGCCTCTTCGCGGAGACCGGTTGCGTCGGCCATGCACCGGGGCGTTCGAGGGCGGTATCGGCGCCGGGGACGTCGAGGCCGACGGCGCGCATGATCGCGAGGGCGTTGCTGCGCGTGACCGGTCCCGGCCTGAGGCGGTAGTCGAAGTGCATCTCGCCGTCGACCAGATGGTCGTCGAAGTGCGCGTTGCGGGCGGCGGGGGCGAGCCCGTCGGCGATCTCGGCCAGGGCGAGGTCGTGGGTGGTCACCAGGCCGAGGGTGGGCAGCTCGAGCAGCGAGCCGAGCAGGCCGTGCGCGCCGTCGCGGCGGTCGTGGGAGTTCGTGCCGTGGAAGAGCTCGTCGAGCAGGAAGAGCGTGGGGCGGGTACGCGCCGCGGCGACGATCTGCCCCAGGCGGAGCACCTCGGCGTAGAACCGGGACCGGCCCGCCTGCAGGGAGTCCTCGATGCGGAGCGTCGCCCCCGGGGTCAGGGGCGACAGGCGCAGGCGGGCGGCGCGCACCGGCGCGCCCATCAGCGCGAGGACCGTGTTGACGCCGACCGACCGCAGCAGCGTCGTCTTGCCGGACATGTTGGAGCCGCTCACGATCAGGACCCGGGGGGCCCTGCCGAGGACGACATCGTTCGGGACCGCGGCGGCGGCCGGGAGCAGAGGATGCGACAGGCGCTCGGCCTCGTACACCGGCCGATCGTCGGCGTCGGCGATCTCGGGAAACGGATCGGCGGGGTGCTCCCAGGCGTAGGTGGCGAGTGCCGCGAGCGCCTCGAACTCGCCGGTGTCGCGCAGCCAGCCCGCCACGCGCGGACCGTGGCGCCGCCGCCACGCCTCGACCGCGAAGGCGCAGTGCAGGTCCCAGAACAGTAGCGCGGCGAGGGGCAGGAACATGATGTTGTGCTGCCAGTCGTGCCATTCGACGACGCGACGAAGCCGTCGGGCGGCGTCGTGGACCTCGCCGTCGGGCGCCGCAAGGGACGCGTGGAGCGCCTGCAGCCGGGCCGCCCCGTACGACTCGCCCCGGAGCACGCTACACACCTGCCCGAGGACGATCAACTCGCGGGAGGGTTCGTCCGCGCCGTGCATGACGCGCGTCGTGCGGGCGTGAAAGCGATACCGGAAAACGGCGGCGGCGACCAGCGCCGCGATCAGCGGCCCGAGGGCGATCCCGCCCTGGAGCCAGGCGGCCAGTGCGGCCCCGATCAACGCGGTGACTCCGATCGCCGCCAATCGGGGCCAGACCGCCTGGAGCTGGTCTTCGCGGGTGGCCCACGCGGAGAGATGCGCCGGCCGCACGGCGGTCCGCATTTCCTCGGCGGCGACGTTGATCTCCTCGCGCAGGGCGATGCGCGGCCGCAGCTCGCGGACGGCCGCCTGCCGTTCGGCGATCTCGTCGGGGCCGGCCGGCGTCTTGAGCCAGGAGGCCAGCGTCTCTTCCCCGGCCTGCGTCCGCGCGGTGCACAGGAGCTGGAAGAGCGAGCCGCCGCCGAACAGGTCGAGGTCCTGGGCGTAGAGGTGCTCGGCATCGGCGAAGCGGTCGCCGGCGGGTCCCCGCCCGGGCCACCGATCCTCGATCCGCGCGATGCCGTGCTCGTACCAGGCGACGGCGCGCGACGCGCGCGCTTCGGCGAGAAGTACCCGGTCGTGCCAGACGACGAGGGCGGCGAAGGCGCCGACCGGCGCGGTGAGCCACCACGCGGACAGCCAGCCGCCGAACGCCGCGCCCCCGGCGACCAGGGCGCCCGACGCGAAGGTGAGCAAGCGCGCGTGGCTCAGGCGGTCGGCCTGCCGCCGCCACGCGGCGCCGGCGCGCCGGCGCTCGGCGAGCAGGCGCCGATACGTCACCAGGTGACTGTCCTGCATAAGGGCTGCCCATGCCGCTGCCCCGTTGTTGCCGCGATTGCCGGGGCGTGTCGTCGGCCGGCCGGGCGAGCTCGTTCGAGGGCAGCTCCAGGATCCGTGGTGAGACACCGCGTCGCGCCGGGGCCGCGGAGGTTGTCGGCGAGCGGGAAGCCGCCCCCGCGGCCTGGCGCGACTACGGGCATCAACGGTGCGGCAGATGGCGGTCGAACCACTCGATCGTAGCACCGATGTAGTCGGGCGGATTCTCCGCGCCGGGGAACGTCGGGCCGTGGCGGCCGCCGGGAATGCGCAGCAGGTCCACGGGAACGCCGGCCTTCTCGAGCGCCGTCTTCATGACCTCGGCGTTGCGGTAGGGCACGACCGCGTCGGCGTAGCCGTGGATGAGCAGCGTCGGTGGGTCGTCGGCGGTGACGTGGGTCACCGGCGACGCCGCGACGAAGCGCCGGTACTCGACCGAGTCGGTGCGGTCGGAGCGGCGGAACCCGAACAGCGGGTGGTTGCTCCCCGCCGCCGCGAGGGTCAGGTCGGTCGGCGCGGCCCGCGCCACCACCGCCTGCACCTTCGCGCTCTCCCGGTTCACGGGGCTCGCGTCGTCACCGTCGCCGTGCCCGTCGAGCACCCCGAGCAGGCTCACGAGATGGCCGCCGGACGAGCCGCCCATGGCCCCGATGCGCTCCGCGTCGATGCCGTACTCGTCTGCATGGTGACGGACGAAGCGGGCCGCGCGCTGCGCGTCCTCGAGATGGGCGGGATGCCGGAACCGCGGCGACGCGCGGTGGTTGATGGCGAACACCGTGTAGCCCGCCGCGGCGAGGGGGACGGCGTAGATGTCCTCCTGCCCCGTCTCCTTCAGCGGCGTCGCGTCGAGGCCGAGCTCGCGGGTCCACCCGCTGCCGGAGATGAACACGATGCCGTACCCGTTCGGCTGCTCCGGGTGGTAGACGTCCATCAGCAGCGCGAGCCCGGAGTACATGCCGAAGACCACGTTGCGCTCCACCCGCTCCTCGGCGCCGGCGAGCCCGCCGGCCAGGACCATCGCGAGGACGGCGGCCTCGATCAGTCGTCTCATGGATTCTCTCCTTCCCTGTCCAGCTCCGGGAAGTAGGTTGCGTAGAAGCCCCGGTCCCGGCTCAGGAACGCATCCGCCTTCGCGACGGCATGCGCTCCAATCAGAAAGTCGGTGAGGATCCGTTTCCGCGTACCACCCGCCTGGCGGTATCGACGCCACCGGACCCCCGCTTCGAAAGCGATGGCGTTGTCGATGGGCGAAGGTTCTCCGCCAATGGTCCGCAGCACTTCGTCGAGCGCGGTCCGATCCACGAACGCCGGCACCAGCTCGGCGTAGACCACATCGCAGACCAGGATCGCTCCGCTGTCGTAGGCGGTGCGAAGCCACTGCGCGGACCGCGGGCCATGACGTCCATCGGGCAGGAACACGTCCAGCAGGACGTTGGTGTCGACGGCGGTGATCATCGTCCGCGAATTGCCTCGATGTAGTCGTCCGTTTTCCCGCCTCGATCGAGAATGGCGTAGACGCGGTCCACCGGATGCGCCGTCGCGGTCCGCTTCTGAATGAGGAGACCCTGCTTCGTCGGTGTGATCTCGATCTCGACGTGGTGATGCATGCCGAAGCGTTCCCGGAGCGGCTTCGGGATGGTGATCTGCCCGCGTTCGGAAATGCGCATCGGCAAGTACGTATTACGGTGACATCAGATCATACCGCATCTTCGGTCGGGTGCCCGACTACGGCTCCTCATCGGCCAGCGTGAACACGAAGAGCCCGTGGCCCCCCGCGTCGGGGCGCTGCCTGTCGGGCGTGAGCTGCCCGGAGATGCCGCTCCAGAGCGAGGGGTCCGTCCCGACCGGGACCGCCAGGTACTGGCGCCCGTCGACGGCGTAGCTGACGGGGAACCCCGACACCGAGCTCGGCATCCGCGTCTGGAAGAGGATGTCGCCCGACCGCGCGTCGTGCACGTAGAGGTTCCGGTCCCAGTCGCCCGCCACCACCAGGCCGCCCCCCGTCGTCAGCACCGCGCTGTCGATGGCGGTGCGGGTGCGGTGGCGCCACAGGATGTCGCCGTCCACGTCGATCGCCACGAGCTCGCCGACCCCGTCGGGCCGGTCCGGGTGCATCAGGTGGACGCGGCGCGACAGGCCCACGCCGCCCCCGCCCTCGACGAGCTCCGGCCCCGGGCCGAAGGTGGTGCGCTCGCAGCTCACGAGCAGGGGCACGTAGAAGGCCTGCGTGTCGGGGTGGTAGGCCATCGACCGCCAGCTCTTGAAGCCGGCGATGCTCGGGCAGAACTCGAGCTCCACCCCCTCCTCGGGGATCATGCCGGGGCGGTAGGTGACGGCGCCGGTCTCGGGATGGACGTCGAGGATGGTCTGGTAGCCGAGATCGTGGGCGGCGAGGAAGCGGCCCGTCGTGCGGTCGAGCTCCCAGAGAATGGCGAGCTTGCCCATCTTGAAGAGCGAGCGCCCCCCGTCGTGGTCGACGAGGAGGTTCTCGAACGTCTCGTCCATGTCGTGGGTCTCGCCGGGCAGGAGCTGGTTGTACCAGACGATGTTCCCGCTCGCCGGGTCGAGGGCGAGCACGCTGTTCGTGTAGAGCGCGTCCCCCGAGTGCCCCCGCTGGAACCGGGCCCACGGCTTCGCCTGGGCCGTCGCCCAGTAGATGAGGTTCGTGTTCGGGTCGAAGCTGCCCGCCGTCCAACTGTCGCCGCCGGTGCGGAACATCAGCGGCGTGTCGCCCCAGGTGTCCCCGCCGGGCTCGCCGGGGCGCGCCACCGTCGACGTGCGCCACACCTCGTCGCCGGTCTGCGCGTCGCGGGCGGAGATGAAGCACGGCATCTCCTTGGCCTCGTGGTACCACTCGCAGCCGTTGGTGCTCGCGACCACGTTGCCCCGGACGACGATGGGCCCCGCCGTGTAGCGGAACCCGAGCCGGTGGTCGGCGCCGGCGACGTTCCACACCACGTCGCCGGTCCGCGCGTCGAGGGCGACGATGTGCGCGTCGACGGTCGTCAGGTAGACCTTGTCGTCGTAGATGGCGAGGTTCCGGGTGGTGACGATGCCGGTGAGGTCGGTCTCGTGCTCGTGCCGGTAGCGCCAGCGCAGCTCGCCGGTGGCGGCGTCGAGGGCCTCGACGATGCCGGGGGGACTGGCGACGTAGAGCACGCCGTCGTAGACCAGCGGGTTCGGCTCGGGCCGCCCCTCGGACGACAGCGCCCACGACCACGCGAGGCGCAGCCGGTGCGCGTTACCGGTGTCGATCTGGTCGAGGGGGCTGTAGCCCCACCCGTCGAGGGTGCGCCGCCAGTTGATCCAGTCGGCGGGGTCCGGGTCGAGCAGCATCGCCTCGGTGACCGGGGTGAACGACGGCTCCTGCGCGTGGGCCGGCAACCCGTGGGTGGCGACGGCGGCGGCCAGTGCCAGCGATTGCGCTGCGATTCGCATACGTTGTCCTCTCCGCTCGGCACGCATTCCGCGTCGCCTCGACCGTCGGAACCCGCAGTTTCCGGTCCCGCCGAGGGTTGTCAGAATAGCGCGGCTGATCGTCGGGCATCGGCTTCGTCAACCTCGAAGGCACAGCCCGCCGGAAACCGCAGCGCGCGGGCTCGCATGCGGGCGACCGCCTTCCCGCGGCGCCCTTCCATCACGACCCCATTGCAGGTCGACATGGCCGCCACGACGTGCAGATCGTCGCCGGGCTTCAGGCCGAGGTCGCCGACCAGTGCTCCACGCCGCCCGCCGAGGCCGTCCCGGTTCGGAAACCGGCACATGCCGGCTCCAGCCGGCTCCCGGCTACCCCCCCGGCAGGCTATCATGGGTCGGTCAGGCTCATCGAACTGGACCGGCAAACGCGTCATCCGGGTCGATACCCCGGACCGAGGGTCCGCGCCGAGGAGGGGCGCGGGCTCCTGCCGGATTGAGTGGGGGCGGGACCGGGTCGGTCGAGCCCGCGGGGCGGTGAGGGGCGCTGGTCGGACATGCCGGCCCGCGGTCGTTGCGGGCGACGACGGGTCGATGCGGATCAGGCACAAGGGGCTGCGGGCGCTGGCCGAACAGGATCGGCCAGCGCGGGTGCCGACCGTCCTGGTCGCCCGGCTGCGCCGCATCCTGACGGTGCTCGACGGAGCACAGCGCCCGGAGGACGTCGGCACGCGGCCCGGCTACCGGCTGCATCCGCTGCAGGGCGACCGGGCGGGCCAGTGGAGCATCCGCGTTTCCGGCAACTGGCGTGTCGTGTTCCGGTTCGAGCACAATGAAGTCGTGGACGTGGACTTGGTGGACTATCACTGAGCTGCCGAGGAGCCGATGCAATGACGATGCTGAACCCGTGCCATCCTGGGGAGACGCTGCGCGACGACGTGCAGGCGAGCGGCCTGACCGTCACCGAGGCCGCGTCGCGCCTGGGTTGCACGCGCCAGGCGCTGTCGCGGCTGCTGAACGGCAAGGCGGGGATTTCGCCGGCGATGGCGCTGGCGCTGGAACGCATCGGGTGGAGCAACGCGAGCCACTGGATGCGGCTGCAGGCGGCATACGATCTGGCGCGCGAACGGCGGAGGCGGGCCGCCTGACCTCGGCCGAGCCGTACGACGCGATGCACGCTACGGCCGGTCGCGCATCCTCGCGGACGGGGAGTCGTGGGCGCGGCCGTCGTCGCGATCGAACCGCGGGCGGACCGGCGGCGTCGGCTCTACGGGCTGCTCGCCTCGGTCGAAACCTCGCTACCGGCGACCGGGCGCGCACCACGAGCCGCTGGCACCTGCGTTCGGCCACCACCACGCATCTTCGTCAGGGTTCCAAATGCGCCGCGTGCCACTCCCGCGCGCGACGTTGCGCTTCGCTGAGGTCTATTGGCGTCATCTGCTCGGCTACACGATCGCGCACAGCTACTGCCCGCTCGCGATTCCCGCCGGACAATCGGGCGGCGGCGATGTTCAACCACATGTGGGCTTCGACATAGTCCTGGTGCACGCCTTGACCGTAGGCATAGAGGCGCCCGAGGTTGAAATGGGCGCTGGCGCTACCCTGCTCGGCAGCCAAGCGGTACCACCGCACGGCTTCAGAGTAATCCTGCGGTACGCCCTCGCCGGCGTCGTACGCAACTCCGAGGTTGTGCTGTGCGCTGGCGCTACCCTGCTCGGCAGCCAAGCGGTACCACCGCACGGCTTCAGAGTAATCCTGCGGCACGCCCTCGCCATTGCCGTACCTAACCCCGAGGCTGAATTGGGCGCGGGCGTTGCCCTGCTCGGCAGCCAGCCGATACCACCGGGCGGCCTCCACGTCGTCTTCCGGCACGCCCTCACCGTCGCCGTACATGAGCCCGAGGTTCAGTCTGGGCGTCAGCGTACCCCTGCTCGGCGGCCAACCGGAACCACCGAACGGCTTCAACGTAATCCTGCGCCACAACCTCACCATCGGCGTACATGGACCCGAGAAGGAACTGGTCGCCGGCGGTGCCCTGCTCGGCGAACAGGCGGAACCACCGGGCGGCTTCAGCGTCGTCCTCCGGCACTCCCCGACCGTTGCCGTACATGAGCCCGAGGTGGAACTGGCCACGGGCATGGCCCTGCTCCGCAGCAAGTCGGTACCACCGGACGGCTTCCGCGTAATTCTGTGGCACGCCCTCGCCGAAGCGGTACATCCATCCGAGCATGACCTGAGCACGGGCGTAACCCTGTTCGGCGGCCAACCGGAACCACCGGACGGCTTCAGCTTTGTCCTCCGGCACATCCAAACCGATGTCGTACCTGTCCCCGAGGTAGTACTGGGCGCTGGCGTCGCCCGCCTCCGCTCGGGCCCGCAACTCGGCAAGTTCCTGTGTTGTCCATGTGTCCTGAGCCTGGACCGGTGGACCAAGCACCGGGAGGCTGAGGACCGCAGCGACAGCGGCGGCACCCAAGGCGTGGTGACTCATGCGCCTACTCCTTTTGGCCGTCTTTTCGGCCGAGCTGGCAGGGAAGCTCCGAGCTTCTCAATTCCGCCGCGTAGGACGAATGAACGATGGATGAAGGTCTCTACAACTCCGACCATCGTGCCGATTTCGTCGACTGTCGGTCGCCAACCGCGATGAGCGGCGGCGCTTCCGGCGTCCACAAGAAGCTTCAAAGTCTCCTTTTCGTCCAAGCCTATTCTGCCGTCGGCACAGAGACAACGTAGCTTCTCTTTGAAATCAGTCGCGGGGTCAACTCCGAGCAGTTGTGATGCGCGGTCCAAGACGGTCCGCGCGGCGATGGCGGTGAGTACACGAAGGTCGTTGTTCAAAGCCGTATACATTTCGTCCAAGAGCATGCCGAGATTGCGTTCGGACGCTTCAATCTTCTCGAGCCAGGTCGGACGTTGGCGCCGGACCGGCGCGGGCCAGTACGATGTCTCGACACCCTCCCATTCGGAGAGCCAGAAGTCCTTTCGGAAGTAAATCCGCTCGCATCCACAGCACTCCAGAACCATCCCGACCTCTCTCGCGGAGATTCCGTCATCCGGGTCGGTCGAGTGGACCGCGTGTTCGCCTCGGACGTACGCTTTGCATCCGCTGCCGCAACTCGGACAGTGGCCGCTAACGCTCTTCGGCTCACCCGGAGACATCTCGCTATTGTGGCAAGCTGGCCGATTCTCTGCAACTGCGACGGTTCAGCCGCCGGCAGCGCACGATACTCGCGTCGGGCTCGTGACCGTCGGCTGCCTCCAACTCGGGCGGGCCACGGCCCGCTGTCCGGCACGGATCTGTCTTCGGCAGTGGCCAAGGGTCTGATGGCGGGACCGGCAGCCGGGGCACGGGAACGCCGTACGCGGGGTGGCGTCGGCGGCGATGGGCCCACCCGGGCGCGTCGGCGGTGACGCCGGACGGTGGACCGGTGCTTCGACGTGCGGGTCGAGGGGGCGCGGCGGGGCGGCTCGGCATTCGGCGGCGAGGCGTCGCACTCGGTGCACATGGGCGGCGGCGTGACGTTGTGATCGCATCGGGGTGGCTGCCACGAAGCCGCTACGACGAAGGCGGGATCTCCAGCACGTCGGCCGTGTTGACCTCGGAGACCGGGCGGCGAACGATGCGGGGGAAGGCGTAAGGCTATCAGGGGTCGGTCGTGCTCATCGAACGGGATCGGCAACGCATCATCCCGGACGACTTGGTGCTGAACCGGTAGGCCACCGCCGGGCGACCCGGGCCGGGTCTCGGTTCGGCGGCAGGCGGACCTCAGCGGTCCGGCATGGCTCTCAGCAGGAACTGATCGAACAGCGGAACCGTGAACGCGGTGTCCCCGTGCGCCGGGCTGTAGATAATGCCCTTGGCGATGAGACCGGATCGGCGCGGAGCGACCGATTCGACCTTGACCCCGAGCGCGGCCGCGATGTCGCCGGAGCGATGGCGGCCGGGCCCGAGAACCGCCATCGCGCGGAGGTAGTCCTTCTCCTTGGGTGTCAACCGGTCGAACCGGACGCGGAAGAAGTCGCGGTCGAGCGTATCGATGACGCTCGATCGGGCCGCGTTGACGTCGTCGTCGGTAATCGGGTTCGCCGGCGCCGCGTTCCAGACGTGATGGCCCCACTCCTGCAGGAAGTAGGGGTAGCCGCCGGATTCCGTCACGACACGGTCCACCGCGGCAGGGGTCAGCTCGACGCCGAGCTCGCCGGCCGGAATGGCGATGGCGGCGGCGGCTTCCTCCGGCGGCAGCGAGCTCACGGCAGGGAACTCGAAGAGCCGCTCGGCGTAGGACCGGGCGGCGCCGACCAGGGCCGGCAGTTGAGGCAGTCCGGCGCCGGTCAGGAGGACCGGCAGTCCGAGCTGCGTCGTCCGGTGGATGGCCGTAACGAGAGCGGCGAGCTCGTCGCCGGACAGGTACTGGACCTCGTCGACCGCCACCATCAGGCCGGAATCGCAGGCGCCGGCGGCCTCGCCGGCCGCAACGAGGAGATCGGTCAGGTCCTCCGCCAGCAACCCCGAATCGGCCCGCCCGGCGAGGGCATCCACGCCGACGGCGATTGATGCCCCGCCCGGCAGCTTCAGCGTGAACGACTTGAGCACGCCGAGCGCGGTGGTGACCGCCCGGCTGAGGCGGCTGTTCCACTCGAGCAGGATCCTCCGCAGCCGAACCGCCAGCAGCGTGCGGAAGTCCCCGTTCTCGGGCGCCTCGATGAACCCGACCTTCACGCCCTCGGCTTCCGCGATCTCGGCGAATCGGTTCAGGAGCACCGTCTTGCCGACGCCTCGCAGGCCGACGAGCATGCAGCTCTTGCCGGACCTGCCGGTCAACGTCCGTCGCAGGGACACGCCGAACCCGTCGATCAACTCGTCGCGGCCGATCAAGGCCGGCGGGCGCGTGCCCGCGCCCGGCTGGTACGGGTTCTGGAGACGGTCCATGATTGACAAATCTTATCATGTCTTATCTCCGTACAGATTCATCCTGCGCTCCAGTCATAAGGTCGCAGCCGCACGCGCGGAGCCTGAACATGTGCGGCTACCCGCCCGACTCGCGCCGAGAAAACGATGGACGTGCTGCGGATGACGGCACCCCTCGCGCAGACTGAGGCCGTGCTGGCTCCTCGCGGGACGCAAGCAGGCGGCTTGTCGTCGGGGGAACCTGAGAAGGAGCTCGGGTGCCGTGCCGGGGCCCGCACGGCCCACACGAGAGTCGTCACTTCGCCCAGTCGGCGAAGCCCTTGCCCTGTTCGGCGAGCCGCTTCAGTAGCGGCGCCGGCTCGAGCCACTCGCCGTGCTCGTCGTGGAGCCGGCTCATGGTGTCGTAGACGGTCCTCAGTCCCACCAGGTCGGCCCAGAACATGGGGCCGCCGCGGTAGCGGGGGAAGCCGTAGCCGTGCATCCAGATGACGTCGATGTCGCTGGCGCGCAGGGCGAGGCCCTCGTCGAGGATCTTCGCGCCCTCGTTGACGAGGGGGTAGAAGAGCCGGGGGACGATATCGTCGTCGGACACCGCGCGGCGCTCGATGCCGAGCTCGGACGAGACGCTGGCGATGAGCTCGTCGATGACGGGGTCGGGGATCGGCACGCGGCTGCCGGGCTCGTAGCGGTACCAGCCGGCGCCGGTCTTCTGGCCGTAGCGCCCCATCTCGCAGACGCGGTCGGCGATGGGCGAGTAGCGCAGGTGGGCGGGGCGAGTCGCCGCCTGCGCCTTGCGGACGCGCCAGCTCACGTCGAGGCCGGTGAGGTCGTTCATCTGGTACGGTCCCATCGGCATGCCGAAGTCGTGGACGACGCGGTCGATCTGCGGGGGCAGCGCGCCCTCCTCGAGGAGGAAGTCGGCCTGGCGGCGGTAGGCGTAGAGCATCCGGTTGCCGACGAAGCCGTCGCACACGCCGACCAGCACGCCGATCTTGCCGAGGGTCTTCGACAGCTTCATGACGGTGGCGATGGTCTCCGGCGAGGTCCGGGCGCCGCGCACGTTCTCCATCAGGCGCATGACGTTGGCGGGGCTGAAGAAGTGGGTGCCGACGACCTGTTCGGGCCGTGACGTGGCGGCGGCGATGGCGTCGACGTCGAGGGTCGAGGTGTTGGTGGCGAGGATTGCGTCGGGCCTGCACACCTGGTCGAGCCTGGCGAAGACCTCCTTCTTGAGGGGCATCTCCTCGAACACCGCCTCGATGGCGATGTCCGCGGCGCCGAGGTCCGCGTAGTCGAGGGTGGGGGTGATGCGGGCGAGGCGCGCGTCCATCTCCGCCTGCGACAGCCGGCCCTTCGACACGGTGGCGGCGTAGTTCCGGCGGACGGTGGCGAGCCCGCGGTCGAGGGCGTCCTGCGACGATTCGAGCACGGTGACGGGCAGGCCCGCGTTGGCGAGGCTCATGGCGATGCCGCCGCCCATCGTGCCGCAGCCGACGACCGCCGCCGACGCGACGGGCCGCGCGGGCGTGTCCTTCGGCACGTCGGGGATCTTGGCGACCTCGCGCTCGGCGAAGAACGCGTGGCGCTGCGCCGCGGACTGGTCCGACGCGCGCAGGCGCTGGAAGACGGTGCGCTCGTTCTTCAGCGCCTCGGGGTAGGGCAGGGTCAGCGCCGTCTCCACGCAGTCGACGCAGGCGTAGGGCGCGTCGAAGCCGCGCGCGCGCTTCGCCATCTTCTTGCGGAACTCGTCGAAGATCTCCGGTCGGCCGCGCGCCGCCTCCAGGTGCTCGGTCAGTTGCGAGGCGCGCCTGAGCGGCTCGCCGCTCGCCGCGAGCTCGCGCGCGCGCGCGACCGCCGTCTCCTCCAGGTCGCCCTCGACGCGCTCGTCGGCGAAGCCCAGCGCCACCGCCTTGTCCACCGGATGGAGCTTGCCGCCCACGATCACGTCCAGCGCGGCTTCGACCCCGACGAGCCGGGGCATGCGCTGGGTGCCGCCGGCGCCGGGCAGGATGCCCAGGGTCACCTCCGGCAGCCCGAGTCTGGTGCCCGGCGCGGCGAGCCGCACGTGGCACGCCAGGGCCAGCTCCATGCCGCCGCCGGCGGCGACGCCGTGGATGGCCGCGACCACCGGCTTCGGCGACGCCTCGATGTCGTCGAGGATCGCGGGCAGGTGCGCGGCGCCGGGGGGCGGCGGGGCGCTGAACTCGCGGATGTCGGCCCCCCCGCAGAACATCCGGCCCGCGCCGCAGATGACGACGGCGGCGACGGAGTCGTCGGCCAGCACCTCCGCCATCCGTTCGCCGAGGGCGGCGCGCATGGCGAAGCTGAGGCCGTTGACGGGGGGGTTGTCGAGACGCAGCAGCGCGACGTCGCCGCGGCGTTCCAGCGCGATCGAACCGGGCATTCTCTATCCTCCAGGCCGACGGATCGCCGCCGGCGGAACTTGCGGTTGGTCTGGTGTTCCTTCGCGAATCTCACCGACACCCGGATCGCGAGCAGGTCCGAAGACACGAACGAGAGCCGCTTCGATCGCCTCGTGAACCAAGGTTCGGAATTCTGGGCCGGACGCTGAACGACGTCGTCTTGCCGTGTGACAAGCCGCGGGAACCCCATCCCGCCACACGACTTGTACTGCACGCTTCGATGCGGCGCAGGCCCGGACCGACCGACCTTCCTGGATGCCGCGGCGTCTTCACGGTCCCGAACAGCCAGAGGAATTCCGCATGGAATTCAGGGGGATGGCGTACGGGGCGCCTGCCACGGCACCGCGGGCTCACCTCGGGTGCCTGCACCGGCAATCGTCAATCCAGCCTGGCCAGCGCCGCCGGGCCGACGGGCTCGGCGGGGCCGTGGAAGATGGCGTTGAACAGCAGCTTGAACGTACCGCGGGTCTGGGTGCGGAAGGCGATCTGGCTGCCCATCGTCACCACCTGGCCGGTCCCGACGTCGAACGCCACGACGTTGGCGCGGTTCCGCAGCCACTCGTCCCCGAGCAGCCAGCCGCTCGCCACCATGTCCTCTTCGTCGGGATAGCGCGAGACCGTCTCGGCCCGGATGTCGAAGCTCGGGGTCAGCCGGTAGGCCTGGTCGAAGCGGAAGAACACCGGCCAGCGCTCGGGCATGCCGAACGCGACGGGGTGCCGCGGGTCGAACTCCTGCTTCAGCAGCGTCCCCGGCGAATAGAAGAGCGACGTCGGCTCGACGACCCGGTCGCGCAACGTCCCGAGCAGTCGGGCGGGGCTCCGGAACGCGTCGCGCAGGGCTCGCTGCGCGTCCTCGTCTTCAGGCGGTCCCGCTGAACGGGGCCCACCGGTCGGCAGCACCGGCTCGATGGGCAGGTCGAGCAGCGCGCGGGCGGCGCCGACGGCGCTGCCCAGGGCCACCAGGGTGCCGCCGTCCCTCACCCACTCGGCGAGCTTCCGCCACCCCGCGTTTCCGACCCCGAAGGCCCAGCGCCACGACTCGTCGTGCCGCTCGGGGTCGAGGCCGGCCACGATGCTGCGGCGGGTGGTGCCCGACGGCAGGACGATGACGTCGTAGCGGTCCGCGAGGTCGCCCCGGAAGTCGAGCGACGAGACCTCCAGGTGCCCCAGCTCGTACTGCTCGAAGAGCCAGCGCATCCAGCCGCCCGGCATGTTGTTGGCGGCCCGCCACAGGCCGATGCGGGTCGGCGAGCGCAGCCGGAACCCGGGAACCGGCGGCGCGGCGTCGGCGCCGTGCACCTCGAGCCCCGTCTCGCGGGACACGGTCTCGAGGATCGAGGCCGCCTCGGGAGAGGGCGGAACGAGCCAGGCCCCCGGGGCATGCTCGCGCCCGCCGCTCGCGAACCCCTCGGCCGCGCGGTACACGGGCACGCCGGCCCGCTGCAGGCGCGCCGCGGCCAGGAAACCGGCGTTCGACCCCGGGCCGACCACGTAGGCCCAGTCGGGCGCCTCCGGCATCGGCGGAACATCGGGCCGGATATCCTCCCACCGCACGAGGTCGGCCCGCACCGGATGGTCGATCTGCTCGACGTCGACCCCCATCAGCAGCCCCAGGGTCTGCGCGGTCACGTCGTAGGGGGGAATGGGGGGACCGCCGGGGTAGTAGCGCAGGTCGGGGTAGACCTGCCGCTCGAGCATGGTCTTGGCGAACGCGCCGGCGGGCTGGGCGAGCCTGATCACCCACGAGCCGGCCGGGAAGCGCCGCCCGCCCGCCGTGAACCGCGTGCGGGCGCGGTCTATCTCCACCTCGCCGGTGTGCAGCAGCTCGAGCAGCTCCCACGTCGCGTACGGGTCACGCTGATCGGCGGAGACCACGAACGCCCAGGGCGCCTCGTCGCGGCTCGTCCAGTCGCGGTGAACCCGGTAGTAGTTCGCCATCCAGTCGACGCGGTTCCTCGCCACCTCGGTGAGCCCCGCCCAGGCCGCGGTGAGCCCGTAGTCGACGATGTCGCCGAGCCGCCACACGCCGCGGTCGTAGGGCACGGGGAAGTTGATGCGGGCCTCCTGGGGGCCGAGGGGCACGTCGGACCCGGCCGGGTTCACGTAGGGGTCCGCGAGCCGGGCGCTCGCGATCTCGGTGAGGATGCGCGGCTGGCCATGGTAGAGCATGTACTGCCGCGCCGGCGCCCACAGGTCGTACTGCTGGCCGTAGACCACGCCGCTCTTGTTCTCGACCGCGAGGGCGGCGGCCATCGCCATCCCGATGCGGGCCTGGCCCTGCAGCAGGAGGGGATGGATGTTGGGGTCGTGGGGGTCCTGGAACGGGGGCACGAACATGCGCGCCCCGTTCGGCCCCATCTGGTGCATGTCGTGGGTGACCTGCGGCTTCAGCTCGCGGTGGATGTCGAGGGCGAGCCGGGTCTCCTTCTGCGTGAACATGAACCAGTCGCGGTTGTCGTCGTGGCCCGTGTAGTGGTGGTAGAGGTCGGGATAGGTGCGGTCGTAGCCGGTGCCGCGGGTGTCGTACCAGTGGTCGATGACGAGGTGCTGGCCGTCGGGGTTCTGCGACGGCACCATGAGCAGCACCACGTTGTCGAGGATCTCGGCGGTCTCGGGCGACCGCTCGGTGGCCAGGCGGTGGGCGATCTCGATCAGGGTCTGGGTGGTGCCCACCTCCGTCGCGTGGATCGTCGCGTAGAGGAAGTAGAACGGGACGCCCTCGCGGGCCAGGGCCGTGGCGTCGGCCTCCGACAGGCCGCGCGGGTCGCCGAGCCGGTGGTTGATCTCGACGAGCCGGTCGAGGCGCGCGAGGTTGCGCGGGGCGCTGATGGTGGCCATCACGTAGGGATGGCCCAGGGTGCTCGTGCCGCGCTGCTCGTAGGTGATCCGGTCCGAGCGCTCCGCGAGGAGCTGCAGGTACTCGAGGATGCGCGGATAGCGCGCGAGCTCGCCGTCGGTCCCGATCTCGAAGCCGAAGAAGTCGGCCGGCTGCGGGATGTCCGGTGCCTGCGCGCGGGCGGCGGAGGTCGACGCGACCGACAGCACGAGGATCGAGACGGCGGTTCTGATGTGTCGCATGGCCTTGCTGGGGTCCCGTGGCGGAGACCGTGTGCCCGCCCGGGCGGACCGCTCGCGGCCCGCTTGCCCGAAATGCCGGGGCGGGCGATGTCGAAACGAGCAGATTATCACGATCCGCGACCCCGGCTCGGGGCGCGAAGGGCGGCGGGTGCACGTCAGCATTGTTGGGACCGGCATGGGCTGGACCATCGCAGAGGCCGACGCCGACATTGCGCTGCACGGCCGGAAGCTCCGCGGCTGCTTGGAGACTTCCGGGAACGAAAGAGCCGCCAAGGCAGCCTCAGGCTCTCCAACAAATCTGACGTGCACCCAAGGGCGGCGGGGCGCACGTCAAGCAAGTGACACGCGGCCCGCAAACCGTACCGCTGAGACCGGGGCGGCGCGTTCCGGAGGGGTTTCGCAGTCGAGAACACCGAGAATCGGGAGCCTGACAGCCCAGGGTGGCTGCCATCTCACGAATCTGTCGTACACCCAGGGCGGCGCCGTCGCCGGCCCGCGCGTGACGCTGGCGCTTGACACCGGGCCGAGCCGGCATCGACACTCGGACGAGAGTTCGCCAGGGGTCCGTCGGCCGAGAGACCGAGACTGCGGAGGCCGGGCATGGCCCGAGACCGGCGGTTCCGTTCGGGGCGCATCGCCGCCCTGGGAGCGGCTGCATTGCTGGTGGCGTTCGACGCCGGCGCGGCCGCGCAGGACGACGCCGCCTCGGACCGCGCAGCCCTGGAGGCGCTGTACGACGCGACCGGCGGCGATGGCTGGACGAACCAAACCAACTGGAAGACGGCGGCGCGGCCCGGCGACTGGCACGGCGTGACGACGGACGCCGACGGCCGCGTCACGGGCCTCGACCTCCACCGGAACGGGCTGACCGGCCCGCTCCCGCCCGCGCTGGGCAACCTGACTCGCCTCGAGTCGCTGGACCTCGGCCGGAACTCATTGAGCGGTCCGATCCCGGGCGCGTTGGGCAGCCTGGTCGATCTCGAGCGGCTGGTCCTCTCCCGGAACGACTTCACGGGCTCGATCCCGCCGGCCTTGGGAAGCCTGGTGAGCCTCGAGCTGATCTCCCTCGGCTCGAACGCCCTGACCGGCCCCGTTCCGGATGCCCTGGCGAACCTGGCGAGCGTGAAGGAGCTGTACGTCTACGACAACCACCTGACCGGCCCGGTCCCGGCCTGGGTGGGAGACCTTGCTGGCCTCGAGACGCTGGTGCTGGCCTACAACCCCCTGACCGGGACGCTTCCCCGCAGCCTGATGGGGCTGTCGCGCCTCGCGGACCTCGACATCAGCGAGACGGACGCCTGCGCGCCCGGCGACGACGAGTTCCGGGCGTGGCTGGCGGAGGTCGAGGACTTCTCGGGAGCCACGTGCAACGGCCCGCCCGAGGCCGTCGGTACGATTCCGGCACAGGCGCTGACCGAGGGCGGGGTGGCCGTCGCCGTGACCATGGAGGCCTGGTTCAGCGATCCCGACGACGACGAGCTGACCTACGCGGCCGCGTCCAGCCACGCCGTCGCGGTCGCCGTCTCGGTGTCCGGCGACATCGTGTGGCTGGCGCCGGGGACGGCGGGTACCGCGACGGTGACGGTGACCGCGAGTGACCCCGAGGGCTTGAGCGCCACCCAGACGATGACGGTGACGACGGCCGCGTCGGCCGGCCCGCGGGGCGATCGCGAGGCGCTCGAGGCGCTCTACGACGCCACCGGCGGCGCCGACTGGACGAACGCCGCGAACTGGATGACGGAGTTTCCGCTGGAGTCGTGGCACGGCGTGACCGTCGACGAGGACAGCGGCCGGGTCACCGGGCTGCGCCTGGCCGAGAACGGCCTCGTCGGCCCGATCCCGGCCGCCTTGGCGAACCTCGGGGGACTCGGGGCGCTGGACCTGCGCAGGAACGCCCTGACCGGCCCCATCCCGGCCGCTCTGGGCAGCCTGCCGCGCCTCGAGCTGCTGAGCCTCGAATCGAACGACCTGAGCGGTCCGATTCCCGACGCGTTGGGGCGCCTGTCGAACCTCCGCCGGCTGCGCCTCTCCTGGAACGACCTCAGCGGTCCCGTTCCGGCGTGGCTGGGGAACCGCAGGAGCTTGCGGGAGTTGTATCTCCTCGGGAACGACTTGACCGGCCCGATCCCCAGCGAGCTGGGGCGCCTGGTCGACCTCGAGGGACTGGGCCTCTCCTGGAACGACCTGGACGGCGGCCCCTTCCCGGCGTGGTTGGCGGACCTGACCCGGCTTCGGTGGCTGTACCTCTCGGGGCTCGAGCTGACCGGCCCGATTCCGCCCCGGCTGGAACGGCTGACCGCTCTCGAAGAGCTGTACCTCGGATGGAACGAGCTGACCGGCCCGGTCCCGGAATGGCTGGGGGACCTGGGTGCTCTCGAGGAGCTCTCCCTCGCGGGGACCGCCCTGACGGGGCCCGTTCCGGACGCGCTGCAGCGCCTGGAGAGCCTCGAGTCGATCGACCTGAACAGTGCCTGGGGCCTGTCGGGACCGCTGCCGCCGGGCCTCCGGTGGGTGGACCGTCTCGATGACCTGGACATCTTTCTCAACCAGACTTGCGCGCCGGCCGACTGGGAAGGCTGGCTGGCGACGATCGAGTTCGACGGACGGCTCTGCGAGGAGGACCCGGACGTCACCATCGACGTGGCCGTCGTCTACACGCAGGCCGCGCGCGAGGCGGCCGGCGGCGTCGCCGAGATCGCGGCGGTGATCGACCTCATGATCGCCGAGACCAACCAGGCCTACGCGGCGGGCGGGCTGCAGCAGCGTCTGGCCCTGGTCGGGAGGTCCGAGGTGCCGTACGAAGAGACGGGCGACTCGTCGATGGATGTCGGGCGGCTCGCCGACCCGTCGGACGGCCACCTGGACGAGGCCCATGCCCTGCGCGGCCGCGTCGGGGCCGACCTCGTGCACCTGATCGTCGATGCCGACAGGGCCGACGTCGGTGGCATCGCCTATCGCCCCGGCGCTTTCGGTCTCAGCGTCCACCTCGGCGGCGGCGCGGTCTTTGCGCACGAGCTGGGACACAACATGGGCCTCTGGCACGACCGGTACCAGGTGCACCGCCACCAGGGTGGGGCGCGAACGCATCCCGCGTACGGCTATGTGAACCCCGGGGGAGCCGCGGCGGCGCCCGCCCGGTCCAGCCGCTGGCGATCGGTCATGGCCTACAACCGGCAGTGCACCGATGTCCACGCCCTCTGCTCTTGGCTGCTGCGCTTCTCGAATCCTCGTCAGCGCTTCAACGGCGCTCCCCTGGGCGTGCCCTTCGTCGACGGCACGGCGTCGGGCCTGTCGGGTCCGGCCGACGCGGTAGCGGTCCTCGAGACCACCGGCCCGGCGGTGGCGCGGTGGCGCGACCGCCCCGACGACGCCAACCAGCCGCCCGCCGCGTCAGGAACCCTGCCCGACCGGGACCTCATGCGGCACGACAGGCTCGACCTCGACCTGTCGGCGGCGTTCGCTGACCCCGATGGCGACGCGCTGCGCTACGCGGTGTCGTCTTCGGGCGCGGAGGTGGTGACGGTGCTCGCGTCCGGTGCCCGTCTGACTCTGGCCGCGGTGGGCACGGGCGCGGCGACCGTCCGGGTGACCGCGGCCGACCCCAGCGGCCTGAGCGTCACGCAGTCGTTCACGGTGACGGTGACCCCCGGCGCAAACCTGCCGCCGGCGGCGGTGGCCACGCTGCCGGACCGGACGCTGCAGGTGGGCAGCACGCTGGAGATGGACCTGTCGGCGGTGTTCGTCGATCCCGACCAGGACCCGCTGGCCTTCGCGGCCTCGTCGTCGGTGCCGAATGTGGTGACGGCGCGTGCGTCGGGTGCCCGCGTGACCCTCACGGCGGCCGCTCTCGGCACGGCGGCGGTCCGGGTGAGCGCGACCGACCCCGTGGGTCAGAGCGCCGCGCAGACGTTCAGGGTGACGGTGACGCGGTCGGCGCCGTTCACCGACGACCCGCTACGGCCCGGGGTGACGCCGGTCCGCGCGGTCCACTTCAAGGAGCTGCGGACGCGCATCGACGCCCTGCGGCGGCCGGCGGGGCTGGGGCCGTTCCCGTGGACGGACCCGGTCCTGACCCCGGGGGAGACGCCGGTCCGGCTCGTGCACCTGCTGGAGCTGCGGGCGGCGCTGGCCCAGGTCTACGCGGCGGCGGGCCGGGCGGAGCCGCGCTGGATGGACGCGACGCCCGTGGCGGGGGCGACCGCAATCCGGGCGGCGCACGTGACCGAGCTGCGGGCGGCGGTGTTGGTGCTGGAGTGAGGTGCGGCTCCGGCGCGAGTGCGCAGACCCCGAAATGCGTATCGCAATAGATGTCACCCGTGCCGATGCCGACGCCGGACTCAGACGCGGTGTTTCCCGGACGACGCGGGCAGACGACGGGAACCGCATGAGCTTGTGTGAGCGCAGAATCATGTTGCGAATTCGCGAGACGCCACACCAAGTGGTGCGTCACGCCCCAATCTTCGGATACGGACATGGGTTGGCGAATCACCGCCCACGCACCCGAACATTCAGTCGTGATGCAGCACTAGCGAGGCTCCGCCTCAGACCGACGAGGCATGGAGGTACTGCGCAGTCGCCGATGCTGTGGTCGCTCCCATGGTAGCGAACAAAACACGATCAAAACTTGACTCAACTGTGAAGATCACGCCCGTTCAAGGAATCTAGTCCGGGCGGCGCACGTGACCGAGCTGCGGGCTGCGGTGATGGCGCTGGAGTGAGGCGGCTCCGGCGCTGGTGACGAGACCGCCGGACGGACGTCACGAGGCGTGTGCGGCGGCGAAGGTGGGCGGCCCGCCCGCTGCGGACGCGGCCGCGCGCACCGCAACGGATCCCGTTGCCTGCGGAGGCCGGCCACGGGACGAGGAGCCGTCCGCAGTCGCGCTCCCCGGCGGGCGAGGCGCTCGCGGGTCCGTCCAGGGAGCCGGTGCACGCCGCCGGTTCACCACCGGCTGGTATGCTGAGGGGCACGGGGGGACAGAATGCACATGTACAGGCCCATCCGGGCGTCGTTCGCCGCGCGGGGCATCGCCCCTGCGCTCGCGCTCATCCTGGCGGCCGCGGTCGGCGCACCGGCCCAGACGCCGCCGGTGGACCGGGCCGAGCGGCACCGCGTGCCGGCCGACTTCATGAGCTATCAGGGCGCCGGGTGGCTCGAGCGGGCGGAGCGGGTCGACGAGGAGCGGCCCGATCTCGTGCTCGACGCCATGGGCCTCGAGCCGGGCGACGTGGTCGCCGACGTCGGCTGCGGGTCGGGCTACTACGCCCGCCGCGTCGCCGGCCGGGTCGCGCCGGGCGGGCGCGTCTACTGCGTCGACATCCAGCCCGAGATGCTCGACATCATGCGCGAGCTGGCCGACCGCGACGGGGTGACGGGCATCGTCCCGGTGCTGAGCGAGCCCGACGACCTGAAGCTGCCGGCCGGCTCGGTCGACTGGATCGTGCTGGCCGACGTCTACCACGAGATGTCCGACCCGGAGGCGATGCTCGCGGACATGCGCTCGGCCCTCGCCCCCGGCGGGCAAGTCGCCCTGCTCGAGTACCGGATAGAGGACGGCACCGGCGACAACCTGAAGTCGGACCACGCGATGTCCGTCCGACAGGTCCTCGCCGAGTGGCTGCCGGCCGGCTTCGCCCTCGTCGACCTGCACGAGTTCCTGCCCGGGCAGCACCTGTTCATCCTGAAGGCGGCGGGGGACGACTCGGTCGCCGGCGATCCCGTCCGCAACCTCGATCTGGCGGAGGCGCTCGCCGAAGGCCTCGTCGAGGCCGAGGCGCGGGGAGCGGGGGAGACCGGCGTCACCGTCCGCATCCGGAACCTCTCGGGCGGGCGGCTCGTGGTGACGATGCCGGTCGGCGTGTCGTTCCCCGCTGACGGCGGGCGGCGCGACATGGTGTCGCGCCGCGACGCCGCCATCCGCCTGTTCGACAACGAGTGGCACGACTGGGCGGTGCGCTCGGTGGGGCGCCAGCCCGACCGGCCGGCGGCGGAGCCCGGCGACGGCCTGCGGATCGAGGCCCCCGAGACCCTCGGGGTCCTCGAGGAGCTGATGTACGTCATGCAGGTCGGCACCTGGCGGGTGTCCAACTCCCCGCTGCTCTACATTCCCCGCACCCACGGCATCGAGCAGGCGGCGGCGTGGATTGCCGACGCCGACCCCCGCTACGACGACATCGCCGCCGCCCTGCAGGATCCGCGGATGCCGGTGCAGTACGCGGTGGCGTTCGCGCTCGTCTACTGCGATCTCGCGGGCATCGACGTCCGGTCGCGGCGCATCTGGGCCGACCGCGAGCGCGTCTTCGGCCCGCTCCGCGATCAGGGGCTGAACGTCTGGTACCGGATCAAGACGCGTTGAAGGGGAGCGCGCGCGACGTCCGGAAGACCTGCCGCGGGCCGGCGGCGCGCGCCGCGGCATTGCATCCACTCGTCCGCCCGGTTCCGAAGGTACCCGTCACCGGTATGGCGGTCGGCCGTTTGCAGGTCCCCAGAGCTGTCGGGGTAGCGGATCTGCAGGAAGCCCGAGAGCCGCTCTTCGACGACGATGTCGAGCCCGTCGAACGCCCGACTCCGGGTGACGTGACGGCCGTACGGGCTGGCGTGTCGAATCGCCGGCAAAGGCCCACCGCCAGCCGGCTGCGGCCGGCGGTCAGCGCGCGGTGAGAGTCTCCGAGCGCACCGTCAGGTCCTCCACCCGGTCGCGGTCCACGGCGACGCCGAGGCCGGGGCGGTCGCGCGGCACCGTCACCATGCCGTCCGCGTCCATCGTCCACTCGGGGCTGACGATGTCCGACTGCCAGTAGCGGGCGCTGGGGCTGAGGTCGCCCGGCAGCACGAAGTTGGGCAGCGAGGCGAGGGCCACGTTCGCGGCGCGGCCGACGCCGCTCTCGAGCATGCCGCCGCACCACACCGGGACGCCCGCGGCGGCGCACCGGTCGTGGATGGCCCGGGCCGCGGCGAGGCCGCCGACGCGGCCCGGCTTGATGTTGACGATGCGCCCGCTGCCGAGCTCGAGCATGTCGTCGACGCGGTCGAGGCTGGTTATCGATTCGTCGAGGCACACCGGTGTCGAGAGCCGCCGTTGCAGGGCGGCGTGGCGCAGGAGGTCGTCGCGGCCCAGGGGCTGCTCGATCATCATCAGCCCGAAGCGGTCGAACCCGGCGAGGTGGTCGAAGTCGGCCGGGGTGTAGGCGCTGTTGGCGTCGGCCATCAGCGGCGCCCCGTCGCCCACCGCCTCGCGCACCGCGGCCAGGTACGCCACGTCGGCGCCCGGCTGCACCTTGATCTTCGCCTTGCGGTAGCCCTGGGCGAGGGCGCGGCGCACGACGTCGACCAGCCGTTGCGGGTTGTCCTGGATGCCGATGGAGATGCCCGTCGCGATCTGCGGGCGCGTGCCCCCGAGAAGGGCGGCCAGGCTGACCCGCGCGCGCTCGGCCGCGAGGACCCACACCCCCATCTCGACCGCCGCCTTCGCCATGTAGTGGCCGCGCACCGCCGCCTCGAGCCGAGGATGCAGGACGTCGGGCCCGGCGAGCGGCTCGCCGAGGGCCAGCGGGGCGACCCACTCGCGGATGGCCAGCCACGCGGTGTCGATGGTCTCGGGCGAGAAGTAGGGGCGCTCGCCGGCCACGCACTCCGACCACGCCGCCGTCCCGTCGGCGTCGCGGGTCTCGAGGAGGAGGATGCGCCGGAGGTCGGCGGTGCCGGACGAGATGCGGAACGGCTCGACGAGGGCCATCCGGATCTCGCGCAGGGTGATGGACTGCAGTCGGATGCTCACGCGGGTTCACCGTGCTCGCCAGCCTCGCGTCGAGAGCCGGCATGGAAGTGGCGGCATGCCGGCTGCTCACGCCGCCGTGTTGCGGTCGGATGCTCACGCGGGGTCACCGTGCTTGCCGGCCACGCGTCGAGCTGGCATGGAAGTGGCGGCTTGCCGGCTGCTCCGTCGTGTTCCCACTGTAGTCGGATGCTCACGCGGGGGTCACCGTGCTCGCCAGCTTCGCGTCGAGAGCTGGAAGGGCAATGGCCGCCCGGCGGCTGCTCACGCCGCCGACGCCGCCGTGTTCACCAGGTAGAACCACCGTCCCGCCGCGTCGCGGTCGAGCCCGACGATGCCGGGACTGCCGAGGCGGTCGCCGAAGACGCGGCGCAGGTGCCGCTGCCAGCGCCGCGCCTCGTCGGGCGCGGCCGCCTTCAGGTGCTCGATGTCGGCCGGCAGCTCCACGCGCAGCCACGGCGCGCGGGGCGTCCGTGCCGGCTCGACCCCGGCCGGCGGCGCGGTGACGACGGGGGCGGTCCGCGCCTCGTCAGGCACGGCGGGCGGC
>JAJEFC010000031.1 GCA_022820675.1 Vicinamibacteria bacterium | reverse complement strand
GCGTTCGCGAATGAATCCGACGATGTCCCGCATGGGGGTCCCGGGCTGGAACACGCCTTCGATGCCGATGGCCCGCAGACCCGGCAGATCGGCATCGGGAATGATGCCCCCCACGACCACGAGCACGTCGTCGAGGCCCTTCTCGCGCAGCAGCTCCATCACGCGGGGGCAGACGTGGTTGTGCGCCCCCGACAGGATGGACAGCCCGATGACGCCGGCGTCCTCCTGCAGGGCCGCCTCGACGATCTGCTCGGGGGTCTGGCGCAATCCCGTGTAGATCACCTCCATGCCCTCGTCGCGGAGCGCGCGCGCGATCACCTTCGCCCCGCGGTCGTGACCGTCGAGGCCCGGCTTGGCGATGACGACGCGAATGGGCTCCATCACGGCTACGGCTGGACGCGGAACGCCACGAGAGTCGACGCGGTCTCGCCCCCCGCCTCCGCCGACAGCTCCATCAGGTAGTCCCCACGCGGGAACGGCGAGAGTTGCAGCAGCACCTCGTGCGGACGCTCGCCCTCGGGCGCGGCCACCGGCAGCTCCATCATCGCGGTGCCCTCGCGGCTCAGCAGGCGGGCGCGCACCCGCGGCGGGACGTCGCCGGGCGCGTAGGCCTCGACCCGGAACAGCAACTGATCGGTGCGCCGGAAGAAACGGGACGCCGTGGGCAGCGCGTCGGCGTCGGCGATCAGCCCGCGCATCTCCAGCGCGTTCCGCGCCCGCAGCACCTGGGGTGTGCTCAGGGCGACGTCGGGGGCGGTGAAGTCGGGCGCCAACAGCTCGTCGATGTCCCGGTCGAGCAGGTCGCCGTACTCGTCCTCGATGCCGATGTTCAGCTCCAGCGCCCCGGGGTCGACGTCGAAGCTGACGCGCGGCATCCGGCCCCGTCCCCGCCCCGGCACCTCTCCCCGGAAGTAGGCGCTGCTGTCGCTCATCGCCATGAGCATCACCTGCGACGCCGACTCCTGGCGGCGGCGCGCCTGGTCGCCGCCGATCGGCTCCCACACGAACGTCAGCTCGGTCCTGCCCCCGTCGCCGCGGCGGGCGCCGACCCAGGTCCGGACGTAGCGGCCCCGCCTCGGCTCGGCGAGGGTCGCGAGGGCGGTGTCGACGGCCCGGGGAGGCTCCGGCTTGGGCGGGGCCAGCATGCGCGCCGCGTTCTCCGCCGTCAGCGCGTAGTAGCCCTTGCGGGCCCGCACGCGAACGTCGTCGCGCAGCACCTCCACCTCGATCTCGTGGAACTCGCCGTCGGTCGGGGCCGCCGACGAGGTGTAGCCGAGCAGGTAGTAGCCGCTCTGGTCGGCCACGATCTGTGAGAGGCCCGGCAGCAGGTCGTTGCGGTTGACGATGGCCCGGCCGTCGGTCTCCTCGGCCAGCACGTGCAGGGTGTCCTGCAGCTCGCGCAGCATGCGGTAGTCGGTGCGCATGTCGATGGGCACCTGGCTGGAGTCGAACTCCCCGGTGGCCAGGCCGCGCGGGTCCACCATGTAGAAGCTGGTGTTGTTCCGGTTGGCGACGTCGGCGGTGTAGACCAGCTCCGAGCGCATGTACGACATCTCGAAGAACTGCTGGGTCTCCTCCATCCGCGACTCCCCCGCCAGCGGGTCGTACCGCTGCGGGTTGAAGAAGCCGCCGGCGAGGGCGTCGATGTTGCGCAACTGAGGGGGGACGTAGTTGGAGTAGCCCTCGCTCAGCACGATCACCGACTTGCGGCCCTCGCGCAGGCCGCCGAGGTGGATGGCCAGCGCCTTCAGGGCCGACAGGCTGACGTCGTTGCGGATGATCTCGACCGTCTGGGTCGGGAAGTTCGCGTACACGTGCTCGTACATGTTGCGCGGCCGGTAGTCGTACTTGACGCCCTCGAAGGCCTCGAGGGCCCGCACGATCTGATCGTGGTTGCGGGTGAGCCGCATGTCCATGATCGGCGTCAGGGGGTACATGACGCCCACGAGGTCGGTCGGCCGAAGCTGCGTCTCGACGAACTCCACGAGGTCCCGCCGCATCCGAATGCCGTTCTCTCGCCGCACGTGGTAGTCGTCGAGGAAGAACACGAAGATGCGCGAGTCCGTCCGCGCCGCCTCCCGCTCCTGGTCGTAGTCGTTGCGGATGCTGGAGGGCGGCGGCAGCGCGGGGTCGGGCACGCCGGTCATCTCCACGAGCCGGAACGACTCGACGGTCTGCTCGACGTCGTCCTCGAAGACGCGGAAGTCGTCCGCGGTCAGATCGAGGACCGGGTTGCCGTCCTCGTCGGTGACGATGGCGTCGACCCGAACGAAGTTGATGCCGGTGCGGAACACCGGGGTCTGCGGCGCCGCGTCGGCCCCGCCCGCCCGCTCGGGAGACGCCTGCGGTTCCTGAGCGGGGACGCCGGCGCCCGAAAGGAGCACCCACGCGGCCGCCAGCGCAAGGGCCGCCCCGCCGGACCGCTGCGCCAGCGTCCGGATGCCGCCACCGTCGCGCACGCGCCATCGACTGCTCGCCATGCTCGCTTCCCCCTGCAAGGAGACGTGACCCGCCGGTCGTCGCCTTCGGCTCCGCTCGGCGCTCGACCCGACCGCTGCAGGAATCCACGCCGCATCGCGTGGACCCCTGGCCGCCAATCGTCGCCTTCGGCTTCGCTCGGCGCTCGACCCTGCCAGGAGTCTGCACCGTGCTGCGGCGCAGGCCCCCAAGACCAATCATACCACCCGGATCCCGGTCGCCCGGCCCCCCGCCACAGCCCCCCGCCCCCCCGCGGCGCTCGCGTATGATCTTCACGAGGGACTTGGCCCTCGGCGCACGAGGACGACGCGTCCCCGGGGCCGGGAAGCCCGCGGCGCAAAGCCGCCTCCCACGTGCATTCGCGACCTCACGGGACAAGGGCACCCCCCATGCGCCTCGAGCTGACGACCGAACAGGAGGCCTTTCGCGCATCGGCGCAACGGTTCGCGGAAGAAGAGGTGCGTCCGCGGGCGGCGGAGATCGACGCGTCCGACCGCTTTCCCGCCGATCTCGTGGCGCGGGCCGGCCGCCGCGGGCTCATGGGCGTCACCGTCCCCGCCGCGGCGGGCGGCTCGGGCCGCGACTACGTCAGCTATGCCGCGGCCGTCGAGGCGATCGCCGGCGCCAGCGCCACCCTGGCCGCCATCCTGTCCGTCAACAACTCGCTCGTCGCCGAGGTCGTGGCCCGGTTCGGGTCGGAGGCCCAGCGCGGGGCCTGGCTCCGGCCCCTGGCGGGGGGCGCCGCCGTCGGCGGCTTCGCCCTCTCCGAGCCCGACGCGGGCACCGACGCCGCCAATCAGCAGACCCGGGCCATCCCCGACGGCGGGGGCTACCGCCTGACCGGGCGCAAGGTGTGGGTGGCGAACGGGGCCGCGGCCGACGTGTTCGTCGTGTTCGCGGCCACCGAGCCGGGCATCGGGGGCCGCGGGGTCTCGGCGTTCCTCGTGCCCGCCGGCGCGCCGGGGCTGGCCGCGTCGGCCACCCCCGACACCCTCGGGGTCCGCGGCCTCGGCTGCCGCGACCTCGACCTCGACGGTGTACGCGTCCCCGCCGAGGCGATGCTCGGCGACGCCGGGGCCGGGTTCCGCATCGCGATGTGGGCGCTCGACGGGGGGCGGGTCGCCATCGGCGCCCAGGCCGTCGGCATCGGGCAGGCCGCCTTCGACGAGGCGCTGGCCCACGCCCGCGGGCGGCGGACGTTCGGGCGCCCCATCGCGCGCTACCAGGCCGTGCAGTGGATGCTCGCCGACATGGCGACCGAGCTCGAGGCGGCGCGCATGCTGGTGTACCGGAGCGCCGCCGCCAAGGACACGCAGGAACGCAGCCCGGCGGAGGCGGCCATGGCCAAGCTCTACGCGTCCGAGGCGGCCCACCGCGCCGCCGACCGGGCGATGCAGATCCTCGCGTCGGCCGGCTACCGCCGGGGCTCGACGGTGGAGCGGCTGTTCCGGGACGTCAGGGCGACGGAGATCTACCAGGGCACGTCCGAGGTGCAGCGCATGGTCATCGCCGCCCACGTCCTCGCCCAGCGGTAGCCGCGGCGGCAAGCCGCTCGAAGATCGGGGCGAGGCGCTCCCGCGTCCGAGGCGGGGTCTCGGGCACCACCCGGGTGCTTCCGACGACGGTCATGAAGTTGGTGTCGCCGTCCCAGCGCGGCACCACGTGCAGGTGGAGGTGGCCCGGGATGCCCGCCCCGGCCGGCCGCCCCAGGTTGATCCCCACGTTCAGGCCGTGAGGCCGGTACGCCTCGCGGAGGGCGATCTCCGCCCGCTGCGCCAGCGTCATCAGGTCGCCGAGCTCCGACGCCGTGGCCTCGGCCAGCGACGCGATGTGCCGGTTCGGCACCACCATCAGGTGGCCGTTGTTGTACGGGTACAGGTTGACGATGACGAAGCACGTCTCGGCGCGCGCGACGATCGGGGAGGCGTCCGGCGACGCCGTCTCCCCGGCCCCGGCGAGGGCCGCGCAGAAGACGCAGTCGCCGCCCGGGGCGCCGGCGCCGCCCGTCACGTAGTCGAGCCTCCAGGGGGACCAGAGTCGCTCCATGGGCAGGCCCCGGCCAGGAGCCCGCGACGTGGAACGGCGCGGGCTCCTGCAGGGTTGGTCGGGCGCCCGGCGGACCCGTCAGGCGAAGATGGGCGGGCCGGGGCTCGCGGGCGTGGTCGGGGCCGCCGGTGCCGATTCAGAAGCCGGCGCTCCCGCCGGGCTCCTGCAGCGCCGCCGGCACCGGCTCGGGCAGCCCGCGGCCCGGCCCCGCGCCCGAGCCCGCCGACTCGCGGTTGATCAGCTCCCTGAGCTCCTTGCCCGGCTTGAAGTAGGGGATGCGCTTGGGGGGCACGTCCACCCGGTCCCCGGTCTTCGGGTTCCGGCCCTTTCGCGGCTCGCGCTGCCGGAGGCGAAAGCTGCCGAACCCCCGCAACTCGATCTTCTCGCCCCGCCGCAGCGCGGTGATGATGCTGCGGAACACCGTATCGACGATGACCTCGGCGTGCTTCTTGGTCAGATCGGCGGCTCGAGACACTTCCTCGACGAGTGCCGCCTTGGTCACGCTCCCGCCTGCCACCAAGACCTCCCCCTCGCTCCATGGGCCGAGCCGCACGCCGACAGCTAGGTCTGATGCTTGAAGTGGTCGCCCAAGGTCACCTCCGGCGATCCGGACGCCGCACCGTAGGCCTCCCAGTCCGCCTCGTAGTCGTCCGACTTCAGGGCCCGAATGCTGAGGCCGATCTTCCGCTCCGACGGGCTCAGCTTGATGATCTTCATGCTGGTGACCTCGTCGACCTTCAGCTCGACCTTGTCGCGGCCCGTGTCGTCGTCGAACTCCGACACGTGGATGAGGCCCTCGATGCCCTCGGCGAGCTCCACGAACGCGCCGAAGTTGGTGATGCGCACCACCTTGCCCTCGACCACCGACCCGACCTTGTTGTTCTCGAAGAACTCGTCCCATATATCGGTCGCGAGCTGCTTCAACCCCAGCGACAGCCGCTGGTTGTCGGGATCGACGTTGAGGACCATGGCCTCGACCTCGTCGCCCTTCTTCACGACCTCGGACGGATGCTTGAGGCGCTTGCTCCACGACATGTCCGAGATGTGGATGAGCCCGTCGATGCCCTCCTCGACCTCGACGAACGCGCCGAACTCGGTCAGGTTGCGGACCCGCCCCTTCAGCCGCGACCCGATCGGGTACTTGTCGGCGAGCTGATGCCACGGGTTGGTCTCGATCTGCTTCAGCCCGAGCGAGATGCGGCGCGCCTGGGGGTCGACGCCGAGCACCATCGACTCGACGGTGTCGCCGACCGCGAGCAGCTTCGAGGGGTGCTTGACCCGCTTGCTCCAGGACATCTCCGACACGTGGATCAGGCCTTCGACGCCCGGCTCGAGCTCGATGAACGCCCCGTAGTCGGTCAGGCTGACGACCTTGCCGCTGAGCCGCATGCCGACCTGGTAGCGTTCCTCGACCGCCGTCCACGGGTCGGCGTGGAGCTGCTTGTAGCCGAGGGACACGCGCTCGGTGGAACGGTCGAACTTCAGCACGATCACGTCGACCTCGTCGTTCACCTTGAAGAGCTCCGACGGGTGCGCGGCGCGGCCCCACGACATGTCGGTCACGTGGAGCAGCCCGTCGAGCCCGCCCAGATCGATGAACGCACCGTAGTCGGTGATGTTCTTGACGACGCCCCGGAACACCTTGCCCTCTTCGAGGGTGGCCAGGGTGTGCTTCTTCTTCTCGGCGTTCTCCTCTTCGAGCAGGGCCTTGCGGGAGAGCACGATGTTGCCGCGCTTCTTGTTGACCTTGATGACCCGCATGCGCAGCTCCTGGCCGCGCAGGGCGTCGAGGTTGCGCACCGGGCGCACGTCCACCTGCGATCCCGGCAGGAACGCGCGCACCCCGATGTCGACCGCCAGCCCGCCCTTGATGCGCTCGATGACGCGGCCGATGACGACCTTCTGATCGTCGTAGGCCTTCTCGACCTCGTCCCAGATCTTCATCTTCTCGGCCTTCTCGCGCGAGAGCACGATGTGGCCGTCCCGGTCCTCGGTCCGCTCGAGCAGGACGTCGACGGCGTCGCCCGGCTGGACGATGCACTCGCCGTTCTCGTCGAGGAACTCCTGGATGGCGATCATTCCTTCCGACTTGTAGCCGACGTCGACCACCACCTCCGACGACGACACCTTGAGCACGGTGCCGGTAATCACCTCGCCTTCGGCGATGTTGCGGAAGCTGCCCTCGTACAACGCGAGCAACCGCTCGTACTCCTCCCGACTCGACGCCTCACCGTCGTCGTCGTACTGATCGGCCATGACCATCATGGGAGCGGGTCGCGCCTTCTCCGAGCGGTCCACCTCGACGTCTTCTACCTTCGTCATGGAATTGCGAATCCTCCTTGCGAGTGTCCCTCGCCGCCACGCGGCGCGGCCGTCGACACGAGCGCCGGCGAGCCCCGCCGGCGCATGCGTCGATTGGCGATAAGCCGCAGACTATACGACAGTTACCGAGACGCGTCAAATGCGATTCCAGCCCCGAATCACACCGGCGGCCCCGCCCCCCCGCGCGCCGACAGCCGGCGCCGGACGATGGCCAGCACGCGCTCGATGACCGTCTCCAGCACCAGGCCCGTCGTGTCGACGCACACCGCGTCGTCGGCCATCACCAGGGGGGAGCTGTCACGGGTGCGGTCGGAGCGGTCCCGCGCCTCGAGGGCGCTCGCGACGGCGGACAGGGTCGACGCGTTGCGGCCCAGCCCGTGCGCCGGATCCGCGGCGCGGCGGGCGGCCCGCTCCTCCGGCGCCGCGTCCAGGTATATCTTCACGTCGGCGTTCGGAAACACCGTCGTGCCGATGTCCCGGCCCTCCATCACCACGCCGCCGAGCGCCGCGTAGGCCCGCTGCCGCCCCACGAGAACCCTCCGCACCGACGGCATGCGGGCGACGCGGGCGGCGGCGGCGTCGATCGTGGCGTTGCGTATCAGGGTCGTCACGTCGTGGCCGGCGACGGTCACCGTCCCCCCGTCCTGGTCCAGCTCGGCCTCCTCGGCCAGGCGCCGCACCCCAGGCTCGTCGTCGAGGGCGAGCCCCCGGTCGGAGGCCAGCCACGCGACCGCCCGGTACATCGCGCCGGTGTCGACGTACCGGCATCCCAGCGCCCGGGCGACGGCGCGGGAGACGCTCCCCTTGCCGGCCCCCGAAGGCCCGTCGATGGCGATCACCGGAATGATGCGGGCCTGGCAGCCCGTGGTGACAGTCCCCGCTGCATTCGAGCGGCGATGCATCCCGCCTGACTGCGTTGTTCGTCGGTTGCGTATGCCCAATATGCGCCCTCCTCACGCCTTGTCAGGCGGGCGCCTCGGCCCTTGCCGGCGCCCTTCGGGCGCGGTGCAACGCGGGGCTCTCACCACGGGCTGCGGGGCCCCGGTCGGCTTCATCGGCGAGCCCGGTCGCCCGGCGCGGCGGGCGCCTCCCCGTCGACGGCGCGGCGCAGCGCCGCCACCTCGCCCCGGCTCAGGTCGCGGAACTGGCCCGGCCGCAGCGTCCGGTCCCGGATGGGGCCGATGGCCACCCGGCGGAGCCGCACCACGGGATGTCCGATCGACTCGCACATGTGCCGGATCTGGCGCTTCCGCCCCTCGGTCACGCCGATCCGGATCAACGACTGGTCCCCGGCGCGTCCGCGTCCCGCGGACACGAGGCTGGCGGTGGCCGGCAGGGTCCGCCGACCGCCGACGACGACGCCGGCGGCGAGACGCCTCAACGCCGAGGCATCCGGCACGCCGCGGACCCGCGCCTCGTACACGCGTTCCACCCGGTGCCGCGGGTGCGTCAGCCGGGCCGCGAGCTCGCCGTCGTTGGTCAGCAGCAGCAGCCCCTCGCTGTCGTAGTCGAGCCGCCCCACCGGATAGACCGACTCGCGGACCCCCGACAGCAGGTGCATGACGGTGCGGCGCCGCTCCGGGTCGTCCCGGGTCGTCACGACGCCGCGCGGCTTGTTCAGCAGCAGGTACCGCCGCCGTCCCCCGCCGCCGATGCGGCGCCCGTCGACCCGGATGTCGTCGGCGGCGGGATCCGCCTTCGCGCCGGGCGTCGACACCACCGCGCCGTTGACGGTCACCCGGCCGTCGCGCATCAGCGACTCCGCCGCGCGGCGCGAAGAAACCCCGGCCGCGGCAATCAGCTTCTGCAGCCGTACGCCGGTGGTGGTGGCAGCCAGGGAGGTCACGGCAGCCCTCAGTGAACCTGCCCGGACGGCGGGGCGTCGGGGTCGCCGGCGGTCCCCACCGGATCGTCGAACGGCAGCGGCGGGGCCTCCGCGCCGCCCGCGACCAGCGCCGACGGCACCTCCATGCCGAGCGCCTCGGCCATCTCCTCCACCTTGGGCAGGTCGTCGAGATCGCTCAGGCCGAACTGGTTCAGGAACTCCCGGGTGGTCGCATAGAGGAACGGCCGCCCCACCACCTGCTTGCGGCCGACCACCTTCACGAGGTGGCGCTCGAGCAGCGTGCCAACCACCCCCGACACGTTCACGCCCCGAATCTCCGCGATCTCCGCGCTCGTGATCGGCTGCTTGTAGGCGATGACGGCCAGCGTCTCGAGCGCCTGCACCGACAGGCGCTGCTTCGAGTGCTGGTGGAACAGCCGGCGTACCCAGTCGTGCAGCTCGGGCCGCGTGCAGATCTGGTAGCCGCCGGCCACCTGCACCATCTGCAGGCCGCCCCGCTCGTCGTACTCGGCCTGCAGCGCCTCGATCGCCCGCTCGATGTCCTCCTGCGGCGTCCCGTCGAGCAGCTCGACCAGGGCCGCCGGCGTGAGGGGATCGGGCGAGGCGAAGATCAGCGCTTCCAGAATCGGCTTCAGTTCGTCCGACATGCTCGGTGGTCCAACCCGACAACCCGCCCAGACCATCATGGCCGCGCTTCGCGCGACCGCCCCCAACGCACGAAGAAAACCGCAGAGCAACCGCGCCCGCGGCACGAGCCGCCGCCGCGGCCAGTCGATCACCGGTCGCGACCGGCCTCGTCCCCAAGGCCGTCGTCGGTCGACTCGATCGGCCTCGGCGCGTCCTCCGGGGTGTCGCGACCGGCCCCGTCCTCAAGGTCGTCGGTCGACCCGATCGGCCTGGGCGCGTCCTCCGGGGCCTCGCGGCGGTACACGCGGATGGGGCCGCACGACCCCGACTGAAACACCCGTATCAGCTTGAGCCGAATCATCTCCAGCACCGCGAGGAACGTGGTGATGAGCTCGGCGCGGCTGCCGTCCTCGGCGAAGAGCTCCTCGAACCCGCAGGCCCTGACGTGATCGAGCCGCTCCATCAACTGCCGGGTGCGGGTCTCGATGGACACCTCGGCCGCCGGCAGGGGCACCCCCGGCCGCTCCCGGGCGCGCTTGAGGACCGCCTGGAACGCCTGCAGCAGCCCGAACAGGTCGGCCTCGAGCTCGCGCTCGAACGGCTCGCCGGCGAGATCGGCGAGACGCTCGTCGGCGACTCCCCACTGCGCGTTGCGCACCGTCTGCCGCTCGTGCAGCAGCTCCGCCGCCGCCTTGAACCTCTGGTGCTCGATGAGGCGCCGGACCAGCGCCTCCCGGGGGTCCTCGGCCTCCTCCGCCGCCTCGGCCTCCGTCTCCGGCCGGGGCACCAGGGTCCGTGCCTTGATGTGGATGAGGGTGGCCGCCATCACCAGGAACTCGCCCGCGGTGTCGAGGTCGAGCTCCTTCATCAGCTCGATGTACTCGATGTACTGCTGCGTGATGAGGACGATGGGGATGTCGTAGATGTCGATCTCGTTCTTGCGGATGAGGTGGAGCAGCAGGTCGAGCGGCCCCTCGAAGTTGTCGAGGCGGACGGGGTAGTCCTCGAGGATCGACTCGAACTCGGCCGCCCCTGCCGTCTCGGCCCCGGTCTGCTCCGGCGCGGCCCGGTTCGTCATCCAGCCCGCCAATCGTCGCCTGCGGCTCCGCCCGGCGCCCAACCAACCCGGCCAGGGCCCCTGGCACGCCAATCGTCGCCTGCGGGTCCGCTCGGCACCCAACCAACCCGAGGAGTCTGCATCGCTCCACGGCGCAGACTTCTGGTCCGCCAATCGCCGTCTGCGGCTCCGCCTGGCGTCCAACCAACCCGGCCGGGGGTCTGCACCGTTCCTCGGCGCAGACGCCTAGGCACCATAGGCGAGCCCCACCGCCTCGCGGACCTGCTTCATCGTCTCCTGCGCGATGCGGCGCGCCCGGAGCGACCCGTCCATCAGGATCTCACGAACCCGCCCCGGCCGCGCCAGGGCCTCGGCCCGGCGCTCGCGTAGCGGGCCGAGGGCGGCCTCGAGGGCGCGGGCGAGCTTCTTCTTGACCTCGACGTCGCCCACCGTGCCGGCCCGGTATCGGGCCTTGAGGTCGTCGACCTCGGCGGTGTCGGGGTTGAACGCGTCGTGGTAGACGAACACCGGATTGCCCTCGACGGTGCCGGGGATGTCGGCGCGAATCCGCTTCGGATCCGTGTACATCCGCATCACCTTCTTCCGCACCGTCTCCGCGTCGTCCGACAGGCTGATGGCGTTGTCGTAGCTCTTGCTCATCTTCCGGTTGTCGAGCCCCGGCAGCCGCGGAAAGCTCGTCAGCAGGGGCTGCGGCTCGGGGAACAGCTCGCCGAAGAACCCGTGGAAGCGCCGCACCACCTCGCGGTCGAGCTCGAGGTGCGGGACCTGGTCGTCGCCCACCGGGACGTAGTTGGCCTTGTAGATGATGACGTCGGCGCCCTGCAGCAGCGGATAGCCGAGGAAGCCGAGGGTCGACAGGTCCTTCTCGGCGAGCTGCGCGATCTGCTCCTTGTAGGTCGGCACCCGCTCGAGCCAGGGAATCGGCACCACCATCTGCAGCAGCAGGTAGAGCTCGGCGTGCTCGGGCACCTGCGACTGGATGAACAGCGTGCTCCGGTCGGGGTCGACGCCGGCGGCAATCCAGTCGGCGGCGTTGTCGCAGGCGTTCTCGACGAGCCCGCCGGTGTCGGCGTACTCGCTCGTCAGCGCGTGCCAGTCGGCGACGAAGTACATGCAGTCGTAGTCGTCCTGCAGCCGGGCCCACTGCTGCAGCGCCCCGACGAGGTGGCCGAGGTGCAGCTTGCCGGTCGGACGCATGCCGGAGACGACGCGTGGCTTCACGGCAGCAACCATCCCATCAGCAGCGACATCGGCGGCCCGATGATCTGGTACAGCCCGCCCGTCGCCATGAGCACGAGGAGAATCACGAACCCCCAGGGCCGCACGAGCCGGTCGTAAGGCTCGGCCAGCCACTCGGGCAGCAGCCCCGCCAGCACGTTCCCGCCGTCGAGGGGCGGCACCGGAATCATGTTGAACACCGCGAGCAGCAGGTTCAACTGCAGCATCGCGAACGCGAATGTCGCCACCGCCCCCGCCCACCCCCCGGCCGCCTCGAGGCCGACGGCGGCGAGCAGCCACGACGCGCCGATAGCGAGCACGATGTTGCTGGCCGGCCCCGCCGCGGCGATCACCAGGAAGTCCTGCCGGGGCCGCCGCAGGTTGGCGGGGTTGACGGGCACGGGCTTGGCCCAGCCGAACACGAACCCGCCCGCGAGGATTCCCAGCAGGGGCAGGATGACGGTGCCGACCGGATCGACGTGGACGGCCGGATTCAGCGAGATCCGGCCGAGCCGCCGCGCCGTCGGGTCGCCGTACCAGTTGGCCGTCAACGCGTGGGCCGCCTCGTGGATCGTCAGGGACAGGAGCAGGACCGGCAGGATGACGAGGAGCTGACCGATATCGGGCAAGACTCGTCAGGATAACGTACCAGGCCACCGACCGTCGCGGCTCCACCGCATGCGGACGAGGCGGGGTTGGTGGTGCGGGCGCGGCTCCGACTAGCGCCCAACCAACCCTCTCGGCATGCCGCGCCCCGCTACGGCGCGGATTCCTCGCCCGACCGTCGCCTGCGGCTCCGCCCCGCGCCCGACGGACCCCGCAGCCGTCCGCACCGGTCTAGGGCGCTGACGGCTGGCCCGCGAAGTGGCCCAGCAAAGCGTCGGCGACCTTGGCCCCGACCACGGGGACGAGCTCCTCGCGGGTCGCCCGCCGCACGTTGGCCACGCTGCCGAACCGGGTCAACAGCACCCGACGCCGGCGCGGCCCCACGCCGGGGATGCCGTCGAGGGCCGACCGGAGGTCGCGGCGCGACCGCGCCTTCCGGTGGAAGGTGACCGCGAAGCGGTGGGCCTCGTCGCGCATGCGCTGCAGCAGGAGCAGGGCCGGGCTCGCGCGGTCGAGGACGATGGGCTCGGCCGCGTCGCGGGTGAAGACGAGCTCCTCCTGCTTGGCCAGCCCCACCGCCACGAGGTTCGACAGCCCCAGCGACGCGAACGCCTCGTAGGCCGACGAGAGCTGCCCGCGGCCGCCGTCGATGACCACGAGGTCGGGCAGCGGCCCGCCGTCGTCGAGGAGCCGGCGGTAGCGGCGGCCGACCACCTCGCGCATCGACGCGAAGTCGTCGAGCAGGCGGGGGTCGGCGGAGGCCGGGCTCGACGCGCCCGCGGGTTGGTCCGTCGCGCCGGGGACCTGCGTCGCCGCGCCGGAGGCCGGGTTCGCGCCGGGGGC
>JAJEFC010000034.1 GCA_022820675.1 Vicinamibacteria bacterium | reverse complement strand
GGGGCTCCACCCCGAGCCGCGCGAGGTCCGCCGCCGATTGCTGCAACTGCAGCAGGTGCCGGCGGCACGGCAGTCAGAACAGATGCCGGTGCATCACCAGCAGCAGCCACCGGCCGCGGTACTCGTCGAGCCGGTGCAGCCGCCCGTCCGCGTCGGGCAACTCGAACGGAGCCGCGGGCCGACCGACGAGCGGTGAAGTCATCCCGATCCGGCCCCGCCAAGGTCCGTCAGTTCATGACGTATTTGTGCAGCTCCGGCTTCACGGTGTCGGCCACGAAGATGTCCCCGTTCGGGGCCATCGTCATGTAGTGGGCCTCGCCGAACTCGCCGAGGCCCTTGCCCGGCTGCCCGTTGGCGCCCACCGCCTTGCCGTTCTCGTCCAGCTTGAGAATCTCGCCCGCGAACCCGCTGACCATGTACATCGTCCCGTCGCCGTGGATGTGCAGGCCGCACGGCAGCCCCTTGTAGGCCCACTCCTCGATGTACGCGCCGTCGGCGTCGAAGATCTGCACGCGCCGGTTCTGCCGGTCCGCCACGTAGAGCAGCCCCGCCTCGTCGACCACGATCGAGTGCGGCGTGTCGAACTCGCCCGGCGCGGTGCCCTGACCGCCCCACGCCTTGATGAACGAGCCGTCGGGGGCGAACTTCACCAGCCGCGGGATGCCCCGCCCGTGCCCCACCAGCACGAAGATCTCGCCGGCCGCGTTGATGGTCAGGTCCGTCGGCTCGGTCAGCAGGCCTTCCTCGGGCTCGCCGGCCTCGCCGTGGGTGCCGATGGTCATCAGCACCTTGCCGTCCCGGTCCATCTTCCTGACGGTGTTCCCGTTGACGTCGGTGGTCCAGATGTTGCCGTCGGGGTCGAGCCGCATGCCGTGAGGCCGGATGTACTCGCCCTGCCCCCACGACCGCACGAAGCTGCCGTCGGAGTCGAACTCCATCAGCGGGTTGGGCCCGCGGTTGAAGACGAGCAGGGTGTCCTTCGTGGTCCAGACGACGCTCGACGGCGCCCCCATCTCCTGGTCGGCGGGAATCTCGAGGCCGTGCGGCACGGGGTGGTACCCGAGGTCGGGCGCGTCCTCCATCTGGGCCGGATCCGGCGCGTCGAGGACCTGGGCCCCGGCGACGACGGCGACTCCCAGGAGGGCGGCGAAGACAGGCGCGATCGTCCGGGCAAGGCGGACTGGCAGCATGGCGGCTCCTCGGAAAGTGGTCCTGCGAAATCGCCCGCATTGTAGCACCGTCGCCGGGGCGGTCGGAGACCCGCCGGACCCGCCCGACCCCGGCCGGCGCGACGTCCCGCGAGTCTTCAGGACACGGACGAGCCGACGGCCGGCGCGGGCGGCTCCCGCTGGCGCGACGGCCGGCGGCGGCTCGAGGACCTGGGCGCCGGCAACCGGATCGGCGGGCCGGCGCCCATCGGCGAGATGTCCCACGCGGTGGCGTCCGACCCAACGGCATCGCGCGCCGCGTCACCGGCGCCCGCGCGCGATCCGGCGGGCGATACGACTCTCGGCATGGTCGAACGCGGGCTCGTAGCGCTCGATCTCCCGAGCCGTCATTCCTGCCTCCCCGCAGCACTCCTGCCACCGTTCGTCGATGGTCGTCACCATGCCGGACAGCATCGCGACCGCGGCGTCGCGCTCGATGTCGAAGAAGGGCGCGGCGTCCACTGCCGCCTCGATGGAGGCCGCGTGTCCGCTGAGCTCGCTGATGCCCGTCTCGAGGTGACGGTGCCGGCTCGGTTGCGGATTGATGTCGAAAGCGGGCGAGAGCACCCAGCGCCCCCCGCCCGCGTGGAGGAGGCCGTGGTTCTTCAGGTGATCGTCGTTGTTCGAGACCAGAATCGTGAACAGCACGCGGCGGTACAGCTCGGTCAGTTGCGCCGCCGGATCGAACGCGTGCGCGCGCAACACGTCGGCGATGTCCGTGTAGTACGCGCCGGTGGCCGCACCCGCGCCGATGAAGGACTGCGCCGAGAGATAGTGGATGCGGTCGCCGGCCGTCCGGTCGAACCGCTTGATCAGGGCTACCGGCTTGTCCGTGGCACCGAGCTCGATTCGCGCCTGCGCCGCGTTCACCCCGGCGGCCCGGGCGAGGGCCAGCGTCGCCACTTCGACGCGCTCGACCGGCATGGTGTCACGGTCGGAGGTGAACTTCGCGATCGCGAGGTCGCCGCTCAGATCGCGCACGTTAGCCTTGGGCCGGGCCCCGCCGAGAGAGCTGGCGCTCCCCACCAGCATGTCTCGGATCGACACGCCCCCGGTCGGGTTGTCCTCGGCCGCGCCGGCCAGCCGCCGCAGCTCGTCGAGAGCGCTCAGCCGGGGCACCGGCGGGTAGACGCGCGCCAGCGGTCTGCCGTCGTCGTCGAGGTACCGCAGTGCGCCCTGGCGCGTCTCGTCGTCCACCGCGAGCAGATAGTCGAGCTCCGTGAGGGCGCCGGGGAGCGCCTTGCGCAACAGTCCACGCCCCCACGAGTCCGGCGCCCCGTCGCCGAAGGGTCCCAGGATGGCTGATCTCGGACGCTCCCGCGACGCCGACGCATGGAACGGCGACTCCGACAACGGCATGTCCGGAGCGATGGCGAAGCCCTCCGACGCGCTGCGCCATTCGTCGGCATAGCGGAACATGCTCGCCTGCCGCCGGCCGTCGGCCTCGAACACGAGCTCGCCGACCGGCCGCAGGCGCTCGCCGAGCACCACCCGCACCCGCCGCGTCGTCTTGGACATGCCGGCAGCGTCCTCACCCGAGCCGCGGCTTCCGCTGCCGGATGCGCCGCGGCAGGCTGTCGAGATCGAGCAGCAGGCCGGTCTCGTCGCGCGAGACGTCCAGGAGATCCTCCAGCCGGTGCAACTCGCCCAAGGCCAGGAGCGCCATGGCGAACGCGCCGATCGACACCCCGGCTTCGCCCTTCTCGAGACGGATCAGGGTGCCCTGCGAAACGCCCATCCGCGCCGCGAAGTCCGCCACCGGCATGCGCCGCTTGCGCCGGGCGATGCCGATGTCGCGGCCGAGGGTGCGCAGCGTGCGCTGAACCGACGGGGTGTAGGGTCTGCGGCCCATTGGCTTCAATATATTGCAATCAACAAGAGGTAAACAACCATTTGTCGAGCGCTCACCGGTCGTCTCCACCTGCGGGCGCGGACGCCACAACTGGTGGATCACCCAATCCAGGTCCAGGCGCTCCCCGCGCCAGTCGGCCGTGAGGGTGTCGGGTCGATGGAAACGCCGTCTCCTTCGAGCCGCGCCCTCACCGGCGCCAGTGCCCGACCGGTCCAATCCGGCGGCGCCGGCGCTTCCGGCAGCGAACGGCCGCTACGGTGCACCCTCCCTCGTCCGCCATGCGTTCACGGCCGGCGGTGTACCATGAACGAGTGCGGCTCGCTCGCCCACAGCAGGCGAGGACCGCGGATTGCCGCATGGAGATGAACAGCAAGGCCGAACGTCTCCGTCTGCTCCGTGAACGCCGGCGCCTCGGCCGCGGATTACCGTACGGCGGAGTCCGATACTGGATCGGCCACCACCGCGAGATGGGGCTCCTGATATTCGACCCAAACGCACAACGAGAGGTCGAAACCGGGAAGGTCCGGCTGTTCAACGTAGCGAATCACCAGAGCCGCCTGTTCATGCTGGACATGGCGAGAACCCGTTCGCTCTGGTCATCGCCCGCCGACCACCTCGAGGAGATGCGGAGGGCCGTCGTCGAGTACGGCCGAGCCCGGGAGCGCCAGCGAGAGACGCACTGTTACTGGTGCCGGCGAGACATCAACTCGGTAGACTTCTCCCTCTGCACGCGATGCGGCTGGATCAGATGCGCGTGCGGGCACTGCGGCTGCCGTTACCGGGACCAGCCGGCTGGCAGCGGCGACCGGGATCGAAGTGGACCTTCCAGCCGTTCAGCGCGCAGCGCGGAAGGACGCACGCTTCCGTGACCACCGATCGCCCGTTGACGCTCGACGTGACCGACTTCGGACCGATTGCCCGGGCGTGCGTCGAATTGCGACCACTGACCGTCTTCGTCGGGCCCAGCAACACCGGGAAGTCCTGGCTGGCGACGCTGGCGTACGCCTTGCACCGGTACTTCGATAACGGCCCGCGGGGCATGCGCTCCTGGTTCCAGACGGGATTCGAGGAACCAACCCTCCCCGAAGGCGCGAGGAAGGATGTCGTCGATATTCTGGGGCGGTTGACGCTGTCACGGTATCTGGATGCCGAGATGGCGGAGAAAAGCGTCACCCTGACGCCCCCGGTCGAGGCCGCCGTCAGGTTGCATCTCCGCGAACAGGGCGCGCCGCTCGGCGCGGAAATCAAGCGTTGCCTCGGCGTCGACGCCGGCGACGCGCTCGTGCGCCACGGAAGCGGTGGGCGTGCGTGTGTCCTGCTTCGGCATGCGGTCGACGGAGTCCCCACGCCCGCCGTGCACAAGCTGGTGTTCGGCGATCGGGAATGGACGTTTCGGTCGACCATTCCAGACCGCTCGCGAATTCGGGCCTGTCGCGACGGTGGGCTGTGGGCGGCTTCGGAACTGATGGATCTGCTGAAGGCGGTGAACGAACCGGAGACCGTACAAACACGCCGGGTATGGGATGCCGTCGGCGTCCTGGCCCGGGACGTGCTGCCGATGCGCGGTCGTACGTTCTATCTGCCCGCGGATAGGACCGGTCTGGTGAACGCCCATAGCGCCATCATTCGCGCCCTCATCCAGAGCGCGACCATCGCCGGCACGGGTCGCGCCGACCCCGGCCCGGCGCTGTCAGGCGTGCGCGGCGACTTCCTGGAACAACTGGCAGCAATGGCGTCCGCACGGCCCACGCGATCTGGGCACGACCGGGAGGCGTTGCGCGGCCTGGGGAAGCGCATCGAAGACGGGATCCTTCGCGGCGCGGTCGAGTTGGGAGTCTTGCCCGGCGTCGGGTATCCCCGGTTCACCTACCGCCCCAGCGGATGGGAATCCGACCTGCCGCTGACGAACACGTCCTCCATGGTGTCGGAGCTCGCACCAGTCGTGTTGTACCTTCGTCACGTCGCGGCCCCCGACGACTTGTTGATCATCGACGAACCGGAGGCGCACCTGCACCCCGCCATGCAGGTGGCACTCATGCGGCAGATCGCGGCAATCGTCAGAGCCCGCGTGCGGGTCATCCTGACCACGCACAGCGAGTGGGTGCTCGAGGAACTAGGCAACATCGTCGGACGGTCCCGGCTGACCGATCGAGGCGACGGGGAGTCCGGCGCCGGGTCCCTGGCCGCTCGCGACGTCGGAGTGTGGCTATTCGAACCGGCCAAGCACGGCAACGGCTCAAGCGTGAAGGAGATCACCCTGGACGAAGATACCGGCCTCTACCCGTCTGGATTCGACGCGGTCGCCACGGCCCTGCACAACGACTGGGCGAGGATCGCAGGCCCGAGCGGGGACGCGAAGTGAACGGTCTCGTCGACGCAGTTCGTGCCAAGCTCAATCCATCCTGCATCGTCGATAGCATCGTGAAGGGCCGGTGCGGCGTGTCTCTGGCGGACGCTCCTCGTCCACACGTCATCGTCGACCTCGACGAAGCCGGATCGCCATTGGGGCCGACTCAGACCAAGTGCGATTTCCTGTTCTTCGCAGACCTCAACAATCTGGCCATGCCGATAGAGATCAAGGACAGCGTGCCGAATGTCGTCCAAGCCACGAGGCAGCTCCAGGCCGGCGCCCGAGCCGCCGACCGATTGGCCCCTCGCGATCTCGATATAGTCCTCCAGCCGGTTCTGGTTTCCAAGAGCATGCGACGCAAGCAGGGCTTTGAATTGAGAAAGCAGAGGGTGCAATTCCGGCGACGCCCGAAGAGAATCCAGCGCGTGTCCTGTGAAACGCAGCTGACCGCGGCGATCGAGGGCTCGTGACGGTTGGGGTCTCGCCGGCAACCTCGAAGGCACGCGCCGCGCTGCGCCGCGTCCCGTCAACGTCCATACCAATGGGCGGGCGTCGTCTCGTTCGAGAGCCTCTGCCGTGTAGAAACAGCCTCATCGGCCCGCGCGGGTCTTCAGTCCGGCGCGCGCCTCGTCCTCTGCCACCAGCAGGCTCGGATTCCGCCGGTAGGCGGCGATGCGCCGATCCGCTTCCCGCTCCTGCTCGGGAGTCAGAGCGGGGGCGGCGTTCTCGAGAAGAGCGTACGCGAGCTCGACTTGCGCCTCGTTCGGAAGCGCCTTGGCGCGCCGCTCGATTTCCACCCTCGTCATCCTCGCATTCTACATGGGGCTACCGCGGGCCGTGCGTGCGCAGGCGCCGGGCCGGCGTCTTGACAGACCGGCCCACCGGATGTGAGGCCCAGCGTTTGCAGCAAAGAGGGCTCGGCGCTTGCCGCACCAAGGCCCCGGCCCAGCGGTTTCACGCCGTCTCTGGAATCCGAGCGTCCCCTACTGCTGATTGGACAGGCGCAGGGAAGGCCGGGCGCCGAGCTCGAGGAGCAGGCGCTCCATCTCGGGCCAGCGCTTGCCGGTGTTCGAGTAGAACACCCCCTCGGCCATGATCAGGGGGGTCCAGCCCTTCTCGTTGACCGCTTCGAGGTCGGCCCCCTGGTCGAGCAGGAACCGCACCAGCGGCTCGTACCCGCGGATGATCGCCCCGTGGAGGGCGGTGTCGCCGTTGGCGTCGACGGTGGTCACGACGTCGCCCAGCTCGAGCATCAGCTCGACCGCTGCCAGCGCCTCGGCGTTGGTGCCGGGGCTCTCGCCAACCGCCCAGATGCCCACCCCCGCCGCCACCATCAGCGGCGTGGTGCCGTCCTCGTTGGGCAGCAGGGGGTCGGCGCCCAGCGACACCAGCAGCCGCATGAGCTCGGCGTCGGCGGCCTTGGCGGCGAGCAGGAACGGGGTCGCGCCCACCCGGTTCAGCACGTTGCGGTAGCCGCCGGCGGTGCCCGAGCCATCGCCGCCCCGCGGCTCCCTCGCCTGGCGCGCGTCGAGGTCGGCGCCGTGGGCGGCGAGGGCCCGGACGAAGTCGAGGTCGGAGACGAGGCCGGTAGGAATCGGCGCCGGGTTGTTGAAGCCGAGGTTCGGCCGGCGAGCCCAGACGAGCTGGTGAAGCGCCGTCCACCCCTGCTCGGCCGCGTTGGGGTCGGCCCCCTGCTCGAGCAGCCAGACCCCGGTGTCGTAGTGCGCGTTGAGCGTCGCGAGGCAGAGGGCGCTCATGCCGTCGGGCAGGGTGTCGTTCACGTCGGCCCCGGCCGCCGCCAGCACCCGCAGCACGTCCCGGTGGTCGTGGCGGACCCCGAACAGCAGGGGCGTGAACCCCCCGGCGGAGCGCGCGTGGACATCGGCGCCGCCCGCCACCAGCTCCAGGACCGACTCGGTGTTGCCCTCGATGGCCGCCCACATCAGCGCGGTCTGGCCGCGCCACTGCTCGGCCGCGTCGACATCGGCCCCGTGTCGCAGCAGCGCCCGCACCGCGCCGGCCGGGCCGGCCCGGGCCGCCCGCATCAGCGGCGTCTCGCCCTCGGGGAGGCCGGCGTTCGGATCGGCGCCCGCCGCCAGCAGCACCTCGATCATCTCGGCGCTGCCGTTGGTGGCGGCCACCAGCAGCGGGGTCGCACCGTAACGGTTGACCACGCCGGCGCGGGCGCCGGCCTCGAGCAGCAGCCGGGCCGAGTCGAGGTCGTCGCGGTTGGCCGCCCAATGCAGCGGCGTCGTGCCGTCGAGGGAGGCCTGATCGGGATCGGCGGCCCCCGCAAGCAGCGCGCGGACCTCGGCGACGTCGCCGGCGCGCACCGCGTCGATCAGCGACGCCTCGACCCCCGCCGAAGCGGGCGCCGCCGCCAGACACGCCGCGGCCACCAGAGACGCCGACATCGCCGACTCACGCATGCGCAGGCTCATCAGATGTCCGCCAGCTCCTTGATGCGCCCCGTCGCGTCGCCGAAGTTCCCGGCCGACACCCCGACCTTGTCGAGCATGCTGACGAGCAGATTGTTCACCGGGGTGTCCTTCGGGTAGACGAGGTGCCGCCCCCCCTTCAGGCGCCCGGCGCCGCCGCCCACCACGATCTCCGGCAGGTCGAAGTGCGCGTGGTCGTTGCTGTCGCCGAGCCCGCCGCCGTACATCACCATCGAGTGGTCGAGCACCGAGCCCGCCCCGTCCGGCGCGGTCCGGAGGCTGTCGAGCAGGTGGGTGAACAGACCCACGTGGTAGGTGTTGATGCGGGCGAGCTTGTCGAGCTTCTCGGGGTCGTTCCGGTGGTGCGACAGCCCGTGATGGGGATCGGGCACCCCGAGGTGCGGATAGGTCCGCCCCCCCAGCTCGCGGCCGAGCATGAAGGTGAAGACGCGGGTGATGTCGGCCTGCCACGCGAGGGAGACGAGGTCGTACATCAGCCTGACGTGGTCCTCGAAGTCGTCGGGAATGCCGACGGGACGGGCGAGGGCCGGCAGCTCGGCGTCGGCGCTCTGCGCCTCCGACAGCGTGATGCGCCGCTCCAGGGCCCGGATGGAGTCGAGGTACTGATCGAGGCGAGCCCGGTCGCCCTTCCCGATGGACCGCTCGAGGTTCGCGAGGTCGTCGGTGACCGAGTCGAGGATGCTGCGGTCGCGCCGCATCTCGGCCACCCGCTGCTCGGTCGTGCCCCCGTCGCCGAAGAGCCGCTCGAAGACCACCCGCGGGTTGTTCTCCATGGGCAGCGGCGTCGTCGGCGAGCGCCACGCCACGGTGTTCAGGTAGACGCAACTGTAGCCGTTCTCGCAGTTGCCGACGAGCCCGTCGAGGTCGATGGCGAGCTCGAGCGACGGCAGCGGCGTGTCGCGGCCGATGTGCCGGGCCGCGAGCTGGTCGGCGGTGGTCCCCGCCCGCACGTCCGAGCCCTCGGTCTGCTTCGGATGGATGCCGTTCAGCCACGTCGAGCTCGCCCGCGAGTGCTCGCCGTTGCCGTCGCCGAGGGGCTCGGCCTGCCCGTGAGCGAGGCCGCTCACCACCGTGAGCTGCTCGCGGTACGGCTCGAGGGGCTGCAGGATGCGGGACAGCGCGAAGCCGGGGCCGGTCTCGGCCGGCGTCCACTCCTGCATCACCGCCCCGTTGGGAATGTAGATGAACCCGAGCCGGCGGACGGGGGCCGCGGCGGTCCGGGCCTCCGCCGTGAGGGCCGGCACCATGGCGTCGAGCAGGGGCAGGGCGACGGTGGCGCCGAGGCCGCGCAGGAACGTCCGGCGGGGCAGCGACAGCTTTCGGATCATCATGACCGGGTTCTCCTCATCTGGAACGGCGGGCTCTTGACGACACCCAGGATGAGCGACGAGAAACGGTGTCCGTCGGCGGCGGCCTCGCGCGTGATGGTCCGGATGGCCGGCGCGTCGTGGTGCTCGACCCCGCGGCCGAGGGCATAGATCAGCAGCTTTTCGGTCAGGGTGGTGACGAAGAGGTCGGGGCGGCCCAGCAGCGCCTCGCGCAGCCCCGACGCCCCGTCGAAGACGGTGCCGTCGGGCAGCACGCCGGAGGCGTCGATGGGGGCGTTGGCCTCGTTGCGGGTGCGGTAGCGCCCCACCGCGTCGAACTGCTCGAGGGCGAAGCCCGGCGGGTCCATCAGCCGGTGGCAGCTCGCGCACACGGGGTTGGACCGGTGCTGCTCCATCGCCTCGCGCATCGACACGGCGGCGCCGTCGCTGGTGGTCTCCTCGAGCGACGGCACGTCGGGCGGGGGCAGCGGCGGCGGGGTGCCGAGCAGGTTCTCGAGCACCCACTTGCCGCGCAGCACCGGCGACGTCCGGGTCGGGTAGGCCGTCGCCGCGAGGATGCTCCCCTGGCCCAGCAGACCACGGCGCGAGGCGTCGGGCAGGTTGACGCGCCGGAAGTGGCTGCCGTAGACGTTGGGCATGCCGTAGTGGCGGGCGAGCCGCTCGTTGACGAAGGTGTAGTCGGCGGTCAGGAAGTCGAGGACGCTGCGGTCCTCGCGCAGCACGCTGGCGAAGAACAGCTCCGTCTCGCGCTGGAACGAACGCCGCAGGGCCTCGCCGAAGTCGGGGAAGAGGTCCTCGTCGGGGGTCAGGGCCCGCACGTTGCGCAGGTACAGCCACTGCCCCGCGAAGTTCTCGACGAGGGCGTCGGCCCGCGGGTCGGCGAGCATGCGGCGCGTCTGCGCCTCGAGCACCTCGGGCCGGTGCAGGGTCCCCGCCTCGGCGAGCTCGATCAGCTCGTCGTCGGGGATGCTGCTCCACAGGAAGAACGACAGCCGCGACGCGAGCTCGAGGTCGGGGACGCGGTACGGCGTGCCGGGGGCCGCGCCGTCCGGCTCCCGCGCCACCCGGAACAGGAAGTCGGGGCTCGCCAGCAGCCGCCGCAGCCCCAGCTCGATGCCCGCCTCGAAGCCGCCCTCCGCCCGCCCCTGCTCGTAGAACTCGAGCAGCACCGCGAGGTCGCGCCCGGTGACGGGCCGGCGGTAGGCGCGGCGGGCCAGGGTGGAGAAGATCTCCCGCGCGCAGGCGGCCTCGTCGGCCGTGTCGCGCGACGCCGGGCGGCAGACGAAGATGCGGTCGCGGCTGGGGGTGCCCTCGGCCGGCCGCGCCCCGCTCGCCTCGAACGGGCCGGCGACGGTGACGCTGCCCACGTAGGGCTGGTACCGCGTGTCGCCCCCGGTGATGCTCGTGTACGGGCGCAGGAACGGCTGGCGCAGGGTCTCCGCGTAGGCGGAGGTCTTCTGGTGGAAGGTCACCTGCACCGTGCGCGGACCCGCCCGCACCGGCACTCGGACCTCCCAGCCGTCGTCGGCCGCCCGCTGGCGGGCCAGCCAGTCCTGGTACTCGGGGTCGCTGCGCGCGGCCCCCGGCGGCGGGGGCTCGCCGACGGTGAACGTCTTCAGGAGTTCGCCGTCCAGGCTCACCTCGAGCCGGTGCGGGGTGTCGAACGGCTTGAGGGTGCCGCTGGCATCGCGGGAAAGCTGGACGCGGATGCCGTACACCGCGTCCTCGGGGAACGTGAAGTCGAAGCGGGTGCCGCCGCGGGTGCCGAACGGCAGCCCGTCGACCCGGACGTCCTGGGTCAGGTCGGTGACGAGGCGGAACGTCTCGGCCGTCGCCGACGGGGCCGGCCGCCCGACGGCCAGCCGGCTGATCTTCTTGGCGGCCGACAGGTAGCGCTCGAGCAGGGTCGGCGAGATGCCGAGCACGCCGGCGATGTTGTCGAACCCGTAGCTCCCGTCGTCGGCCGGCAGCAGCGCCGCGACGTCGACGTCGAGGGCCAGCAGGTCGCGGACGACGTTGTGGTACTCGCTCCGGTTGAGCCGGTGGAAGGTGTCGGTGCGCCCCGGATCGGGGTTCCGCGCCGCCGCCGCGTCGAGCTCGGTCTCGAGCCAGGCGGTGAACCCCTCGTAGGTCGCCGCGTCGGGGCGCGGCCGGGGGGCGGGGGGCATGGCCCCGGCCCGCAGCTTCCGCACCACCTTCTCCCAGACCTCGGGGTGGGCGCCGACGTCGTCGACGTCGGCGGTGTCGAGGGTCAGGTCTGCGACCCGCATCCGCTCGTTGTGGCAGGCGACGCAATAGCGGTCGACCAGAGCCCGCTCGGCCGACGCGGAGCCACCCGACGCCGGCTGCCCCGCCGCGGGGCTCGCGCCGAAGGCGGCGAAGCCGACCGTGAACACCGCCGCCGTCGATATCAGGAGCCCCCGCATCGATCCGCTCACCCCCTCGGTTTCGTCGATCGGGAAGAAAACGCGCAGGGTGATCCTACACCAGTACACCCGCGCGCCGTCGACGCCATCGGCCGGGCGGCGGCGCGGTCCGCGGTTCCGATATGATAGGGGTAATCACATCGTCGGCCGGTCACCGTCCACTGAAGGAAGAAACGCCATGAAGACCAGCTCACGCGCGCGGCTCTCCGTTTCGCTCGCCTTCTCCGCCGTCGCGGCGCTCACGGTGGCGGCCGGGCTCGGGGCGCAGCCCGACTTCTCCGAGGTCGAGATATCGACCCACCACGTCGCCGGCACCGTGCACTACCTGGAGGGCCGCGGCGGCAACATCGGCCTGTCGATAGGCGACGAGGGGGTGGTCATGATCGACGACCAGTTCGCGCCCCTCAGCGAGCGCATCTACGCCGCCGTCCAGGGCATCTCGAACGGCGACATCCGCTTCCTCATCAACACCCACGTGCACGGCGACCACACCGGGGGCAACGCCAACTTCGCGGCGATGGGCGTGCCCATCATCGCCCAGGACCGGGTGCGCGCCCGCCTCGCCCTGAACCGGCCGCCCGAGGCCCTGCCGGTCCTGACCTACAGCGAGGACGTCACCATCCACCTCAACGGCGAGGAGGTGCACGTCATCCCGATGCCGCCGGGGCACACCGACGGCGACAGCATCATCCACTTCGTCGACTCCGACGTCATCCACACCGGCGACATGTTCCGGACGGTGGCGTTCCCGGTCATCGACCGCGGCAACGGCGGCACGCTGTCGGGCACCATCGACTCGCTCGGCGTCCTCGCCGGCATGGCGGGGCCCGACACGAAGATCCTCCCCGGCCACGGCGTGATCTCGGGCCGCGGCGACGTCATCGAGTTCCGCGACATGGTCATCACCGTCGCCGGCCGCGTCGAGGAGCTGGTGGCGGGCGGGGCCGGAAGCTACGACGAGGTCGCGGCGGCCGACCCCACGGCGGAGTACAACGACAAGTGGGGCGACCCGAACCGGTTCCTCACCGCGGTCTACGAGGAGATCGCCGGCGACTGACGCCGGAGGCAGGCCCGCGCGGCCGTCACGCGGGCCGACCGACGACGGGGAAGACCGCTCGCGGCGGGATAGCGACCAGCGAGGGCGGCGCGGACTTGCAGGCGCTCTCGTCCGAGGTGCGACGTCATCTTCCGTGCGGCCCGGGCAACCGCGTCCAAACGCGGTGCGGGGGCAGATGGCGCTCTGCGCGAGCTCCGAGGTGACGGGCCGGCGGCGACCGCCGCCCGGAGCGCGGTCCGCGGTGCGGAGTCCGGGCGGAATGCGTCGAGCGGTCGAAAGCAGCCGGCGCCGGCCACGCTCCACGCGGCCCGGCCGGCCGCGGCCGCTCTGGAACGGGGAGGTGACATGCAGGGTCTGCGAATGCGGGGACTCGTTGCCGGGGCGGGCGCAACGCTCCTCATCGCGATCGCGGCCGGCCCGAATCCCGGCCTCGCTCAGGAATCACCCCCGCGGGTCCTCTCGGCCCGCGACACGCTGCGCATCGATCAGGTGGGCAGCCCCGCACTGTCGCCCGACGGCGAGTGGGTGGCCTACACGGTGCGGTCGCGCGACATGGACGACCCCGATCTGGAGGCGGTCACCCACGTCTGGCGCGTGCGCGTCGACGGCACCGGCAACCGCCAGCTCACCCGGGGCCCGAAGAGCGCCACCGCGCCGGCGTGGTCGCCCGACGGCGGCATCATCGCGTTCCTCGCCGCCCGCGGCGAGGAGGCGGACGCGAAGACGCAGGTGCACTTCCTGTACGCCGACGGCGGCGAGGCCCGGCAGGTCACCGAGCACGACGAGTCGGTCGGGTCGTTCGAGTTCGCGCCGGACGGCTCGGCCCTCCTCTTCACGGCGCGCGATCCGCTCCCCGAGGAGGAGGAGAAGCGCCGCGAGGAGGAGGGCGACGCCGAGGTGGTCGACGCCCTGCACCGCATGACCCACCTCTGGCTGCACGACCTGGAAACGGACGAGACGCGGCGCCTGACCGAGGGCGACTTCACGGTCCGCAACCCCGACTGGTCGCCCGACTCGAAGCAGGTCGCCTTCGAGACGCGGCCGAATCCGACCGCCAACGATGGTTGGCGGAGCGACGTCTGGGTCGTCGACGTGGAAAGCGGCGAGCGGCGGCTCCTCCACGAGAACGGCGGCAGCGACACGTCGCCGCGCTGGTCGCCGGACGGCCGGACCATCGCGTTCTCGTCGAACGCGACCGCGTCGAGCAACACGCAGCACAACAAGCTCTACCTGGCCGACGTCGGCGGCGGGCCGACGCGCGTCCTCCTGGAGGACGTCGACCGGCAGTTCACCGCCCCCATCTGGTCGGCGAACGGACGGTTCGTCTACTGGTCCACCGGCGAGGGCACGTCCACCGGCCTGTTCCGGGTCAGCGTCGAGTCGGGCGCGGTGATCACGGCGTCGGCCCCGGGCGGGCGCAACGGCGCGTGGACGCTCTCGGACGACGGGAGCCGCTGGGTGTGGGTCCGCACGGGCCCGGATTGGCCGGCCGAGATCTACACGGCCACGAACGACGGCGAGCCGGTCCGGCTCACCGACGCGAACGCGTGGCTCCGCGACGAAGGCGTCCAGCTCGGCGCGGTCGAGACCGTCCGCTGGACGAACAGCGACGGCGAGACGATCGAAGGGGTGCTGACGAAGCCCGTCGCCTACGAGGAGGGCCGCGCCTGGCCGTTCATCGTCAATCCTCACGGCGGCCCCACCGGGGCGTCGCTCGAGGCGTTCAACAGTACCGCCCAGTTCTTCGCGGGCAACGGCTACGTCGTCCTCCAGCCGAACTTCCGCGGCAGCACCAACTACGGCCAGGCCTTCGTGAACGCCAACATCGACGCCTGGGGCGTCACCGACTACGACGACGTCATGACCGGGGTGGACCACGCCGTCGCCATGGGGTGGGCCGACCCCGACCGCCTCGTCTGCTACGGATGGAGCTACGGCGGGTACCTGTCGGCGTGGATCGTCACCCAGACCGACCGGTTCAAGGCGGTCTCGCCCGGCGCGGGCCTCACCAACCTGTTCAGCATGTACAGCACCAACGACATCCAGGACTACCTGGCGTCGTTCTTCGGCGGGACGCCGTGGACGGCCACCGAGAACTACCGCGAGCACTCGCCCATCACCTTCGCGGCCGACGTGACGAGCCCGGTGCTGCTGATGCACGGCGGCAGCGACACCCGGGTGCCGCCCGAGCAGTCGGTCGAGTTCTACCGGGCGCTGAGGGACCTCGGCAAGGACGTCACCTTCGTCCGGTTCCCCCGCGAGGGGCACGGCATCGTCGAGCCGCTGCACCAGATGGACCGCCTGCGGCGCTGGGCCGCGTTCTTCGGCGAGCACGTCGACAACCCGCCCGTCAGCGAGAGCCAGCCGCACGAGGCGGAGACCACCGAGGACGAGGACGGCGAGGGACAGTGACGACGACGTTCGTCGGGCGTGCAGGGACGTTCTTCGGCGGGCGCCTGGACGACCCGCCCGTCAGCGAGAGCCAGCCGCCCGAGGCGACCCGCCGGACCGAGGACAGCGAGGGGCAGTGACGATCCGGTTCTTCCGGCGGGCGAGGACGCTGTTCGGCGGGCACTTCGACGGCCCGGCCACCAGTGAGAGCCGGCCGCACGGGGCGGATCGGCAGGAAACCGAGCACAGCGGGAGGCAGCGACGATGATGCGGAAGCGGGTCAAGGCATACCTCGGCATTGCAGTCGGCGTCATCCTCGGGGTGCTGATCCACGGCCTGACAGCGGACGCGCCGAGGGGACAGACGACCCGGACCAGCCAGCCCGGCCTGTACCTCGACCTCGACGAGATCCGGGCCATCGCCAACCGCGTGCGCGCCGGCCGCAGCCTGCAGCCCGCGTCGTGGCCGAACGGCGCCCGCGTCGCGGTGATGATCTCGTTCGACGTCGACAACGACACCATCCAGATCGCGCGCAACGTCGAGCCGTCCATCGGCGCGATGTCGCAGGGCGAGTACGGCGCGCGGGTCGGCCTGCAGCGGGTCGTCGACCTGATGGACCGCCACGAGATCCCGGCGTCGTTCTTCATCCCCGCCGTCAGCCTCGTGCTGCGGCCCGAGATGGTCGACGTCATCGCCGCCTCGGGGCGGCACGAGTTCGCGGTGCACGGCTGGATCCACGAGCTGAACAGCGAGCTCGACGCCGAGACCGAGCGCGACCTCGTCATCCGGGCCACCGACTACCTGGAGCAGGTCACGGGAAGCCGCCCCGTCGGCTACCGCGCCCCGTCGTGGAACTTCAGCCCCAACACCCTCGACATCATCCGGGGGCAGGGCTTCCTCTACGACAGCTCGCTGATGGCCGACGACCGCCCCTACGAGCTGATGCAGAACGGCGAGCCGACGGGCATCGTCGAGCTGCCGGTCGAGTGGATTCTCGACGACGCGCCGCTGTTGAACCCGCGCGGCAACAGCTACTCGCCGCCGCGCGAGCTGCTTCAGGTGTACATCGACGAGTTCGACAAGGCGTGGGAGGAGGGCACGATGTTCCTCCTGACCACGCACCCGCACATCATCGGCCACCGCTCGCGCATGGTCATCCTCGAGGAGCTCATCGACCACATCCAGGCCAAGGGCGGCGCGTGGTTCGCGACCCACGAGCAGGTCGCGCGCTACGTGAGGGAGCAGGCGGGGCTGTGAGTTCCGTGGCGGCACGGAATTACTTTTTGTACCCTCAAAAAGCCCATGCGCTAAACTGGGAGTCTGCGCCGCAGTACGGCATTCCTTGGAGGGTCGGTTGGACGCCAAGGCGGAGCCGGAAGCGACGATTGGGGGTCTGGCGTCAACACGCGTGTGTCCGAGGAGGATGCTCATGTTTCGATGGTGCGCGCGGATTCTGGTCCTCGCGGTGGCCGGCGGGCTCGCGGCGGCGCCGGCGGCCGCGCAGACCGACCCGATGGAGATCATCGACCGGGTCGACCGCCTCCTGCGCGGCGACTCGAGCCGCGGCGTGGCGACGATGGAGGTGGTGACCGAGCACTGGGAGCGCGAGATGACCATGGAGGTCTGGTCGCTCGGCACCGACTACTCGCTCGTGCGCCTGCGCGCCCCGCGCCGCGACGCGGGCACCGCGACCCTGATGGCCGGCGACGACATCTGGAACTACCTGCCGAAGGTCGACCGCACCATCAAGATCCCGGCCTCGATGATGGGCGGGTCCTGGATGGGGTCGCACTTCACCAACGACGACCTCGTGAAGGAGAGCCGGCTCGTCGACGACTACGACGTCGAGTTGGCCTTCGAGGGCGAGCGCGACGGCGTCGACGTGTGGGAGCTCCGCCTGACCCCGAAGCCGGAGGCGGCGGTGGTCTGGGGCCACATGGCGTTCCTGGTCCGACAGCGGGACTCGATGCCCCTCTGGGCGCGGTACTACGACGAGGACGGCGAGCTCGCCCGCACCATGGAGTACAGCGCGTTCACCGAGATGGGCGGCCGCCTCGTCCCCGGCGTCATGGACATGGTCCCGGCCGACAAGCCCGAGGAGCGGACCTCGTTCCGCTACGAGGAGCTGGAGTTCGACGTCGACCTCGACACCTCGTTCTTCTCCCTCCGCACCCTGCAGCGCGGACGGTAGCCGCCGATGCGCGAACGTCCCTGGCCGCGCATCGGCTGGCGCAACATCGGCCGGAACCCCCGCCGGACGGTGCTGACCGCCCTCGGCCTCGCCGTGGGCTTCTTCGCGGTGGTGTTCATGATCGGCTGGTCGCGGGGGATCACGGCCGAGCTCGTCGAGAACGCCACCTCGCTCATCAGCGGGCAGATCGAGATCCACCACGCCGAGTACCGCCCCGACCGGAGCATGTTCGACACGCTCGGCGGGCGCGAGGGCATCGACGTCGAGGCGATGCTCGAGGTCATCGACGCCGACGAGGGGGTGACGGCGGCGGCGCCGCGAGTGTACGCGGGCGGGCTCGTCAGCTCGGGCGAGGCGACCTCGGCGGGAATGTTCATGGGGGTCGACCCCGAGCGCGAGGTGGCGCTGACCCGCTTCCTCGACGAGCTGGTCGCCGGCAGGCTGCCCGAGCCGGGCGCCTTCGAGATGCTGATCGGCGAGGAGATGGGCCGGCAGCTCGCGGCCGGCGTCGGCGACGAGCTGGTGCTGGTGGGGTCGGCCGCCGACGGCTCCATGGCCAACGACCTCTACACCGTCGCCGGGGTCTTCCGGACCGGGCTCGTCGAGTTCGATGCGCGTACCGCGGTGCTCGCCATCGGCGACCTCCAGGCGCTGATCTACCTCGACCCCGCCCGCATCCACGAGATCGCGGTCGGCACCGCGGATCCGGCCGAGGCCGACGCGGTCGCCGCGCGCCTCGCCGCGGCGATCGACGCCGCCGGCCGGGAGATCGAGGTGGCGTCCTGGACGGTGCTCAACCCGGTGCTCGTCGACTACGTCGGCCTCGCCGAGTCGATGTACTGGATCTTCATCGTCATCATCTTCGCCATCGCCAGCTTCGGCATCGCCAACACCATGCTCATGGCGACCTTCGAGCGCCGGCGCGAGTTCGCGGTCATGCTCGCCCTCGGGGCGACGCCGCGGGCCATCATGGGCACGGTGCTGTCCGAAGCCGCGGCCGTCGGACTGCTCAGCCTCGCCATCGGCTCGGCCGTCACGTTCCCGCTGATGGTGTGGTGGGCCACCGCGCCGCCGAGCCTCGAGTGGCTCTTCGGCAGCGTCACCCTGCAGGGCGCGCTGCTCGAGCCCAGCCTGCGCGTCGGCTACGATCCGGCGGGCTGGACCTGGTCGGCGTTCGGGCTCGTGCTGACCGCACTCCTCGCGGCCCTCTATCCGGCCGCCAAGGCGGCGCGGGTGCCGCCGGCCGACACGCTGTCGGGGTTGTGACGATGTCGTCGACCTCCACCACGCGTTCCCCGATGGGCGCCCGCGTCCACGGTTCCACGGCGCAGACGCCTCGACCGAAGTCGTGACGATGCCACCCGCCGCCCAGCGTCCCCCGATGCACGCCCGCGTCCTCGTGCTGCTGGCCATGCGAAACCTGCGCCGCCACGTGCGGCGGACGGTGCTGACCGCGTCGGCGATGATCGTCGGGGCCGCCCTGCTCGTCTTCACCTTCTCGCTCGGCGACGGCTCTCACGAGCAGTGGATCGACTCGGGGGTCCGGCTCGGCGAGGGGCACGTCACCATCGAGCGCCCCGAGTTCCGGGTGAGCCGGCGCATCGAGGACCGGCTGCCGGCCGAGGTACGGCGCGCCGCTGAGGAAGCGTTCGCATCGCCCGAGGTCGCCCCCCGCGTCGTGGCGACGACCGCGAAGCTCGCCGTCACCGGGCTCGCGAGCTCGGCCGCGGGCTCGCGGCCGGCGCAGATAGTCGCCGTCGACCCGGCGGCGGAGGCGGACTTCAGCCCCATCGACGACCGGTTGATCGAGGGACGCTACCTCGAGCCGAACGACCGGCTGGCCGCCTACGTCGGGGTGGAGCTGGTCGACCGCCTCGACCTGCGGCTCGGCTCGCGCTTCGTGGTGCAGGCGCAGGACGCCGAGCGCGAGATCGCGGGGCAGCTCCTGCGGGTGGTCGGCATCTTCCGGACCGGCGTGCCCGAGGTGGATCAGCTTCTGGTACACATTCCCTTGGCCACCGCCGACGAGTGGCTGGGGTCGTCGGGCGACGTCACTAACGTGGGGGTGGTGCTCGACGACAGCGCCGCGACGGCCGGGGTCGCGGCGCGCGTCGAGCGCGCCCTGGCCGGGCCCGTCGCCGGCGGCGAGGCGCGAGTGATGGGCTGGCGCGAGGGGAACCCCGCCCTGGCGGCGGCGGTGGCCATCGACGACTTCGGCAACTACCTGGTCCAGGGGTTCATCTTCACGATCATCGCGTTCGGCATCGTCAACACCGTGCTGATGTCGGTGCTGCACCGCCGCCGCGAGTTCGGCGTGCTGCAGGCGCTCGGCCTGACGCCGGGACAGACCGGGACCATCGTGCTGATCGAGGGGCTGACCCTGACCGCGGCGAGCGGCTTCATCGGCGTCGGCCTCGGGCTCGCCTTCACCTGGGGCTTCTTCGCCGACGGCCTGGACATCTCGGCCATGATGGACGAGATGACCTTCTCGGGCGTCGTCGTCGAGCCGATCATCGTCCCGCTGCTGCGAACCCGGCGCCTGGTGCAGGTGCTGCTGTTCATCCTCTTCATCGGCGCGGCGGCGTCGGTCTATCCGGCCCTGCGGGCGGCCCGGCTCGACGTGACCGAGGCGATGAAGTTCGACCGGTGACACTTGCGAGGGCCGCGGCGCCCAAAGCGGCCGGCGCGGCGCAACGGGGCGGCGCCGTTCGGATGTGAGTCGACCAGCACGCGGCGACGGCGGCGGCGCCCCAGCGCCCCCCGCGGCCAACCGGCGTGGCGAAGGTGCCGCCGTGCGGATGATGAAGTCGACCGGTGACCCCCGCGTTGGAGGCGCCCGAGTCGGTCCGCCACGCCCCGGCGGCCGGTCCGGCCCGCCGCGGCCCCCGGTTTGACGAAGTTCGAGTGATGAGGTTCGACCGGTGACCCGGCGATCGCGAGCGACTCCATGAGCGACACCGATACCGCGGCGGTCCGGACCGAGGGCGTCTGGAAGGTCTTCCACCAGGAGGCCGAGGAGGTGCAGGCGGTCCGCGACGTCAGCCTGACCGTCGGGCGGGGCGAGTTCACGGCCCTGGCGGGACCGTCGGGGTCGGGCAAGACGACGCTCCTCAACCTGATCGGCGGCCTGACGCGCCCCACCGAGGGCCGGGTGGAGGTGGCGGGCCGCGACGTGACCGCGATGTCCAACCGCGACCTCGCCCAGTTGCGGCTCGACCAAGTCGGCTTCGTCTTCCAGGCGTACAACCTGCTGCCGGTGCTGACGGCGATGGAGAATGCCGAGTTCCCGATGCTGCTCCAGGGCGTGCCGGCCGACGAGCGCCGGGCGCGCGTGCACGAGCTGTTCGAGCGGACGGGCATGACCGGCCTCGAGGACCGGCGGCCGGGGAAGCTGTCGGGGGGACAGCAGCAACGGGTGGCGGTGGTGCGGGCGGTCGCGAGCCGGCCCGCCCTGGTGCTCGCCGACGAGCCCACCGCGAACCTCGACTCCGCCGCGAGCGCCGCCCTGCTCGACGTCATGGCCGACCTGAACCGGGAGCTCGGGGTGACGTTCGTCTTCGCCACCCACGACGCACGCGTCATGGACCGGTCGCGGCGCCTCGTCCGAATGCTCGACGGCCGCATCGACTCGGACGAGACCCGCGAATGATCCACCGCCCGAGGCCTGCTCCTCGGCGTACGCGAGGAACGGAACGCCGCCGACTGTCCGCCGGCGCGCCCGGTCCGTTCCTTCACGATTGGGGGCGACGGCTCCTCGCCCCGGCACCCCGCCCTCTCCCGCGGCCTGCCCTCTCGGTCGGACGAACGTCGGGAGGCTCGACATGACTCCCGGCGCGCGCGGCCTGCTCGTCGCCACCACGATTCTCGCTGTCGCTGCGCTGGCGCCGTTCCCCGCCCACGCCCAGTCGAGCTGGCTCACGGGCTACCTGCAGACGGTCCCCCTGTTCGCGGGCCCGACCCCGTTCACCGACGCCAGCGCCAGCGTCTTCAACCGGTTGCGGTTGACGACCGAGCCGGTGTTCGGCCCCTTCGCGGTCGAGATCGCGTACGACCACGCCCTCACCGTGCGCCAGGACGCCACCGACTTCAGCCTCCTGGGCGGGCTGGGCGCGGTCCCCGCGGGGGGCGAGTGGCTCGACCTCCAATGGTCCGCCGTCGACCGCGACCACTTCCAGTGGCTGCACCGGCTGGACCGCCTCAACGTCGCGTGGCAGCCGAACGACACGGTCGAGGTGAGCGTCGGGCGGCAGGCGGTGTCGTGGGGCACCACGCTGTTCCTCACCCCTGCCGACCCGTTCATCCCCTTCAGCCCCGCCGACCCCTTCCGCGTCTACCGGGGCGGCATCGACGCCGCGCGGGCCCGCATCTACCCCGGCCCGCTGAGCGAGATCGACGTCGTGTTCCGGCCCAGCCGGACGCTCGTCGGCGACGAGACGACGGCGCTGGCGCGCGGCCTCACGACGTGGCGGAACTGGGAGGTCTCGGGGTGGGGAGGCAGCCTCTACGGCGACGCGGCCGGTGCGTTCGGCGCGGCGGGCGGGCTGGGGGCCTGGGCGATCCGGTTCGAGGCGGTGGTGAGGGACTTTCAGGGCGAGGTGACGGGACGGGGAACCATCGGCCTCGACCGGCGGCTGTCGGTCTACGGCCGCGACATGGGCCTCGTCGTCGAGTACCAGCACGACGGCCGCGGCGCCGCCGCGCCCGAGGACTTCTTCCGTCTCTTCCAGTCGCCGGAGTTCCTGCGCGCCGAGTACCAGGTGTACGGCCGCGACGAGGCGGCGGTGCAGGCGTCCTACCAGATCCACCCGCTGCTGAGCATCGCCGGCCTCTGGCTCTGGAACCTCAACGACCGGAGCGCCATCGTGGCGCCCAGCTTCTCCTATTCGGCCGGGGACGAGACATCCATCGCCGGCGGCGTCTTCTTCGGCGTCGGCGCCGACACCCCGGCGGCCGGCCAGATCCTGCCCTCGGCCTACGGCCTGCTGAGCGCCGTCGGCTACGTGTCGCTCACCTGGTTCTTCTGACGCCGCCGCTCCGGGCGGACGCCGTGAGGACTCACTCGGGGTCGGCGACGCGGTCGGGGTGCGCCGCCATCCAATCGGCGATCGCGCCCAGCATCTCCTCGATATCGGCCCGCCGCCTCACCAGCAACTCGTACAGCTCCGGCGCCGTCACTTCGTGATAGACGTGCACCAGTCGGTTGCGATAGCGGGCCATGCGTACCAGCCGTTCGGTCCGGGAAGGCGACACGACGCCCACCTCCCCGAGCTGGCGCGCCACCTCCCCGTATTCCGACGGTGCCCGGGCGAACCCCTTCGCCAGCACGTGGCGCGAGATGTCCAGCAGAGCTTCGAGGGTGCGGCGCAGGTACGATTCGCCCGCCGCCACCATCCTGGGATCGCGCGTGAAGGCGTCGAGGTCGTCGAGGGGAAGGGTCCCCGCCTCGTCGAGGAGGCGGCGAATCAGGGCTGCCTTGTCGGCCACGATCGCGCGGCTGACTCGTCCGGGGGTCATGATCGCGGACCGAACAGAATCGCGCAACGCGCACGCTCGAACGGCAGCAGATCGCCAGCCCGCCGCAGGACGTACAGGTCGAACAGATCCGTCTCCAACTCGTCCCGGGTGAAGATCCGGTCGCCCCGCACCACGGCCAGGGCCAGCAGGGCGCTCGCCCGCGCCGCGTCGATGACGTCCACGGGCTCGCCGGTGGCTTGGTACAGCGCCTCTTCGAGCCGGACGGTCTTCTCGAGCGGCTGCGGCGACACGTAGAGGACTCCGACGTCGAGATCGGAATCCGGCCGCCCGGTCCCGTCGATTCGGGAGCCGAACACGTAGAGCGCACGCACGTCCGGGTCGCCCTCGGCGACCGCCCGCAGGCGTCGCGTCAGCTCGTCCGGCAAGGCCACGTCCCGCATTATACGGCCGGCGGCGCGACGCGCCCGCGGGCTCGGCCCTCGCAGTCGCCGATCCGGCCGGGGTACGCCGCTGCGAGGCGGAAAGGCCCGCGGAGGGTCCCCGCAGGGACGCCCGCGGCTCCAGCCCGCGACGGCGCATCAGCAGCCGCCGCCGTAGACGCGGTGGGCGACCCGACTCCCGTCCGAATCGATCTCCACCACCAGCCAACTCTCGCCTTCGTAGAGGCGGTCGTTCACGACGCCGATGACGGCGCCGTCGTCGAGGCGATAGAAGCCCAGCCAGACGAACCGTCTGGACTCCATCGGGTCGTCGAGGCTGCTGACGTCGATCAATCCGAGCTCAGCGCGTATCCTGTCGAGCCCCGGAATCTCGTCAGCCGATACGACCTCGAGGGGATGACTGAACGCGACGCCGGCGACGTCCGGCGTCCCCTCGATCGTGGGCAGCTCGCGCTCGCCGAAACCCGACGGCTCGCCGAAGCCCAACGCCCAGCTCATCAAGCAGTGGGCTTCGACGAGCAGCAGCCTCGCCACCGTGAGCGCCGTGCCCCGCTCGGATTGCGAGTAGAAGCTCCACTGCATCGGCGCGGCGATTCTGCCGCCCTGGGAATCCTGATCGACGGGGGGCATCGGCAGTGACCGTGCTTCGCGGTCCGGACGGGGTGGAGAGACCACCTCTCCCCCGTCATCGAGAGCGCCGGTCTCGGCGTCGAACGGCGCGGGCCAAGGGAGGTCCCAGCCGTCGTCGCCATGGCGAGCAAATGGAATCAGGGCGCCGCCGGTCTGCACGACCGCGATCCACAGGGGTTCGCGCTCCGGCCGGGGTGCGGATGGTGCGGGAGCGCACGCCAGGCAGGCGGACGTCAGGCCAATCGCGAGGCAGCGCAACGTTCCGGGCATCGGCATTATCCGCAACGGCGTGCCTCTGAGCCCCCGGGCGCCAAGCCCGGATCCGGAACGATCAGAGGTAGTAGGTTTCCGGCATGCGCCAGCAGACTCAGGCGAACATCTCGTCGACCCGAAGGTCGATCTCGGGGACGCTGGATGCGGCAATCATGTCCCCTCTCCGGCGGACACGCTCATCGGCGTACCCATCGGGGCCGGGGCCCGAGTACACGGTAACGGTTTCGGTCGCGAGATCCACCAACCACGCTTCGGGAATGCCGGCCTTGCCGTACGTCGGCACCTTCTCCGCCCGGTCATACCGCAACGAGGAATCGGCCACCTCGATGACGAGCAGGATGTCGCCCGCCTCGGGATGACGGCCCGCATAGGCGTCCAGCCGACGCCGCGCCACCGTCAGGTCGGGCTGCGGCTCGGTATGTCGGTCGAGGCGGACCGGATTCTGGATGCTGACGTACGCCTTGCCGGCCAGCCGCGTGATGAGAAGCTCGGCGAGCAGGTTCACGACCACCGCGTGCAGCGGGCCGATTGGCGTCATTTCGCGGATCTCTCCATCGATGAGCTCCACGCGATCTTCCTCGGCGAACACCCCGGCCTCGCCCATGCGTGCGAACTCGTCGACGGTGAAGACGTGGCGCTGGGTTTCCGTCAGAGCCATGGTTGCATGCCCCCGCCACGATCGGCCGAATCCGCGAATCCGGCGACCGGACGTTCCCGGCATCAGTAGACGATGAACTCCAGCAGGTTGTCGTCCGGGTCGCGGATGTAGCGGCTGGTGCCCTCGGCGATGCCGCCGTCGCGGCCGCCGGTACGGGGCGCCGGCCCCGTGATCACCTCGGCCCCCGCGCCGGCCAGCAGCTCCTCGAGCGCCGCCTCGGTGCCGTCCCAGACGAAGCAGAAATCGCCGCAGGGCGGCACCGCGGCCGGGGCGCGAAGGGTGAAGCTCGGGTCCTCCCACGCCACCGGCCGGTGGAAGTTGATCTTGCTGTCGCCGAAGTGGACCGAGCAGATGCGCTCGCCCTCCATCACGCCGAAGCCGAGCGACCGGTAGAACTGCACCATGGCCTCGGTGTTCCGCATCGGCACCGCGACATGGTCGAACGACCGTATCGGGCCGCCGACCTGCGCGGCGGGGCGCGCCACCGCGGCCGCGCCCGCCACCGACGCGCCGAGCCCGCCGCCGATGGCTTGGCGAATGAACCGACGTCGTGACGGCGCCCGGGTCTCTCCGCTGCCCTGATTCCTCATCGTCCAGCCTCCCTTCGACGCGAACCCGTAGTCTACCGTATCGGACGGTCTGACGGCGGGTGCATCCGCCCTTGGCGGACGACCGCCCCGGCCGCTCGCACGTCCCCGGCGCAAGACCGCAGCGGGCACTGACCACGCCGAGGACAAGGGTGACCGCGGCCGACGTCGTACAAGAATCGAAGGGCCGAGCCCATCGAGGCCCGGCCCTTCAGTCGTTCCCGATCGAACGAAGCGAAACTGCGCCGGACGGCAGAGGCGACCGCGGCGGCCCGGTACAAGCGAAGGGCCGGACCCATCTGGGCTCGGCCCTTCAGTCGTTCCCGGCACAACGAAGCGCTGCGCTACGCCTCGGTCATCACCTCGTCGCGGATGGACCGCCGCACCAGGTTCCGCATCAGGTTGACCTTGAACCCGTTCTGGGCCAGCGCCACCGTCCCCTGGATGGAGACGTCGCCGGCCCGGTTCGCGGTCTGCTCGTTGCGGGCCTGCCCGCGGATGGCGTTCTCGACCGCGGTCAGCCGGACCGGGGTCGGGGCCACGCCGTTGACGACGACGCGGGCGTCCTGGATGACGCCGCCGCTCTCGCGCAGGGCGGTCGCCACGTTGACGAGGGCGAAGTCCCACGTGTCGCGGTCACGGACCTTCTCGAAGTAGACCCGCGCCCCCGACCACGTCGACGGCACCCGAATCGACATCAGCAGGTCGCCGGCCTCCAGCGCCGTCATCCGCTCGATGTCGATCTCCGGCCCGACGAAGAACTCCGCGGCCGGAACCACGCGCTCCGCACGGCCCCGCCGGATGACCATCTCGGCGTCGAGGGCCACGAGCACCGGCGCGGTGTCGGACGGGTTGACGGCGACGCACCGGCTCGCACCGAGGATGCAGTGCTCGCGGTTCATCGCGGTCGGCGGGCTGGCGTAGCAGATGTTGCCGCCGGCCCGGTAGCAGGTCCAGCCGTCGCGGTAGTACCAGCAACGGGTGTCCTGCGCCACGTTGCCGCCGATGGTGCCCTGGTTCCGGATCTGCGGCGACGCGGCCGTCTTGGCCGACAGCGCCAGGGCCGGGAACCGGGCCTGGATGTCGGGGTGGTTGACCACGTCGATGAGCCGGGCCATCGCCCCGATCTCGATCCCGTCGGAGGTCGACCGGATCTCGCGCATCGACTCCACGCCGCCGAGGTCCACGACCACGCGCGGCCGCTTCACCCGGTCCTTGAACCAGTCGAGCGTGTCGAGCCCGCCGGCGTACACCCAGGCATCGGACCCGTGCTCGGCCAGCAGCGCCAGCGCGTCGTCGGCGCTGTTCGGCTGAAACAGCTCGAGTTGAGGTATTACGTCGCGAATAACGCCCTTCATGGTGATCGCCTCCCCTTCCTCAGACGTGAGCCGTCAGCCGATCGTGACCCGTCGGGGCCTGCTCGAGCTTCGTGAGAATCATGTCGCGTGTGACCGGCGAGCGGTGGAAGTCGCCGTTGCCCTCGCCCAACGACTCGAGTGCGTCGGCGATGGCGTTGGCGACCGCGCCGGAGCCGGCCCCCTGCGCCGCCTCGCCGATGCCCTTCGCGCCGAGCGGGTTGAAGGGATCGGGCAGGTCGGCGTTGCCCCACTTCATGGGCGCCTCGTGCGGCACGTCGAGCATCCCCGGCGGCCGGTTGCTGTAGAACCGCTTGGCGACCATCAGGCCCCACTGCCGGTCGTAGACCCACTTCGAGGCCAGGGCGACGGAGAACCCCTGGATCGCCCCACCGAAGATCTGCCCTTCGTAGGTCTTGGGATGCAGGATGGTGCCCGCGTCGGACCCGGCCGCGTAGTCGACGATCTTGATGTTGCCGGTCTCGATGTCGACCTCGACCTCGGCGAAGCCGGCCACGAACGACATGCGCCGGCCGCCCTCCTCGTAGTTGTCCTTGGCGACGCCCATGAGCCCCTGCCCCGCCAGCGCGGTCGCCGACGCGGTGGTCATCCCGTTGATGTCCTCGGGAAGCTCGTGCCCGTCGTACCGGCCGCCGAGGTCGATGGCCCGCTGCGCGACCTGCGCGAAGCTCAGGCCCTGCGACCGGTTGCCCGTGCGGTAGACGCGCTCGCCGCCGATCTCGTAGTCCTCGGGAGCGCCCCCGAGATCCTGCGCGGCGATCTCCTGCATCTTGAGCTTGGCGTCCGCCACGGCGGCCCAGTTCGCCCGCGTGTGGGCGTGGGTCGTCGAGCTGCCGCCCTGCGAGCAGCTCCAGGGCAGGTGCCGGCTGGTGTCGCCCCAGGCGACCTCGCACTTCTCCCAGGGCATGTCCAGCCCCTCGGCCGCGGCCCGCATGGTGTCGAAGGCCGACCCCGTGCCGAGGTTGCCGACGCCGGACTGGATGTAGAGGCGGCCGTCGGGCCTGAGCACGAACAGGCCGTCGACCCCGGAGGCGCCGGCCGAGTAGGCGCTCAGCGTCATGCCGACGCCGGTGACCTTCGAGCCGTTGCGCTGGCCGCTGCGCTGCTTGCGCTCCTCCCAGTTGAAGAGCTCGGCGCCGATGTCGATCGCCTCCCTGGCGAACGCGCTCGACACGTTGCCCTGCTCGCCGTTGAGCCCCGGCGGGCCGAACCGCGCCTGCCCCTCGGGCGCGTTGATCTTGTGCACCTCGACCTGGTCGAGCCCCAGCAGCTTCGCCGCCTTCTGGATGATGGGCTCGAGCATGGTCATCGACTGCACGCCGCCCGGCGCCCGCTGCGGACCGCGCGGCGGGGTGTTGGTGTAGACGTTGGTGCCGCGCATGCGGCACGCCAGCGGCTGGTAGCAGAGCGACCCGATGCCCGCCACGTTCATGGCGTCGCCGGAGCGCCCGTACGGGCCCTGGTCGCCGATGCCGTGGATGTCGAGGGCGGTGATGCGGCCGTCGGCGCGCATCCCGAGCCGGATGCGGGCCTGGACGCCGGGGCGCCCGCGGCCGATCATGTTCTCCTCGCGCCGCGTGATGCGCATCATGACCGGCCTGCCGATCTTCTTCGACAGCAGGATGGGAATCTGCGCGTGCACGTAGCCGCTGATCTTGCCGCCGAACCCGCCGCCGGTGAACTCGTTGATCAGGACGACGTTTGACGGCTCGACGCCCGCCCACCGCGCCATCGGGCCCACGGCGCGCGCGGTGCTCTGCACGGAGGGATAGATGTAGAGCTTGCCGTCCTCCCAGTACGCCATCGTCGTCCGGCTCTCGAGCGGCTGGTGCGACGTCGACTGGTTGTAGGAGTGCTCCTCGACGATGATGTCGGCCTCGGCGAAGCCGGCCTCGAGGTCGCCGAACGACCACTCCTGGGCGGCCTCGGCGTCCATCGGGATCTCGCCCGCCGCCAGGCCGGCCAGATCCGCCGCGCTCCACTTGATCTCACCGAGCTCGCGGCCGATGGTGGTGTTGCCCTCGCTGCGGGCGTTCGGGCCGCCCGGCTTGAGGCTGTCGAGGGGATCGAGCACGAACTCGAGGGGCTCGAGGTCGATGTCGATCAGCTCGATCGCGTCCGACGCGATCTGCTCGCTGACCGCGGCGACGGCGAGAATCGGCTCGCCCTCGTAGCGCGGCTCCATGGTGAGCGCCGCCTCGTTCGGGGCGTCGACCTCGTCCGGCAGATCGTCGGGGGTCAGGATGCCCACGACGCCGGGAAGGGCCAGGGCCGCGTCGGCGTCGATGGACCGCACCCGCGCATGCGGCATCGGGCTGGAGAGCAGCTTCGCGAAGACCATGCCCTCGGCGCGATGGTCCTCGGCGTACCGCGACCGCCCGGTGACCTTCGCGTAGAGGTCGGGCGTCTGGTAGTTCTTTCCGAGCAGTTTGTAGTCAGCCACGTCAGGCCCCCCGCGTGATTTCCGCCGCCCGCTGGACGGACGTCAGGATCTTGTCGTAGTCGGCGCACCGACACAGGTTCCCCGACAGCCACTCCGCCGCCTGCTTCCGCGACGGGTTCGGGTTCTCGTTCAGCAGCGCGACCGAGTTCATGATGAACCCGGACATGCAGAACGCGCACTGGAACCCCTGCTCCTCGAGCACCGCCTGCTGCATCGGGTGCAGGGTGCCGTCCTCGGCCTCGAGGCCCTCGATGGTCGTGACCTCGCGCCCGCGCACGGAGTGCGTCAGCAGCGAGCAGCCGTAGTGCGCCGTCCCGTCGACGAGGACGGTGCACGCGCCGCACTCGGCGCGGTCGCAGCCGATCTTCGTCCCCGTCAGGCCCAGCTTGTAGCGCAGCGTCGTGGCCAGCGTCTCCATGGGAGGCACCTCGACGCGCCGGCTCCGGCCGTTGACGGTCACGGTGATGAGCCGGTCGACGGCCCCCGCGGCCGGCGCCTGGGCCAGCACCGCCCCGCCGTTGCTGCGGAACAGGTAGTTGGTCGACGACACGGCCGCGCTCGCGGCGATGGCGCCCTTGATGAAACTCCGTCTGGACACGCCCGGCTGGGTCGTCTCCTCTGTCACCTCGATGATCTCCTGACTCATGGGACGATCACCTCCCTCGTCACTACCGAAGTTCTCGAAGGCCGCCATGCCTGATCGGCCGCGCTGTGCCGCCTCGCGGAGACACCATGCCGCATCGACATGAGTCTACTCCGGCGAATTGTCGATCACATCCGCCGGCCGTTGCAAGCGGAAATTACATTTTTTTTACCCCACCGAAATCGCCTCCCTGCGCTTGCCCCACCGAAATCGCCTCCCTACGCTTGCCCCGCCGGAATCGCCCCCTACGCGGCCCTGCCGGCGCCCCCCCCGAGCCCCCGGGCGCGGGCGCCCGCAAACGTCGGCCTCTTGCCGCCTCCGGTCGCCCGCAGACCCCCCGCTCGCAGGTTCCGGCGGCGCCCGACCGATTCTCGCGAGCCCGCGCGGTTCCGCGCGGCGGACTCCTCAGGCGTTGCGCCCCGTCGGGTTCTCCGGCGTGCCGCACTCGTTGCCGAGATAGCCGTCGCCGCCGCAGTACCGCGCGTCCTGGAGCTGCAGCAGGATGCCGTCGGGGTCGGTGAAGTACAGCTCCGGGGTGCCGCCGGGAGCGCCGCCGCGGTCCGGC
>JAJEFC010000063.1 GCA_022820675.1 Vicinamibacteria bacterium | reverse complement strand
CGGCGGCAGGCGGTGGCGGCGGTCGGGGCGCCGGCCGGGGCCCGCGTCATTGACGTGTGCACGGGCACCGCGGACCTCGCGATCGCCGCGTGCCGCGGGGACGCGCCGGCCGGGGCGGTCCTCGGGGTCGACTTCGCGGGGGCCATGCTCGACATCGGGCTTCGCAAGGTGCGGGCGTCCGGGCTCGGCGGGCGGGTCCGGCTGGTCCGGGGCGACGCCTGCCGGCTGCCGTGCGGGCCGGCGACGATGGACGCCGCGACCATCGGGTTCGGCATCCGGAACGTGGTCGATCCGGCGCAGGCGGTCCGGGAGATCGCCCGCGTCCTCAAGCCGGGCGGCCGACTGGCGATTCTGGAGTTCGGGGAGCCGCGCCTGCCCGTGATCCGGGGGGCCTATCTGTGGTACTTCCGGCGCGTGCTGCCCCGCATCGGCCGGTGGCTGTCGCGCCACGCCGAGGCGTACGCCTACCTGCCCGCCTCGGTCCATGCCTTCCTCGGGCCGGACGCGCTGGCCGCGGTGCTGCGCGAGTGCGGCTTCGACGAGGTCCGCGTCGACCGCCTCGCTCTCGGCATCGTCTATCTCTACGTGGCCCGCAAGCCGCCCACGTCTTGAGGGCGAGGTATACTGGGGGCCACGCTCCCGACCCATGTACTTCGACTTCGAGAGCCGCCGCTTCGAGACGCCGACCGTCGAGTCGGCGATGTCCTACCGCGAGTGCGCGCTCCTCTCCTTCTTCACCCACCTGCTGATCGCGCTGCTGGTGCTCTTCGGGCCGCGCCTGCCGTTCGTGCAGGAGGCGATGGAGCGCCGGGCCGAACGCCTCGCGGAGCTCGCGCAACTGGCCGAGGCGGAGCAGTTGGCGTTGCGGCAGGTCCCCGACGACGCGCCGCGGTTCATCTTCGTCGACACTCTGGTCGACCCGCTGGCGCTCGCGCCTCCGTCCGCGGCGGACCTGTCCGACCAGGACCGCGTCGCGCAGTCGCCGACCCAGGCGGAGGACCCGCTGAACGACCTCCCCAATGCCGAGGGCAACACGTTCGAGTTCGTGCAGACGCCGGACCCCGACGACGGGCTCGACCCGCTGACCTCGCTCGGCGACGATCCGGAGGCGTTCGAGGAGGCCGTGGAAGAGGCGTCCGACGGCGTCGAGGACGGCACGCCGGAGGAGGCCGGGGACGGCGCCGAGGCGGAGACCGGGGAGGGGGAAGGCGAGTCCCCGCCGCGGCTGGCCGAGCGCCTTTCGCGGCCGCGCCCGCTCGGCGATCTGTCGGGGAGGATCCTGAACCGGGCGCTGCGGGGCCTCGACAGCGTCGCGCGCAGCCGGCAGTACTACAACCTGCGCGGCCGTACCGACGAGTACGGCCCGGACATCCAGTTCGATTCGAAGGGGGTCGACTTCGGCTCGTGGCTCGCGCGGTTCCGGTCGCAGATCTACCGCAACTGGTTCATTCCCTACGCCGCGATGTCGATGTCGGGGAACGTCGTCCTGACCTTCAACGTCCACATGGACGGGACGCTGACGGACCTCGCGGTCGAGCGGCCGTCCACGGTCGACGCGTTCACCAACTCCGCCTACAACGCGATCCGCGGATCGAACCCGACCTACCCGTTGCCCCCGGAGTATCCGGACGACAGCGTCTTCTTCACGGTGACGTTCTACTTCAACGAGCGGCCGCCGCCGCAGTACCGCTGATTCGGGCATGACGGAGTCGCCGCGACCGACGGATCGCCAGCAGCTCGGCCTCCTGATCCTGTTGACGGCGGTGCTGCTCCTGGCGCTCCTGGGGTGACGTGCGACCGCCCCCCGGCTGGCGGGACCCGGACGGGCGGCCGGTGCTGCTGGCCGTCGTCGGACCGACGGCGACGGGCAAGAGCGCGCTCGCGCTGTCGCTCGCGGCGCGGGCCGACGGCGAGATCCTGGGATGCGACTCGACGGCCGTCTACCGCGGCTTCGACATCGGGACCGACAAGGTCCCGGCCGACCGGCAGCGGGGGATACCGCACCATCTGATCGACGTCGTCGAGCCCGTCGAGGTGTACTCGGCGGCGCGGTACGGCCGCGACGCGGCCCGGGTGGTGCGGGAGGTCACGGCGCGGGGCCGGCTGCCGATCGTGGCGGGCGGCACCGGCCTCTACTATCGGGCCCTGACGCGGGGGCTGTTCGACGGCCCGGGACGCGACGCCGGGCTCCGGGCGCGGCTCGAGCGGGTGGCCCGCGGCCGGGGCCCCGGCGCCCTCCACCGGCTGCTCGCGCGTCACGATCCGGCGTCGGCCGAGCGGGTCCATCCCGCCGACGAGAAGCGCCTGGTCCGCGCGCTGGAGGTGTTCCTGCTGACCGGCCGGACCCTCACCGACCACTTCGCCGGGACGCGCTCGCCGATCGCGGGCCACGTCGTGGTCGCGGTGGGCCTGCGGCTGCCGATGGAGCAGCTCGAGGCGCGCATCGCGGACCGGGTCGACCGGCAGTTGGCCCGAGGTTTGCTGGATGAGATTCGAGGGCTGCTCGCGCGGGGCGTGCCCGAGGACGCGGGGCCGTTCGGCGGGCTCGTGTACCGCCAGGCCCTGGAGCATCTTCGCGGCGAGCGCGATCTGCGCCGCACCCGGGAGCTCATCGTCCGCGAGAACCGCCGCTACGCGCGCCGGCAGTCGACGTGGTTCAGGAAGGAGGCGTCGGTGCACTGGATCGGGACGGCGGGCGAGCACCCCGCCGCGTGCGACGCGGCGGCCGAGCTGCTCGAAGCCGCCGTCCGCAACGGAACGGGAAGCGTGCTCTCATGATTCGACACGAGCTGGAGGCCCGCGAGGCCGAGTACCTCGCGCCCTGGGCGGCGCGGAGCCGGGAGTCGAAGGGGCGGCTCCGGGCCGAGCCCGAGGACCCGATCCGGCCCGCCTTTCAGCGCGACCGCGATCGCATCCTGCACAGCAAGGCGTTCCGCCGGCTCAAGCACAAGACCCAGGTGTTCTTCTCGCCGGCCGGCGACCACTACCGGACGCGCCTCACCCACACCCTCGAGGTGGCGCAGATCGCGCGTACGGTATCGAAGGTGCTCGGCCTGAACGAGGACCTGACCGAGGCCGTCGCCCTCGGCCACGATTTGGGCCATACCCCGTTCGGCCACGCCGGCGAGGCGGTGCTGAACCGGCTGATGCCGGGGGGCTTCAGCCACCACGGGCACAGCCTGCGGATCGTGGACGTGCTCGAGAGGGACCATCGCGGCCTGAACCTGACGTGGGAGGTCCGGAACGGCATCGCGAAGCACTCGAAGGGCAAGGACGGCGCGCCCCTGGGCATGGAGCCGTCCCGCCGCGCGGCGACCCTCGAAGGGCAGGTGGCGCGGGTCGCGGACCTGATCGCCTACGTGAACCACGACATCGACGACGCGGTCCGCGCGGGCGTGATCGACACCTCCGATCTGCCCGCGGCGCCGCTGGAGCGGCTCGGCCGGACCTCGTCCGAGCGCATCGGGGCGCTGGTGTCCGACGTGGTGACCGCGACCCGGGCGACGAGGCCCGACGTCGAGCTCCGCATGAGCGCGCCGGTCCTCGAGGCGCTGACGGCGTTGCGGGCGTTCCTGTTCGAGGGGGTGTACGAGAACCGGGTCGCCACCGCCGAGATGGCCAAGGCCTCCGGCATCATCGGCGGGCTCTGGGAGCGGGTGCGTCGGACGCCGGAGGCGTTTCTCGATTACCGCACGGTGGAATCGGACGGGATCGATGCGGCGGCGCGGGACTTCATCGCGGGAATGACGGACCGGTTCGCGGTGCACCTGTACAAGCGCCTGTTCATCCCCCGACCCTGGGTGCCGGGGGCCGCCGGCCGGCAGGACCGCGACCGGGCGGGTTCGGGGCGGGGAGATTTCCCCCTTTGGATCCCTTTGGATGTAACGGGAAGGAAACCTTGGTTATAATGCGGGATTCGTCCGGCGCCCGGTCCCGGAGCCGGTCACCACCGTGGTCGGAGTTCGATGGAGATGGAGCCGAGGGCGGTCGGGACGGGCGAGGCGGCGACTTCCGGGTACCTCGATCTGCGGGCCATCGAGGGACCGCGGACCGACGTTCGCCGGCGGTTCCCGGCCGGGTCGCTGACCCCGGACGGGGGCCGGCAGTATCGGGTGCCGGAGGTCGTCACCCTCGATCTGCTGGTTTCGAAGGGAGGAAGCGACTATCGGCTGTCGGGTCGGATCGAGGGCGGGCTGGAGCTCGATTGCAGCCGCTGCCTCGAGCCGTTCCGCCTCGACGCCGGAGTCGACGTGGATCTCCTGTATCTGCCGGCCTCCGAGAACCGCGGAGACGGCGAGGTCCGCATCGAGGAAGAGGACCTGAGCACCGCGTTCTACCGGGACGAGCAGATCGACCTGAAGCACCTCGTTCAGGAGCAGTTCCAGCTCGCGTTGCCCATGAAGCCGCTGTGCCGCGCGGAATGCCGGGGGCTCTGCGCGGTGTGCGGGGGCAACCGGAACACGGCGCCGTGTCGATGCGCCGACGAGTGGGAGGACCCCAGGCTGGCGGGGCTGAAGCGGCTCCTGGAGCGAGAGGAGTCGGCGCCGTAGCAGGGCGCGGACTCGAGAATCACATGGCCAATCCAAAGCGACGTCATTCCAAGTCACGCACGGCGAAGCGCCGCACGCATCAGAACCTCGACCCGGTCCAGTTGGGCGAGTGCCCGCAGTGTCACGAACGGAGGCCGCCGCATCAGGTGTGTCCCCACTGCGGCTACTACCGCGGCCGCCAGGTGCGGCCCGTCAAGGAGGCCTGACAGGCTGACCCTCACGGTCGCGGTCGTTCGCCCGTCGTCGAAGCCAGTCGATGATCGCATTCGTATTTCCGGGCCAGGGTTCGCAGCACGTGGGCATGGGGCAGGCGCTCGCCGACCGTTTCCCCGAGTGCCGCGAGACGTTCGAACAGGCCGATGCCGCGCTCGGGGTCGGCATCAGCGGGCTCTGCTTCGAGGGTCCGGCCGAGCGGCTCGTGCTGACCGAGCACACCCAGCCCGCGCTGCTCACCGTCTCGACGGCGGCGGCCCGGGCGCTGACGAGCCGGGGGGTGCGGCCGGGCTGGCTGGCCGGCCACAGCCTCGGCGAGTACTCCGCCCACGTGGCGGCGGGGACGCTGTCGTTCGGCGACGCGGTGCGCACGGTCTGCAACCGGGGCCGCTACATGCAGGAGGCGGTGCCGGTGGGCGACGGGGCCATGGCCGCGGTGATGGGGCTGGAGGCGCAACTGGTGGATCAGGCGTGCCGCGAGGCGGCGGGGGAGCAGGTGGTGAGCGCCGCCAACCTCAACGCCCCGGGCCAGGTCGTCATCGCCGGCGCGGCCGACGCGGTGCGGCGGGCCGGCGACCGGGCGAAGGCGCTCGGCGCGAGGCGCGTTCGCGCCCTGCCCGTGAGCGCCCCCTTTCACTGCGCGCTGATGCAGCCGGCGCAGGATCGGCTCGAACGGGACCTGCGCGCGCTCGTGGTCTCCGATCCGGCCATCCCCGTGGTGGCCAATCTGGACGCGGAGCCGAAGCGCGCCGCCGCCGCCGCGGTCTCCGCCCTCGTGGATCAGGTGACGGCGCCGGTCCGGTGGGAGCAGGTCGTCCGGCGCCTTGCGTCGGAAGGGGTCGACACGTATGTTGAGGTGGGTCCGGGCAACGTGTTGAGCGGCCTCATCAAGCGCATCGACGGGGGCGCGCGCCTGCTGTCGGTCGCGGATCCGGACGGCGTCGACCG
>JAJEFC010000285.1 GCA_022820675.1 Vicinamibacteria bacterium | reverse complement strand
CCTGCGGCGAGTCGCGTCCGGCCTCATGCCGACCCGCGCTCGGGCGCACACGTCGCGCCGCAGGACCCCTGCCCGCGATTCCGGAGTCAGGGAGCCCCGCAGGGGACCGCTGCCCGGGGTGTCTAATCGACCAGCCGATGGTTTTCGGCGCCGGCGTTCAGGCCGGCCGGCCTGGCGAGAGCGGTGCCCTCGTCGGGCAGGGCGGTGGTGGTGGCGAGGAAGTGCCGGCCTGCGGCGAAGCCGCGTTCTTTGCCGGCGCCGTCAAGGTGGAAAGCGGAGATTCGACGGCCCGGGCGTTCAGCGGCGGCGGTCGCTCTTCGCTCGCCGCCGTCCTTGACCCGGAATCTGCGAGAGGCGCACCCGTCTGGCCGGCCCGCGGTTCAGGCCGGCCGGGTGCGCCGTCGCAAGGGCAGGGGTTCGCCGCCCATCCCGGGGCCGTCGCCCTTCACGGCCCCGGGATGGAGGCCGGACCGCTGTTAGTCCGCCCCGCCGGCGTCTGCCGGCGTTCGGAGCGGGTGCTCTCTCCCGCTCCGGGGGCGGATGGGACGACTGTGCGTGCAAGCCAACCCTCCCGACCTGGCACGCCGCGGGCAGGCGGAGGGCGGGGCGGCACGCCCCCGAAGCGGCGGGCCCGCAGACTGCTGGTGGCAGCAGGAACGGCCTGGTTCCTCCGCGGGCGGGCCGAGACGACGGGAGTTGCGGCGTGCCGATCGGGTCTCTACGAGCTCCCTCGATTCGGAGGCTTGAGACATGGACACTCCACTCTGCGCCTCCCCCCTCCTGTGCCCGCAGGCCGCAACTGGCAGCGCAATTGCGGGAGCGCGTGTGGTCCGTTCGGCCCCTCGGGCCGTTCCGCGTGAGACCATGGCGGGGATTGGGAGTGATGGACCCGGAGCACGAGGCGCAGGTCGAGCTGGTCGAGATCGGCGGCAGGCAGTACCCGGTCCATCCGGCGGCGGTGTCCCGATCATGTCCGGCCGGGAGTTCGACGAGCTGGTCGAGGACGTGCTCGTCAACGGCCTGGGCGAGCCGGTCGTGGTCAGCAGCGACCAGTTGATCGACGGGCGGAACCGGGTCCGAGCGTGCGCGGCTGCCGGCATCGTCCGGATGTCCGGAACCTGGAGCGCGGGACCGACGTGGCGTCGTGGGTGATGTCGGTGAACGTGCACCGGCACCACCTGGACGCGTCGCAGCGGGGCCTTGCTGGCGAGCCGGCTGTCCGCCCCGAACGGCGAGGTGATGTTGAGCCAGGCCGGCGAGATGGTGCCGTCGCCAGCGGCGCAGCCGGTTGCGCCGGACCCGGGCGCGCAGGGCGGCCACCGTCCGGCCCATGCGCCTCGCGAGTCGCTCCCACTCGATCGCCGGGACGTTGTGACGCCAGCGCACCATGAGCTCCTCGACCTGGCGCCGGTCGTCCGCCGTCCAGGCGGTGCGGTGTCGATGGCCGCCCCGGGACTGCGCCCGGGGCCGTGGCCGGGGCATTTGCCTCATTCTTCACTTCCGCGGAGCGGAGAAGTCCAGCCTGAGCGACCCCGCGGTGCTGATCCAGAAGTGAACCTTGGTTTCACGTTCTGGATCAGAAACGAGTAGTACGTAGCGGGGTCGCTCAGGTACTTGTTTTCGTTCGGGTCCTGATCCAAAAGGCACTGGCTTCGCAGCCTAAATGTTTATTATTCAGTTGTTTATACGTGATCCAGCGTGAAATCAGGGCCATCCCGAACGTGATATCTGGATCAACTGGATGGTTTCACGGTCTGGATCACGATCAGGGGTGGATCAGGGGGGTGGATCAGGGCGTTCGGCACCTTGAACTCCCAGCGCCCTCGAAGAGGTGGACGGCCGTGCTGACGCTGCCTCGACCAGCGCCGGGTGTGACGGCGGGCGAGGCGATCGAGTGGGTGCTCGACGCCAAGGTTGCGCCGCGCAACAACGGAGGGGATCGTTGCCGGGCAACAGGCCGGCGTCCGTCGAGTTGGCGCGCTCGTCCCTGGCGATGACCGACAGGACCGGCACCGCGGCATTCCAGAGGTAGAGCTTCACCTCGCCGTTGACCTCACCGGCCATGCACTCGGCCATGCCGTAGAGCACCAGCTCTGCCGGCCTGTTGTCCACCGGTCTCCGCCGGCGGTGTTTCATCGCACGGTCACGACTGCCGAGTGCCGGTCGCCATCTGCGACGATCCGTGCTACTCGCCGGCCGGCACCGCGCGCTTGCGTGCGAACGGGCGGGTGTGCCGGTCCCGCGGGAGGCCGTGCGGGCCGTCGCCCCCCGGGACGCGGCGCTGGCCGAGACCAGCCTGAATCCCCAGCGACGCCGCCTGGACGAGAGCCAGCGGGCGCTGGCCGCGGCGAAGCTGGCGAACTTGGGCGCGGGGCGACCGCCGGCTGCCGGCACCGCTGAACCGGCCGCAAGAGGCGGCCGAGACGGCCGACTCCCGGCAAGGGCCGGCTGGTGAGGCCTAACGGAGAAACTGCGCCACGTGGCGCAGTTTCCCAGCGGGCGGCGGCCGAGTTGATGAAGGTGGAGGTATCGCGGCGGTTCGACGCAACGGGCGGCGGCCATCAAGACCGATCCGGACTCGTTGCCGGCCGTGGAACGCGGGCATGTCACCGTCGCGGCCGACGCCTGCCGGGTCCGGGACGAGCCCGCCGAGGTCGAACGCCGGGTGGTGAAGACTGTCGAGGCCGGCCAAGCGCCGACTCTGGCTGGGGCCGCCAAGCGGATCAAGCAGGAGGAGACGCAGGAGCACGCCATCGCCGAAGCGACGAACACCTCCCGCGGTCCCTATCAGCTCGCCGCGCCGATCGGCGAACTCCAGGCCGGGGTCGGAAGCGGCAGCGTGGACATCATCGCCACGATGCCGCCGACGGCGCGCGGCAGCGTCGATGGTGGCGTCTACGGTGACCACCGGCGAGGCCGCCTGCGGCCCGGGCTCGGTCGACGGCAGCCCCGAGCTCGAGGTCCGGGACACGACGGTGAAGCAGATCGCGGGGAGGCCGGACTGGCGGTGAAGCGGACGTTCGACGCCGCGCAGGCGTCGGCCGCGGGAGCCGTTGGCCTGAACCCGGGCGAGTCGCTCAGCGTGCCGGTGAACGAGCTGTTCGATGTGCTGGCCCCGGGTCACCGGGGTCGCTCACGGGCCACTTTTCACTGCCGGAAGGCTCGACGCAGGCCCGCTCAGGGCTACTGTGTCATGTCATGCGACGTACAGACGTTTCCAGATCCGCATCGAACCCGAAACTCCGCGACCGCCTCGCGCGACTTCGCGATGAACGGCACGTCAACGTCAGCGCCTGGGCTCGTGACGTCACCGTGGCGGCACTGGACCGCGAGATTCCCGGCCGACCTCAAGGCGCCGAAGAGACAACCCCTCGTCGGCTGGAGACCCTGCAAGCTCGACGACGGCTGGGGCGCCGTGCTCGACGGACCCGATGTCGCCGCGCTCGCCGAAGACCCGCGTGGAACCCCGATCAGCATCACCGACGCCGGGGCGGCTCCTGGACGGCTACGATCACCGAGGTCGTCTCCCGCAACCAGCAACGCGTCGTCGTCCGCGACTCCTCCGGCCGGCCGTAGGGGTTCACGCCTTTGCTCGACACGCTCCCCGTCGCCCAGGAGAAGGCATCAAGCGCGATGGCGAACACCCAGAGAGCGAACGCTGAGGAGCCGGACGGCGACGAGGACACGCTCGCAAAGATTGCGAACCCTCGCGGCGCTGCCGTTGGACGTTGAGCTGAGGGATCCGCCGACCGTTCCGGTGTACCAGACGATCGGTTCCCAGGCGGCGGAGATGCGCGTCAAAGGCGTCAGCGTCACGGCCATCGCCCGGCATTTCGGGGTCGATTATCACACGGCCGTCAAGGCGCTACGGTGGTTCGGGCGGCGTTGAGCGGCGGGACGCGGTTCGCCGCCGCTTCCGGTTCACCCCTGTGGGTGCGCGAGGATTCCGCTGTCGCCGGTGCTCTCGGCTGTGTTCTTCACGGCGCTCTGCGCGGAGGGTGTGGGCAACGCTGGACTGTTGTCATTTCGCCGCGTCCGTGGTAGCGTCCGCCCGATGATCGCGACGAAACCGAGACTTGATCTCGATCGAATGTTCCGTTTGGGTGTCGCTGCTTGGCTGCTGGTCGGAATCCCGGCGTGCTCCCAGGAGACCGCGTTGCCCGATGCTGCCGCGCAGGTGCCAGCAGACGACGTGCAAGCCCGGCAAGTCGATGCTGACGAGGCGCGCAGACAGGAGCTCGCCGCCCGGTACGCGCAGGAAGTCGCGACGGACGAGGATCGCCTTGCCGCCGAACAGGGAGACGCCGACGCGCAGGCCCTCCTCGCGATCGTGTACTACAACGGGCGTGGCGTGGAAGTGGACTACGAGGAGGCCGTGCGCTGGGCCCGCTTGGCCGCCGAGCAGGGGAATGGCCGCGCGCAGAGCCTCCTCGGGGCAGCGTACTTCAATGGAAACGGAGTTGCGCAAGACTTCGCCGAGGCGGCTCGATGGAGCCAGCTCGCTGCCGAGCAGGGCGTGGCCAGCGCGCAGGCGCTCCTGGGCGTGCTGTACATGAACGGCACTGGCGTACCACAAGACGACATTTCGGCCTACATGTGGCTGACCGTCGCCGCGTCGAACAGCGAAATCCCGGGCCCCGGCCGGTTCCGCGATCTCATAGCAACGCGCATGACGTCTGAGCAGATCGCGGAAGCCCAGGCGCGGGCGGCGGACCGGTGACGGGTTCCCGCCTTTCTACCCCTGAAAGCGTGCGCACGGCACAATCTTGGCCCGCGCGTTGGGCTTGGGCCTTCATGGCAAGGAGGAATGCAGACGATGTTGAAACGGTTCTTGGCGGCAGCCACCTTGACGGTCGCGCTGGTGCTCTCGGCCGGCGTGAGCCGGGTGCAGGCGGAGTGCTACCTGGTGTGCGAGATGTGGGTCTACCCCGAATACACGATCACGATCTGCGCGTTCTGGTGCGACGGTGAGGGTGGTTAGACAGCTGGACCGCGTGACGGGGTATTGATCCTTCCACGTAGCGGGGCTGCGAATGCAGCCCCGCTCTATTCGAGGCGGAGCATCTTCATCGGGTCGACGCGAGCCGCCCGCCGCGCCGGGAGCCAGCAGGCCACCAGCGCGGCGGCGGTGAGCACCAACGGTGCCACCAGGAACGACAGGCTGTCGCTGGCGGCGATGCCGTAGAGGAAGCTCTCCAGCAGCGGACGGGATGCCGCCGCCGCGCCCGTGCCGATGAGGGTGCCGGTGCCTACGAGAAGCGCGCCCTGTCCCACCACTAGCGCGAGGATCTGAGAGTTCCGGGCCCCCAACGCCATGCGGATGCCGATCTCACGCTCCCGTTGCGCCACGGTATAGCTGAGCAAGCCATAGACGCCGATGGCCGCGAGGATCAGGGCGAGCCCGGCGAGCGACCCGACGAAGAAGGCGTAGAGGCGCGGCCAGGCGACGGCGCTCAGCAACCGCGTCTCCATCGTTGTGACTTCGCGGATCGTCGCCTGCGGATTCGCCGTTGTGATGGCTTCCTGGAGGAACGGGACGACGGCCGCTGAGTCGGTCGTGGTTCGTACGGAAACCCGCACGCCAGAGCTGAAGCCGAAGAACCTCTCGGTGGCCTGGGCGATCGGGAAGTACGCCTCCGCTGGTGTCTCGCCGGTGAGATCCAGCCCCCCGTACACGATGTCGCCGACGACGCCGACGATCTCCCAGGGTTCGCCAAAGCCTACTATCACCCGTTGACCGACTGCCGGCCGGTTGCCAAAGAGTTCGCGGGCCAGCGTCTCGTTGGCGACTAGGACGCGTGGGCTGTCGCGGCCGTCCTGTGGCGTGAGCGTGCGTCCGGCGCGGAGGCGGAACCGCAGGGCGTCGAGGTAGCCGGGGCTCACGACCTGCAGCGCCGTGCGCGGCATCTCGTTCGGATCGCTCGGTATGGGCACACCTGCCAAGCGGATCTGGCTGGAGCTTGGCGTGTTGCGTCCGAAGGGTACGTGGCGAGAAAGGCCGACGGCCTCGACGCCAGCCAGGGGCTGGAGCCGCGCCGACACCTCGTCGTAGAGACGCTCCTGAAGCTGTTGGTGCGACGCGGTCAGCTCGGGCATCCGGGCCCCCAATTCGTGGGGCGCGGCGCCCATCGGATTCGAGACCTCCGCCGTGATCACGTTGGCCGGGTCGAAGCCTCGGTCGAACGTGAGGAGCTGGACGAAGCTGCGCAGGAACAGCCCCGCTCCGATCAACAGCATGACCGCCACGGCGATCTGCATCGCGGACATGGCCGCGCGTACGCGGTGAGTCCGGAGCAGCCCGGAGCCGCTGGCGGACTGAGCGCCGCCTTCGCTCAGGACGCGCAGGAGGTCGGCTTGGGAGCCCTGTAGCGCCGGGCCGGCACCGCACAGCAGTCCAACGGCAAGCGACAGGCCGACCGTGAACGCGAACACAGCCCCGTCGATCTCGACCTCCTCGAGGCGAGCGACGTCGACCGGCGCCAGGATGGGTACGGTGCGGAGGATCAGGGTCGCGACGGCCAAGCCTGCCGCACCGCCGGCCAGAGCGAGCACCGTGCTCTCGGTCAAGAGCTGCCGTACTAGACGGCTGCGGCTCGCCCCGAGGGCCGCGCTGATGGCCATCAGCCGCTGGCGGACGATTCCGCGCGCCAGGAGCAGCCCGGCGGCGTTCAGGCAGGCTATCAGCAGTACGAGCACGGTCACGGCCGTCAGTATCGAGAGGGCGGGGCGGTACTCGCCGACCATCATCTCCAGCAGCGGGACCACGCGGACGCGTGGCTGGGCGTCGGGGCTGATCAGTGCCTGGAGCGGGTTGCTGCTGCCCGCGCCATGCAGGATGCTGTCGGCCTCGGCCGCTGCCTGCTCCGCGGAAACCCCGGGCCGCAGCCGGCCGAGTGCTCGGGACATGACCTGGATGCTCGCGTCGCCGGCTGGCGAGATGACGTACGGCACCCAGAACTCGGTGCTAGGGGGCGGGAAGTCGAACCCCTCGGCCAATACGCCGACCACGATGTGCGGCTCGCCGTCGAGGTCAATCGTGTTCCCGACGACGGATGGACTGCCCCCGAAGCGGTTCGTCCAGGCGTCGTGGCTCAGCAGCACGACGCGTTCCGCGCCCGGCCTCGCTTCATCCTCCAGGAAGAGCCGCCCCAGCTGGGGAGTTCCGCGCAAGAGGGGGAACAGCGACGATGAGGCCCGGGCGCCGGACAGCACGGTACCGTCCCAATCGGCGGACGTGCCTTGGTGGGCGGCGACCTGCTCGAACGACTCGGCGTTCTCCTGTAGTAGCGACACCGAACGGTTCGACAGCATGTCCGACCGGCCCGCAAGGCCGACTGACTCGCCAATCCGAACGATCGCTTCGGAGTCCGGGTACGGCAGCGGGCGTAGCAGGACGCCGTAGACGATGCTGAACATGGCCGTGTTTGCGCCGATGCCCAGCGCGAGGATCGCCCCCACGGTGGCCGCGAAGCCGGGACTTCGCCCCAAACTGCGGACGGCGTGGCGCAGGTCACGCCGCAGATCGTCCAGCCAGTGCCATGAGAGCAGCTTCATTCGCGTTACCTCGTTTAGTTGTTCAGCCTGGGAGCCGTACCCCGCAAGCCGCGCAGCGGCGTTGAGCATGGCGTCGACGTTGAGAGTGCACGCCCGGGTAGAGGTCGGGGGGTGCCGTCTGATTGGCTTAACCGGGTGATCCTAAGGGATTGCACCCGGTGCAGCGCCACCGGGTTCAGTCAGGGCGGGGGCGCGGGCTGGCCGATGAGCATGGTGACAGGTGCTCCTCTCGGGGCCAACGGCTCGGGGCAGCCGGCGGACCTTGGTGCGCTCGGGGCGACCCGCCTAGCGCGTCCACGGGCGTCTCGTCGCCGCGACGTGTTTCACGCTCTACGGATCTGTTCACTATGGTCGTTTCCCAGCATCGCGTCGGCGCCCGCCACGACGACGCGGCCAGCCTGCGAGACGGCGGGCGCTGGCCCGTCTGTCCTGCCAACGGACACGAGCGTCGGTGCTCCATGCGCGTGCGCGTCTCCCCGCAACCGGCCGGGGTGAACAGGACGAGAAGCGTCGCACACGCTACGGCGAACTCGCTACGCATCACTCCTGGTTCCCTCCCTGCGGACTCTGGCGCGAACCTCGGCCCGCGGCCCTGCCGTGACGTGTGCCCGTCGGCCCGTGCCGGCGTCCTGCTCGACGGCGGGCCGGTGATGGCCGACGCAGTATCGTTGTCCTGCGGGCCGCACTTCCGCCGGGCCGATTGAAGCGCACGCCAACTGCGTCGAGGGTAGCACGACCGGCCCGACGGGGCCCGGCGCACACCTCAGCGGTCAGCCGGCCTCGCCATCCGGTAGCCGACGCGGCGCCTGTTGAAGATGTGGCGGGGCTAGCCGCGCTGTCCCCGAGCTTGTGGCAGAGGGTTCTGACGAAGATGTGTACCAATTTCGCATCGGCGTTCCCGCCCTTGGCCCAGACCCAGCGAAGCAGCGTGTCGAAGGTCACCACCCGTCCCGCGTCGAGCGAGAGCACGCGCAGCAGCTCGTAAGGGCTTGGCGATGTAGTCGGCCGCGCCCGGCTCCAGCGCCTGCACGACCGTCGCGGCGGTAGGCGGAGATGAAGATGCCGGGCAGGTCGGACAGCTCCCGAACCTGCCGCATCAGCTAGATGCCGCGACATCAGGCAGCCACCAAGTCGAGCAGGACCAGTTGCGGCTTCTCGGTCCGCGGATGATGCTGCATCAGGTCCTCCGGCGCGCCCGTCACGAGCGGGGCGTAGCCTGCCGCCGAGAGCGCGCCGCGGACGAATCGCGGCGTCTTCGGGTCGTCGTCCCCGACGAGGATGCGCAGCGGCCCGTCCCGGTCCGCGGCCGGCGGCGGCCCGTCGGCGTGGCCCGTCGGCGCGGCGACGGGCTCGCCAGCCACGGGCACCGTGAACTTGAACGTCGTGCCGCGGGTTGGGCTGGCGATCTCCGCCCGGATGCGCCCGCCGTGCGCCTCGACGACCCTCTTGCAATCGCGAGTCCGTTGCGACCGAGAGCGTGCGCGACTCGATGCGCTCCGTGTCCAGCAGGTCGCCGATCAGGCCCCGCATGGAGCTGCGCGCCGAGGTGGTCGCGCTCGCGGTGAGGCTGTGTCCGCCTCCGCACCACCCGGTAGCCGCACCCGGACCTTCTTCGGCGCAGCATCATGATCCATGATGGACTTGAGAGGAGAGCCGACCATGCAACCCCTCCAGCGATCCGCCCCCACCTGGACCGTCGCCGCGGTCGCGATTCTAGCGGCGCGACAGGACGTGGCCGCGAAGCAGCCCGGCGCCGTCTCCGTGACGGCCGGGTACGGCACCCCCCATCGATGCGCTCAGGCAGTGGGACGCGGCCGTGGACCCCATGAACCGGAACCGCGAGCTCGTCGGCAGGCCACGCCTTGAGGACCGCACGCTGCCGGGGCGCGGCCACGAGTACCTCGCCCAGGTCGTCGACGGCGTGCCCGTGCTCGGCGGCGGCGTGGCCCGCCAGCTCGACGCGGCCGGCGTCACGATTTCACTGCTCGGCACCCTGCACCTAGTGCTTCGCCACAGCCAAATGTTCGGGCATGGGTGCTCTGATTCGCCAAACGACTGCGGGCCGCAAACCCATGTCCGTATCCGAGAATTATGGCGTGACAGACCACTAGGCATCGACGTTGACACCACGCCGGGGCTGTCGGCGGCCGAGATGGCTGACCGCGTCGAACAGGCGCAGGGCGGGCGGCTGGTTGCGAGCCGGCGACCCGCCCTGCTCGTCCTGCCGCTTCCCGACGGCACCCATACGCTGGCGTACCGCGTCGCCATGAGCGACGGGCGCTACTACTTCGTCGATGCCGACGACGGCCGGCTGGTGCACATCGCCGATGCGTTCCGCAGGCAATCGGCGGTCGGCGGCGGCAGCGACTCTCGGGGCCGCCAGCGGAAGGTCAGCTCAGGATCGGTGGCCGCCTCCCGGACACAACCATGATCCTTCAGGCCGAACTCGACGGACGGATGTCCAACACCGCCACGGTCGCCGTCGACCCCGGAATGATGCGGACCGGAGTTGTTCTCCGGATTCCATAGTAGGGCCTACCCATGATGAGATTCCTTCGCAAGCTCGCCCCAGCCGTCGCAGTCCTGACAGCGGCCGGTTGCGCGACGATGGCCAACGGAACCACTCAGCGGATCCGCGTGACCTCGGACCCGCTTGGCGCTAGCGTCTTCCTCAACGGTCGACCCGTCGGAACCACCCCGACGCAGATCACCGCGAGCCGACGAAACCGAGAGCCCGTCATCAGAATCGAGAAGCGGGGATTCCAGCCGGCCGCGTACCGGCTCGAGCGCCGCGAGGACTGGTCGACCGTCCTGTGGGATGTCGCCCTCGGTGTGGCGATCATCGCCACCGCCGGGCGCCTCATGCTCGAGCACGACGATGCCAACCCAACCTTCGGCCAGATCATCGTTGCCTTCGGCGTCGGCGCCACGCCCGGGATTGTCGACTACGCCAACGGCGCCGCATTCCGGTTCCCGCCCAGAATCGACGCCATCCTCGAACCCGAGCCGAATCTCCGACGTCCCGAACAGTTCCTCGAAGACCTCAACCGCGCACTCGGCGACGCTCGATGAGCCTTCAGCCGACGGGGTAGAGAGGCGGTGCGCCCGATGAAGGCGCACCGCCGCGTTCCGCTTCGAGATGTGCAGCCGGTCGGCAACCTCCGCGTTCGGGCGCTCCTCGATATCCCGCAGGATCACTACTTCCCGGAACGTCGCCGGGAGATGGTTGATCGCCGCCAGCAGCACACTGCGAAGCTCGGCCGCGTAGAGTCTTGCGTCCGGTAGCCGGTTGCCGGGCCGTTCCGTAGACTTGAGCGGAACGTCCCGCCACCGTTTCGCTGAGCCGTGAATCGTCTCGTGGCGCACGATCGCCTGGACCCACGAACAGGCGGGCGGGCCACCCCGGTACTGGTAGAGCTTCTGCAGCACGATGATCCACGATTCCTGGAGCGGGTCTCGGGCGACATCGTCGTCGCCGGCGATTCGTCGCGCGACCGGTACGAAGCGCGCCGTGCAGCAGCGGATCCACTGCTCGACCTCACCCTCCAACAACGAGCACTGGATCGCCTGCTTTCAGCTTGGGGTCCGAGAAGCCGCCGTCATCAGTCATGTCGAATCTCGTTCTGCCCGCACTGCGGCCGCGCGCCCGAACGAGCGGGTCAGCGGCGGTCCGCAGATGTTCCCTGTGCCGCGATCCCGTGCCGTCCGCGGACGGTCCAAAGAAACCACTGGAATCCGATTCGGAAGGGGGGGTGCAACGAGGGGAACAATTGCGACACGAACCGATAAGTGACTCTCAGTCAGCATTTTAAACCACATTCACATCGGAAGCCCCAGCCGTCGAGGGTGCGGCGCCACATCAGCCAGTCGCCGGGCGCGGGCGCCTGCAGCATCTCGTCGGTCACCGGAACGAACTCGGGCGGGGCCTGCGCGATGGCGGCGGGGGCGGCGGCGAGGGTGGCCGCGAGGACGAGTCCGAGGAGCGGGCGGCCTCGGCCGACGTCCTCACGGCGGACTCCCCAACCCGCGGCACGCGCTGTCATCTTCATCGGTTCACTCCCCGGAACGGTTCACTCCCCGGAATGCGCGGCGAACGCCGCCGGCCGCTGCACGCAGAAACTGAGGCGGCCAGCCTACCGCATGTCATCGGGTGGTTCAACGAACCGGCTCCGTGGAGCCGCCGCCCCCGCGGTTCGCCGGCGCAGGCACCCTCGGGCACCCGGAGGCATCGCCCCGGCTGGCGTATGATGGGGGAAGGTGCCGCTCCCCCGTCGGCGACGAGTCGGCCGGGACGGTGGTGGCGCGGCGGCCCTTCGGCGGCTCGCGGACATCGGGCGCCAACGCGCGTCGAGCCGGGTACGACACATGACGACACCTGAAGCCACCCTCGCCCGCTCTCCGTCGTCCCCGGAACCTCCGACGCCGGCGGCGCCGCCCCGCAACGGCGCCGGCGCCGGTCCCGTCGGGGCTGTGCCCGACTCGCCGGCCCCGGTCGTCGACGAGTTCCCGGGCTGCGTGGCCGTGCACATCTCCCGCGACGAGATCGACGACTACGAGGGCCGCATCGAGGTCTGGGACGCCGCCACCGAGACCGCCATGGTGGTGTGCGAGCCGGCCAGCATCTACCACGAGCACCCGTCGCAGCGCCTCGCCCAGATGACGGCCCTGATCGTGCTGACGCGGGGCTCGCCCATCGAAGTGTTCGGCTCGGCCGACATCCTGCTGCGGGACGGGCACGGCAGGCCGCGGCGCATCATGGAGGCGGATCAGTCCGTTTATCTGAACCCGGAACGCGACCGCCCCCCCGGCCCGTCGATGGTGGTGGGCGAGGATGTGCTGCCGGACGTGGTGGTCGAGGTCGATCACACCACCGACGCGCGGCGCCGCAAGCTCGCGCTGTACGAGTCGTGGGGCCTGCCCGAGGTGTGGGTGGAGGTGCCGGACACGCGTGCGCCGAGCCGGGCCGCGAGCCGCAAGCCGGGCGTGACGATTCACGTCCTGCACCCCGGCGGCTACCGCCCGTCGCCCGAGAGCCGGGCGTTCCCGAGCTGGACGGCGGCGGAGATTCACCGGGCGATGAACGAGCCGAGTTTGTCGGTGGAGACGATGGCGGTCCTGGAACGGGTCGGCCGGGCGCTGCGCGAACGGGACGGCACCGGCGCGCGCGACGCTCCCCTGCTGCTACGGGCGCGCGCCGCGGGCCGGGCCCAGGGACGGGCGGAGGGCCGGACCGAGGGACGGGCGGAAGGACGGGCCGAGCAGCGGGCGCTGCTGCGCCGCCTGGCGGCGCGGCGGTTCGGCGCGCGAACGGCGGAAGGGCTGGCCGGACTGCTCGCCGGCATAGACGACCCCGCCCACCTGGCCGAAGTGGGCGACTGGATCGTCGTCTGCGCCACCGGCGCCTAGCTGCTCGACCGGTGTTCGCGCCCGCGCAACCCGCGGGCATGAGGACGGACTTCGATCCCGCGGGATGCCGGTTGTGCAGTCCACCGAGAATGCACATCAGAATAGGTACTGACCGTGCCCGATGCCGATGACGGACCGAGACGCGGCGTCTCCGGGCGACGGAGACCACAGTGAACGGATCAGCCGTGTGAGCGCAGAATCGTGTTGCGGATTTGCGAGACGCCACACCGGCAGAGTTGGTTGGGCGGCAATGGGGAGCCGCAGGTGACGACTTCCGGGCCTGGACAGTGATCGACAGGAGTCGCCGACTGGACCCGGCCGAAGCTCATCCTTCACCGCACGCGGCACCTGATGCGGGGCATGCTCTCTCCATCAGCGTCCCAAGCGCCTGCCTCAATCGCCCAGACCACCCGACGAGTCGACGCGTTCAGAAGACCCATGACCCTGGCCATGCTCCGAACCGGCGCTCCGTGGGCGATCCGGCTTGCGCTGGCCGCCGCGCCGATGGCGGCGTCCGCCGCGCAGCCCGATGCCGGCGGAATCGCCGTCGGTGAGACCGGGTACGGCGGAGCGGCGACCGGCGGAGCGGCGGACGGCGGGGCGGGGGCCTTGGCCGACGCGACCGCGGTCGACGCGCTGCGGTGCTGGCGGCGGGTGGACCGGAACGCGGTCTACGTCGGCGAGCGGTTCACGATGACGGTGACGTGCCGGACGGTGGAGACCGAGGCGGCGCGGACGCGGCTCGACGAGGCGGTGCTCGAGCCCGCCACCATCGACGCGACCCCCTTCGAAGTGCTCTCCGGCGAACGCTTCGACGACGTCCTGACTGGGCCCTATCGCTTCTCGCAACACGACTACACGCTGCGCCTGATCGCCGAGAGCGGCTTCGGCGAGGACGTGGAGATGCCCACCCTGGAACTGCCGTACCGGATCGAGCGACAGGTGGACGACGGCCCGGCCCTCGCGGGGCGAGAGCTGACCTACATCCTGCCGGCCGAATCGGTCCGGCTTCTGTCGCTGGTGCCCGACGCGGTGGACGACATCCGCGACCTGCCCCCGGCCGGCTTCGCGGCCGCGCAGGCGGGCGAGCTGCGGGCCAACGTGCTCGGGCTGCTGTCGGCGCTCCTCGGGGTCGCCGCCCTCGGCCTCGTCGCGCTCGGTGCGCTGCACGTCTTGCGAGACCGCAAGGGCGTCGCGGCGGTGGCGGAGAAGCGGCTCTCGCCCGCCCTCGCCGCCCGCCGCGCGCTCGAGGAGCTGATCCGGGTGCGCGGGGCCGCGGCCGGCGCCGG
>JAJEFC010000189.1 GCA_022820675.1 Vicinamibacteria bacterium | reverse complement strand
GCTCGCGGTGGCGGCGCTGGCCGCCGTCAACGCGGTCGGCGACGTCGTCGACCCCGCCACCGGCCGGGTGGTGGCGGGCGTGCGCACCCCCGACGGCGCCCGCCTCGCGGACGCGCGCACCCTGCTGCGGACGGGGTCGGGCCGCGCCGGGCGACCCCGCGAGAACACCACCCTGGGGATCGTCGCCACGAACGCCGCCCTCACCCAGGCCGAGGCGACCACCGTGGCCCGGATGGCCCACGACGGCCTCGCCCGGGCCATCGTCCCCGCGCACACGCCCAGCGACGGCGACGCGATATTCGTCCTGGCGACCGGCCGGCACGACGAGCCGGCGGGGGTGGGGACGGTGGGCGCCCTCGCGGCCGAGGCGATGGCCGAGGCCATCGTGCGGGCGGTGCGCGCCGCCGCCGGCATCCCCGGCTACCCCGCCGCGCGGGATCTCGCGGCCCGGCCGTAGGACAGTGATGGACACGAGGTTGCCAACTGCACCCCGGGTGCAGCCAGTTTTGGCGGTGCCTGTATTGGGCGCGTAGCAGGGCAATTTGCCGTCACTGTCCGTAGTGTCCCGCGTACCGGTAGTTCACGAGCATGGTCCGGAGCGCCCTTCACCGCAGGCTCGCGGGCATCACCATGCGAAGTGCCGCGCACGCCACCGGCAGTGAAGACGGCCGCCTCGGCAGAAGGCCGCGCGCCGCCACCGCCGGGCGGGGCGCCGGCCTGACAAGGCGTCATCCGTGAACCTCTACCTCGCCGTCATCCTCGCCTACGCGGGACTGCTCATGGCGCTGGGGCTGTGGCACGGACGGCGGGTCGCGGGGCCGGGCGACTTCTTCGTGGCGGGCCGACGCCTCGGGCCCGGGCTGCTCTTCGCCACCCTGCTCGCGGCCAACATCGGGGCCGGCTCGACGATGGGGGCGGCCGCGCTCGGGTACCGCGACGGCCTCAGCGCGTGGTGGTGGGTGGGCTCGGCCGGCATCGGCTCCCTCTTCCTGGCGTTCTGGGTCGGCCCCCGCCTGCGGCGCCTCGCCGAGGCCCACGACCTGCAGACCGTCGGCGACTTCCTCGAGCACCGTTACGGGCGGGAGGTCCGCGCCCTCATCGCCGCCCTCCTGTGGGTGGCCACCCTCGCCATCCTCGCGGGTCAGATCATCGCGATGGGCGCGGTGCTCCACGCCGTGAGCGGGCTCGATCCGTGGGTCGGCTCGCTCGTCGGCGGAGCCGCGGTGACCGTCTACTTCACGGCCGGGGGGCTGCTGACCTCGGTCCGCGTCAACGCCGTCCAGCTCGTGGTGCTGCTGGCCGGCTTCCTCGTCGTCAGCCCCCTCGTCCTCACGGCGGTCGGTGGGCTGTCGCAGGTCGTCGCCGAGACCGGCGAGATCGACGGCTACTGGAACCCGTGGCGGAGCGGCGGCTCGGGCTGGTTCCTGCTCTTCATGATCGGCCCCTCGTTCATCGTCTCGCCGGGCATCCTGCAGCGGGTCTACGCGGCCCGCGACGACCGCGCGGTGCGGCTGGGAGTGGGGCTGAACGCCGCCGCCCTGCTCGCGTTCGCGGCGGCGCCGGCCCTGCTCGGCATGATGGCGCGCACCGTCGCCCCGGACCTGGACGACCACAACCTCGCCCTGCCCACGGTGCTCATCGAGACCCTGCCGCCGCTCGTCGGCGCCCTCGGGCTCGCCGCCGTCTTCTCGGCGGAGCTCAGCTCGGCCGACGCCATCCTGTTCATGCTCGCCACGTCGCTGTCCCGCGACCTCTACGCGCGGTTCCTGAACCCGGCGGCGGACGGCGCACGGCTGCTGCGGGTCGCCCGAGGGGCCGCGGTGGCGGGCGGGGCGGGGGCCACCGCGCTGGCCATCGCGCTGAGCTCGATCATCGCGGCCCTCAGCATCTTCTACACGGTGCTGACGGTCACCCTGTTCGTGCCGGTCATCGTGGGGCTCTACGTCGGCCGGGTGCGGACGCCCGAGGTGTTCGCCTCCATCGCGGCCGGGGTCGCGGTGTTCGCGGCGGTCCGGCTCGCGGCCGGCGAAGGCGGCATCGCGGGGCTGAGCCCGGCGATGCTCGGCCTCGGGGCGGCGCTGGCCGCGACCGCCCTGGTGATGGCGGTGCGCCGGCCGGCGGCAGGTTGACCGCCGCGAGTCCGCCCCGCCGCAGTATCATTCCCGCGCCTCACCCGGCACAGGACTCGAAGCGAAGGCGTCGACCATGACCAACCCCACCGCACCGACCAGCGACTACCGGGCGCTCCTGATCCTCGCGGGCGCCACCGTCCTCATGGCCGTCGTCCATCTGCTGCCCGTGCCCGCCCCCCTCGAGCGGGCGGGCGAGCTGATCCCGCTGACCGCCGAGGGCAAGACCTGCCTCGCGATACTGCTCTTCGCGGTCACCCTGTGGGTCGGCGAGGCGATGCCGTTCGCGGTCACCTCGCTGCTCGTGGTGATACTGATCGCGGCTTTCGGCATCACCGACTTCGCCTCGGCGGTGAACGCCGGGTTCGGCAACCCCCTCATCGTGTTCTTCATCGGGGTGCTGTTCCTCTCGACCGGGTTCACGTTCTCGGGGCTCGGCACCCGCATGGTGCTGCACGTGCTGCTGCGGGCGGGCACCCGGGCCGACCGGGTGCTGCTCGGCTTCCTCATCGTGGGCGCGCTGCTCTCGATGTGGATCACGGACATGGCCGTCGCCGCCGTCATGCTGCCCCTCGGGGTCGGGGTGCTGAAGGACGCCGGCCTCAAGCCGCTCCAGAGCAACTACGGCCGGGCCCTGATGATCTCGTGCGCCTACGGCCCCCTCATCGGCGGCATCGGCACCCCCGCCGGCACCGCCGCCAACGTGCTCGCCCTCAGCTACCTCGAGGAGATCTCCGGGGTGACCGTCTCGTTCGGCCAGTGGATGGTGCTCGGGGTCCCCGCCGCCATCCTGATGATCCCGGTGGGCTGGTGGCTGCTGCTCCGCATCTTTCCGCCGGAGATCGAGACCCTGCCCTACGGCGAGGGCGAGATCGAGGCCAAGCTCGAGGCCCTCGGCCCCCTGAAGCCGGTCGAGCGCAAGACCCTCGTCATCTTCGCCCTCACCATCACCGCGTGGCTCGTCACCCCCTGGCTCGCCGACCTCACCGGCGGCCTCGTCGACCCGCCGGTGCAGGCGGTGGCCCTCGCGGGCGGCCTTACCCTGTTCCTCCCCATGATCCGGGTCATGTCGTGGAAGGAGGCCCAGGCCAACATGGACTGGGGCGGCGTGATGCTCATCGTCGCCGGCCTGTCGCTCGGCCTGATGGTGTTCGAGACCGGCGCCGCCCGCTGGCTCGCCCAGCTCCTGCTCGGCAACCTCATCCTCATCCCGCCGGTGCTGCGCCCCTTCGTCATCGTCCTCGCGGTGGCGGCGCTGCACCTGCTGTTCTCGAGCAACACCGTGACCGGCTCGCTCATCATGCCGATCCTGCTCGCCCTCGCCCTCGACCTCGGCCTCGACGCCTGGACCATCGCCGCGCCCGCCGCGTTCACCTCCACGCTGGCGTTCATCCTCGTCACCGAGAGCCCGACCAACGTCCTCCCCTACTCGGCTGGGTACTTCTCCATCCGCGACATGGCCAAGGTGGGCATCTGGATGACGCTCGGCGCAGCGGTGTGCGTGACGTTGGCGATCACCGTGGTGGGGCTGCTCGGGGGGTGAGACGGCCGCGTCTCTCCGCGGCCGAAATACCGTCCAGGCGGTGGATGGGTCGAATTCGAACAGGGCCACTCGGCCGCACAGTTCTGCCCATATCATCCATTGGTCCCACAAGGACCTGCCCGCGCCGGGTGCACGTCAAGAAAGTGAGACGCGGCCCGCAAACAGTGCCGCGGAGGCCGGAACGGCGGGTTCCAGAGGGGTTTCGCAGCCGAGAACACCGACAATCGGGAGCCTGGCAGCCCAAGGGTGGCAGCTTCTGACGAATCTGACGTGCACCCGCCCGCGCCCTTTCTGCAGATGGCCCCTATGGAACTTCTACTTGCCGAGCGTGCGCTCCACGTAGGCCCGGACGGCCTCCAGCACGCGGGGGGACATCCACGCTTCGGCAACCGCCGCGTCGGCCGACTGCATCTCCCGGACGCGGGTCTGGCTCGGCTCGCGGATGATGCGCTTGGTGAGGGCGAAGGACGCGGGCGGCAGCGACCCGAGGCGGGCGGCCATGTCGACCGCGCGGTCGACGACCACCTCGGGCGGAGCGATCTCGTCGACGAGGCCGTTGTCGACGGCCTCGGCCGGGGTGCACGTCAGGCCGCGGTAGATGAGGGCCTGGAGCCGGTGGGCGGGGATCGTCAGCCGCAGAATCTCGAGGGCCATGCTCGGGAAGGGCACCCCCACCGACAACTCGGGAGTGCCGATGCGCCCGTCGCCGTCGGCCATGATGCGGTAGTCGCAGGCGCAGGTGAGGACGCAGCCGCCGGCGATGGCGTGCCCGTTCACGGCGGCGACGACCGGCTTGGGGAAGGTGAACGCCTTCGAGAAGGCCCCGCCCAGCAGGGGCAGCAGCTTCTTCACGTAGTCGGGGCCGCCCCCGGTGAGGCCGCGCAGGTCGACGCCGGCCGAGAAGACGCGGCCCGTGCCGGTCAGGACCACGGCCGCGGTGTCCGCCTCCTCCAGCGCCGCGAGCTGGTCGATGAGGCCGCTCATCAGCTCGGGGTCGAACGCGTTGACCTTGCCGTGCGCCATCCGGACGACGGTGACGCGGTCGCGGGTCTCGGTCGTGATCATTCGGTGCTCCTCCGCTCGGGCCGGACCGCTGGCGCGCCGACGTCACGGGTCCCGACGGTGATCATGGCGTGCTCCTCCCCACGGGTGGCGTTACCGGCACGCCGTCCGGACCGTAGATCTGCTTCAGGTCGAACGCTTCGGGCGACGGCCCGTCCCGCCACAGCCGCTCGATGCGGGCCATCGCCTCGTCGACGTCGGGGCGCTCCCCCTCGGCCACCCACCACAGCGCCACCGGCTCGCGCGGCGGGGGCAGGAACCACTCGCGCCGGCGGCGGAAGAACTCGACGTGCTCGGTACGGTAGACGTACCGCCTGAGGTCAGCGACCGTCTCCCAGATCGTGAGGTTGAAGAGCACCCGGGGGTCGTCGAGCACCCGCACGTCGGTGGCGTCGCCGCCCTCGGTCTCGAAGCGCCACACGAAGCCCGGCGAGCAGTCCCCGAGCCGGTTGATGCGGTCTATCTCGTCGCGCATGCCCGCCATGCGCGGGTCGTCGAACGGGTACCGCATCCACGCGAGGTTGTTCTCGGCAAGATGGTAGCGGGCCGGGGTCTTCGACTGCGGGGCGCGGCCTGAACTCATCGACGGGGCTGCATCGAACAGGGGGTCGCGAGACGCCATGAAGCCCAAGGGCGCCCGCCGATCCGCGGTCGCGCTGCCCGTGCATCCGGGAGGTGCTCGCGGCCAGGCCTACAGGCGATCGACTTCAGGCGGCGGCGACGGAGTCCGGGGCACGTACACCGCCGCTCGCAACTCTCGGATGTCGGCCTTCAACTCGTCGACCCGCTTGCTGACGGCATCGACGCGTTGGTTGACGGCATCGAACTGCGGCCTGAGCAGCCACTGCATCAATCCCACCGTCAACCCTGCCGTGCCCAAGATGGCCAAGGCGGCCGGCGCGAGCGCAGTCATGCCCAAAGTAACCGTCCCATCCTCCTCCAAACCGTATCACGGCCCGGCGACGCGCATCGGATCAGTACATGACGAAGGCAAAGAGCTGCTGCCCGGCCGCCACCAGGACGTGCTGCCGCCCGTCGACGAGGTAGGTCTGGGGGGCGTTGGAGATGTTGCCGATGCGGGTGTGCCAGAGCAGGTCGCCGTCGGCGGCGTCGAAGGCCACGAAGTTGCCGCTGCCGTCCCCGGTGAAGACGAGGCCCCCCGCCGTGGTCAGGACCCCGGCCCCGCCGCCCCCGCCGATGGGCCACGCGTGGCGCCAGCGCGGCTCGCCGGTCCGGTAGTCGATGGCGGTGAAGGCGTTGCCGCCGGTGCCCACGGTGACCCGGTCCTTGCCCCCCAGCCCCATCGACCCGCGGGGGTCCGGGTCGGTCAGGTAGAGCAGGTTGAAGCCGTTGTTCTCCTGGGTGTAGAAGAGGCCGGTGTCGGGGTTGAAGGCGGGCGGCTGCCAGTTGGCCACCCCCCCCTCGACGGGGGAGACCAGCGCGCCGGGGATGATCGCCTCCTTCGCGGGGTTCGGTTGGGGCGACCCGCTCTCGCGGATGTGGCTGGCCCAGTTCGAGGTCGCGCCGTAGCGGGTGGTGACGATGTGTTCGCCGGTCACGCGGTCGACGGTGAAGAAGAAGCCGTTGCGGGCGGCGGTCGAGACGAGCTTGCGGGGCACGCCGTCGATCTCCCCGTCGATCAGGATCGGGGTCTGGGCCGAGTCCCAGTCGTGGGTGTCGTGGGGCGAGGTCTGGAACCACCACGCCATCTTCCCGGTCGACACCTCGACCGCGACGAGCGTGCACGTGAACAGGTTGTCCCCGCGCCGGGCGATGCCGGTATAGCCGGGGGTGGGGTTGCCGGTTCCGAAGATGTAGAGGTCGGTCTCGGGGTCGTACGAGCCCGGCACCCACACCTGCCCGCCGCCGTGCATCGCCGCGTCGAGGCTCGGCCACGTCTCGATGCCGGGGTCGTCCTCGCTCATGGGCACGGTGTAGAAGCGCCACACCCGCTCGCCGGTGGCGGGGTCGAACGCCTGCAGGAACCCCGGCGCGTCGAGGTCGTTGCCGGTGCCCACGAGCACGAGGTCGCCGACCACGATGGGCGCCATCGTAGAGAAGTACTGCTCCTCGAAGCTCGCGATCTCGCTGTGCCAGCGCTCCTCGCCGGTGCGCGCGTCGAGCGAGACGAGGTAGTTGTCGACGGTCTCGAAGATGATCGAGTCGCGCCACATCGCGGCGCCCCGGTTGCCGATGTGGGGGCCGCCGCGGGTCTTCCAGAAGTAGTGCCAGCGGGTGCCGCCGTCCCGCACGTCGATCGCCCACACGTGGTCGGGGGCGGTGACGTAGAGCAGGTCGCCGACCTGGAGGATCGACCCCTTGATGCGCTGCGACCCGATGGTGAAGTCGCCGGTCCCCTCGCCGCCGGTGAAGTCGGGGGCGTTCGGCCCCTGGAGCGGCGGCATCCCGGTGTTGAAGCTCCGGGTCCACGCGAGCGAGAGCTGCCGGACGTTCTCCGTCGTGACCTGCTTCAGCCGGCTGTAGCGCCGGCCGCTGTAGTCGCCGGAGTAGGTCGGCCACGACTCCTCGAGCGGCTCGACGAGCGACGCGGGGTCGAGGCCGCCCTCCTGCGCGGTCGCCGCGGCGGGGGAGGCGAGCAGGGCGGCGGCGAGCGACAGGCAGATGGCGGTCGTCTCGCCCGTGCGCTCTCCCGCGGCGAAGCGGCGGAGCCGGCGGGCGACGGCGGGCAGCAGGCGGAGCAGGCGGTTGACAGTCATTTCAGCGTCACCACGTTGTGGAGGCAGTGTCGCGGTTCGCCCGACCACAGACGGCGGGCAGCAGGCGGACGGCGGTCGTTTCCGGGTCACGGGACCGGCGGTAAGCACCGCGGGCGTCGACGTCGCGGCGCACCAGCCGGCAGACGGCGGGCAGCAGGCGGACGGCAATCACTTCAGCGTCACCAGGTACGCGGTCACGTCGTGGATATCGGCGTCGCGGTACACCTGCAGCATCTCACGGTGGGCGGCCATCGGGTCGTCGAGCTCCACCTGGGGGGTGTCGCCGTCGCGGCCGAACGACCGGTGGTGGCCGGCGCCGTCGGTGAGCACGACCAGGAAGTCGTTGAGCCGCTCGAGCTCGCCTTCGACCCGCTCGCCCGACGCCAGGGTGACGGTGACCGTCACCGGCGGGCGCTCGGTGTTGCGGCCCCCGCCCCGGACCCAGGTGTTCTGCAGCTCCTTCGGCGTCGGAACCCGGCTGGCGATGCCTTGGAGGTCGCCGGTCGGGGAGTGGCAGGCGGCGCACTTCTCCTCGAAGTAGGTCCGGCCGGCGGCGGCGTCGCCCACGAGGATGTCGAGCTCGAGCTCGTCGCCCAGCGGCGGCCCCCCCTGGCGGGACGCCCGGCCGAGCACGTCGTGCACGTAGGTCACGACCGCCTGGAGGTCCTCGTCGGACATCGGCTGCGGGGGCATGTAGGACCCGCCCGGCCCCGACTGCCCGTCGCGGATCACCGGCCCAATCAGCTCGCCGGCCTCGTCCCGCAGGACGAGCTGCGACCGCAGCAGGTTGGGCCCCCCGAGGTCGCCGCCGCGCAGGTCCATCCCGTGGCACGCCCGGCAACTGATGCCGTAGACGGCCTCCCCCCGGGCCACCACCTCGGGATCGCCGGGCGGGCGTTGCAGCGACGGATAGAGCCGCTGGCTGCGGTCGTTCTGCTGCCCCCCCGCCGCCGGCGCCTCGCCCAGCCCTGCGAGCAGGACGACCGCACCGACCGCCACACCCGCGCGCAACCACCGCGCTCTGGCCAGTTCCATCTTCACAGACTCCTACTGCTCCGCCTCGGCCTCCTGCACCCGCTCGACGGTCAGGATGTTCGTCATCGCGTAGTTGCCCTCGTGGCAGGCGTACTCGTAGATGATGTAGTCGTCGAGCCGCGGCATGGGGCGAACCGCCGTCCACGGCTGCGTGTAGACGGTCGGATCCTCGATGGTGAACCGGTAGTCGATCTGGTCGGCGCCGACGCGGCGGAACCGCTCGACCGCCTTCGTGTTCCGCGACGACGGGAACCGGTGCACGCTCTGGTCGCTGAAGTTGGCGGTCTCCACCACCAGGGTGTCGCCGTCCCAGTGGGCGCGCGAGTCCCCGTTCCACTGGCGGATGCCGTCGTCGAGCCGCGGCCGCCCGTCGATGGGGATGATGCGCACGTCGTGGATGTTCTCGACCCGGATCGCGACGTGGGTCGGCGTCTGCAGTATCTGGTAGGTGTTGTTGTAGCCGGTCGAGATCGGCGGCACCCCGTGGTAGGTGATGCAGCGGTCCCAGTTGCTGCGGTCGAGCCACGAGTCGGCGGGGTGGTCGCGCAGGTAGGCGCGCCGGGCCGCCTGCGCCTCCACCGTCTCGGGCCGGGTCGGCAACCGGCCGTTCGGCGGGTCGACGATGAGCGAGGTCCGCATGTCCGAGCTCACCCGCCCGCGGTCGAACCACAGCGCGTTGTACGACCCCACGCTCCCCGGCGGGGGGTCGCGGTCGATGGTGACCGCGAGGTTCCGCTCGGCCGCCTCCTCGGCCGTGAAGAACTCCCTGTCGCCCATCGACTCCGGCCGCTGGAGCGGCGTCAGCGACGCATACGACCAGGTGCCCATCAGGTCCGGGTCGCCCCACGGGGTCCGGAACTCGTTCTCGCCGGCCGCCTGGCCCGCGGCCGCCGCCGGCAGGAGCAGCGCCGCCGCCACCGCCGCGAACGCCGAAACAGCTCGCTTGTGCATCTGAAACCTCCCCGGCCCCGCAGGCGCCTTGCGGCCCCGCCAGCCCCGACCGACCCTCGTCGGAGCCGGCGACATCTCCGGCCCCGCCTTTACCGCGTCGCCCATGGCCTCTGCGCGCTCTCGGCGTTCCGGTACCGCCCGACCGACATCGACCGTCTGCCCGGGCGCCTGACGGTAACCGCAATCGTCCAGCTTGGCTTACACGGAATATACCGCAGTTGCCGAGCAACCCGCCGTTCAGTCCCCGAACGGCCCACCCTTCTGCCACGCGAGCAAGCTCGCTCCTTCAGCCAGGCGGAAATCCATCTTCCGGAGCAGCTCGCTCCTTCAATCCCCGAGCAACTCGTCGCTCAGCCTCGCCCTTCCGGAGCAGCAGCTCGCCCTTCAGTTGCCGACCAGCTCGCCCTTGAGCCACGCGAGCAGCGCCGGCTCGAGATCGGCGTTCTTCCCGAACATCGGCAGCCCGTGCTCGGGGCCGGGGTAGATCTTCGCGGTCGAGCTGGCGTGCGGCGACCCGTCGACGGCGCCCTGCAGCGCGTCGGCGACCCCGACGGTGACCGGGTCCTCGGTCGCCGCCGCCGCGAACACCGCCAGGTCGGCGTCGGCCGCCATGTTGGCGACGGCCGCCTCGCTCGGCGGGCCCGACAGCAGCATGAGCGCCTCGACGTCCCGGCGCGCCGCGAGGTCGGCGGTCAGCATGGCCCCGCAGCTCGCCCCGCCCGCGCCGATGCGCGCCGCGTCGACCCCCTCCTGCGACGCGAGGTAGTCGTAGGCCATGTCGACGTCGGCCGACGACGTCTGCAGGAACGCGGGGAACCCGGCCCCGATGCCCTCGCCGCCGCTGTCGCCGAAGCCCCGCAGGTCGAGGGTCAGCACGTGCACCCCGGCCCCGACGAGCTCGGCCGCGATGTCGTTCCACGACGTGCGATCCATGTTGCACTGATGCACGAGCAACATGCCCGGCCCCGGCTGGCCGGGCGACGTGTACGTGGCCTTGAGGGTCACCCCGTCGGCCGCCTCGAGGTCCACGTCGCGCGACTGCGCGCCCGCGGAAACCGCCACCAACGCGGCGAGCGCCGCCGCCGTGAAGATCCTGGTTCTCATTGCGTTCTCCTCCCGGGCCGTTCCCGGGCAAGCGTGGAAGCCGGTCTGGTTCTCGGCGGAGTGGAAGCCCGCCGCCGGACACCGTGATCGGCAACGACAGCCGCCATTATAGCGACCGCCCAGATTCTGTCGGCATCGTCATTCCGGGCCCTGACGCGGTAGAGTCCTCCCATGCGGGGTCGCACCCTCTTCCTGATGGCCGCGGGGTTCGCGGCGGGTGCCGCGGTCGCCGTCGGTCCGACCGCGCGCGGCGCCGCGCCCCGGCCGGCCCAGCCCGCCGCGGCCGCTCGGCTCGACGAGCCCCGGCTTCCGTCGACGCCCTATCGGTACGCCGTCGAGCTGCCACCGCACTTCAGCGTCGACGACAGCCCCGACGGCATCGCCGCGGCCGACAACACGCCGGCCGACAACCCTGTCACCGACGCCGGCGCCGCCCTCGGCCGCGTGCTCTTTCACGACACCCGGCTGTCGGCCAACGGCCGAGTCTCCTGCGCGTCATGCCACCGCCAGGCGCACGGGTTCGCGGACCCCCGCCGCCTGAGCATCGGCTTCGACGGGCGGCCGACCCGCCGCCACGCCATGAGCCTCGCCAACGCCCGCTACTACGCCCGCGGGCGGTTCTTCTGGGACGAGCGGGCCGAGACCCTCGAGGCCCAGGTGCTGGCCCCGATCGAGGACCCGCTGGAGATGGGCGCGTCGCTCGACGCGGTCGAGGTGCGGCTCGCCGCGACGTCCTTCTACCCGCCGCTCTTCGAGCGCGCCTTCGGCAGCCCGGACGTCACGCGCGACCGCATGGCGCGGGCCCTCGCCCAGTTCGTGCGGGCGCTGGTGTCCCACCGTGCGCCCTACGACGACGCGCGGG
>JAJEFC010000067.1 GCA_022820675.1 Vicinamibacteria bacterium | reverse complement strand
CCGAAGTTGTGGCCGGTGCAGCTCAGGGTCTCGATGAGGCCGTCGGGGTGGATGGCCTCGACGCACATGCGCTTGCCGCGGATGTGCATGTGGGGCTGGAACCCGGTGACCTGGGTCGCCTCGGGTAGCACGTAGTAGCCGTCGCTGCGCACGTTGTCGGCCCCGGCGGGGATGTCGAGGGTGTCGAAGCTGTCGCCGACGTGCCGCGAGATCAGCACCCGCTCGGGCACGTGGCCCTCGGGATAGAACTGCAGGCCGACCCGGGTGCGGTCGGCAATCTCCTCGCCCACCGAGCTGTAGTGCATGTTGAAGCGGATCTGCGTCCCCGCCCGAATCAGCCGGCCGGTGCCGTCGGGGAAGATGTCGCCGTTCTTCCCCATCGCGTACTCGTTGAGGAAGCCGCCGCCCTCCTCGCCGTCCTCCTCCTCCCACGTCATGGACGTCGCCACGTGGTGCACCACGCGGTGGGCGCCGGGCGACGGCTTGGTCTCGACCGCCTTGATGTAGCGGTCGGTGGTCAGCCGCGAGTCGGCCCAGATGTCGAGCCAGCGGTCGGCGTCGACGGCGCCGACCACCACCGGCTCGGGCAGCTCGACGATCCACTCCGGGGTCCCGATGCGCCACTCCTCGAGCGGCTCGAGCTCGATGGGCGGCGGCGCATCGGCGGGGTTCCCGCGCGGGGCGCCGGCGTCGACCCAGCGGCCGATGGTCGCGATCTCCGCGTCCGACAGCGACGGGTCCTCCTTGAAGCGCCTCACGCCGACGTTGCGCTCGATGAACCACGGCGGCATCTCGCGCTGCGCGGTCTTGTCGCGGACGGCCCGCGCCCACGGCCGCACCTCCTCGTAGGTCAGCAGCGACATCGGCGCCACCGAGCCGGGCCGGTGGCACTGCTGGCAGGCGCGCTGCAGTATGGGCAGCACGTCCCGGGTGAACGTCACCTCGCCGTCCCCCGCCTGCCCGGCCCCCGCGCCGGCCGGCGCCAGTAGCGCGCCGCCAGCGATGACGAGCGTGCAGACGTGCGTCCCGAAACCGCCGCTCCACCGTCTCTGCGTGCCGTTCATCTCTGCTCTCCCCACTCGTGCGGCCGCTTGCTGCCGCGCCCGTCTCGCCGCCGCTCCCACGCGGTCGCCGCGGCTCGGAGCATTCTCCGTCAGGGCCGACGCCCGATCAACCCGAATGTCCCCGAGCGCCGGAGGTCTCCGTCCCGTTCGGCGGAATCCACACAGGAGCCGATCTCGAAGCGGGCTGGCCCGACACCGTCCACTCGGTCGTGCCGGGCGCGGCTAATCCGGCCCGGCACGGTACCTGGATGCCCGGGTCGTGCTCCTCGTGACGATGAGGTGCGGGGTGGTAGCGGGTGGTGAAGGCGTGAAGGTGGAAGGTGTAACCCGATGGGCTATACTCGTCTGCAAATGCAAACGGTGGCGGAGACCCCGACGTTCTCCCGCCAGGCCGACAAGATCTTCAGTCAGGACGAGAGACGCGAGCTGATCGAGTTTCTGGCGCGGAATCCTCTGGCGGGCGACGAGATCCCCGGCACCGGCGGCGTTCGGAAGCTCGATTCGCCGCCTCCGGGCGTGGGAAACGCGGCGGCGCACGGGTCATCTACTATTACGCGGACGAAGCGATGTCGATCTACGCCCTGCTCGCGTACGCGAAGGCTCGCAAGGTCGACTTGACGCCGAACGAGCGGCGGGCGGTCTCGGCCCTCGCGGCCGCGATCAAGGCCGCGCGAACGGAGAAGACATGAGCACATTCGGCGATGACCTGATCCGGTCCCTCGAGGAGGCCGTCGCCCATGCCCGGGGCAAGGGTCCCGCCGTCGTCCACGCTTCCGTCACCCCCCGCGAGGTTCGGAAGCAGGCGCACCTCACGCAGGCGCAGATGGCGCCGTTGATGGGCATGAGCCTCTCCGGCTACCGGAAGTGGGAACAGGGAAAGCGGCGCGTGAGCGGTCCGGCCGAGACCCTCTTGCGCGTGATCGCAAGAGAGCCCGAGGCCGTGAAGCGTGCGCTGCTGACCGATCGGGCGTGACGGTCCGGCCCGCCAGCCCGGTCTGCTGTTGGGGATCCCCGGCCCGCTCGGCAAGGTGAATACCGAGGTGGCGCTCGGCTTGCGTTCAGATTGAGGCAGAGCCAGGCCAAAAGACGATCGCCGGGCTCTCGGGATGCGACCCTGCTCTTCACGGGCAGAGTGCATCCGGAGTGCAAGATGGTGGGCAATCCCGTCAGAGCGGCGGCGGCGCCGCCTGCGCGCACTCCGCCAGATAGCCCATCGCGGCCTCGACGCCGCTCGCGGCGACCGGAACGTCGCTGAGCTTCAGCCCCATCTCGACCCCCGCCAGGGTGCCGAGCAGGCTCAGGTCGTTCAGATCGCCGAGGTGGCCGATGCGGAAGACGCGGCCGGCAAGCTTCGTCAGCCCCACCCCGAGCGACATGTCGAAGCGGTCGAGCACCACCGTCCGCACGCGGTCCGCGTCGTGCCCGTCGGGCATCATCACCGCCGTGATCGAGTCGCTGTACTCGTCGGGGACGGCTCACAGGATCTCGAGGCCCCACGCCCGCACCGCCCGCCGCGTCGCCTCGCCGTGGCGCGCGTGCCGGGCGAACACCCGCGGCAGTCCCTCCTCCCGCAGCATGGCCAGCGCCTCCTTCAGCCCGTAGAGGAGGTTGGTGGCCGGCGTGTAGGGGAAGAACCCCTTCTCGTTGGCCGCGAGCACCGCGCTCCAGTCCCAGTAGGCGCGCGGCAGCGCCGCGCGGCCATGGGCGGCGAGGGCCTTCTCGCCGACGACGTTGAAGCTGAGCCCCGGCGGCAGCATCAGGCCCTTCTGCGACGCCCCCACCGTGACGTCGACCCCCCACTCGTCGTGCCGGTAGTCGATGGACCCCAGCGACGAGATGGTGTCGACCATGAACAGGGCCGGGTGCCGGGCGTGGTCGATGGCGTGGCGGACGAGGGGGATGCGGCTCGCCACCCCCGTCGAGGTCTCGTTGTGGACGACGCACACCGCCTTGACGGCGTGCCCGCGGTCCTCCTGAAGCTGCGCCTCGACCTGCGCGGGGTCCACGCCGCGGCGCCAGTCGCCGGGGACCCACTCGACGGCGAGGCCCATGCGCTCGGCGATCTGCTTCCAGAGAGTCGCGAAGTGGCCGGTCTCGAACATGAGGACGCGGTCGCCGGGCGACAGCACGTTGACGAGGGCCGCCTCCCAGGCGCCGGTGCCGGACGCGGGAAAAATGACCACCGGCCGCGTGGTGCCGAACACCTCGCGGACCCCGTCCAGCAGCTCGCGCCCCAGGGCCTGGAACTCGGGGCCGCGGTGGTCGATGGTCGGCTGCGACATGGCGCGGAGCACGCGGTCGGGCACGTTGGTGGGTCCGGGGATCTGCAGGAAGTGACGGCCGGCTCGGTAGGACATGCGCGCGCTCTCCGATTGCGGGGCGAGGTGCGCCCCAAGTGCCGGACAATCTATCATCCCTCCGGAAATCCCGCGCCCGGGCCGATGCCTGCCGGGTGCACGTCAGATTTGTTGGAGAGCCTGAGGCCGCCTTGGCAGCTCTTCGTTCCCGGAAGTCTCGAAGCAGACGCGGAGCTTCGGCCGTGCAGCGCGATGTCGGCGTCGGCCTCTGCGATGGTCCATCCCATGCTGGTCCCAACAATGCTGACGTGCACCCATGCCTGCCCCGGCGCCGGGGCGCGGGGACCCCGGTACGGCGATTCTCGTCGCACTCCCGGTCGGACGCCCCACACCGCAGTCGTACGGGGCGTCCAGGGAGGCTTCGCGCCGAGAGAGCCTTGCTCGTCCCACGATCGGCCGTCGCGCCGATCGAGGACGACCGAACGACCCGCCGGCGCCGCACGGCGGTCATGTCCGCGGGCTGCGAGCCCGCATCAGCGGCCCGGACTTTCCGACCGGCGGGTCGCCTCGAACGTGCGAGGCGCTACGATAGGTGCCGGGCGGCGCCCTCTGAACGAGACGATGCCGACGGTCGAGCGCTTCTTCAACACCTCCGGGCCGGTGGTCGCCGAAGACCATTACTGCATTCCGCCGCTCGGGCGGCTCGACCTCGACGAGATCCTGCGCCTCATCGACGGGAAGCGCTACTTCGTGCTGCACGCGCCGCGGCAGACGGGAAAGACCTCGGCGCTGCTGGCGCTGCGCGACCTGCTGAACGGGCGCGGCGCACACCGCTGCGTGTACGCGAACGTCGAGACCGGGCAGACGGCGAGGGGCGACGTCGCCGCCGGGATTCGGACCGTTCTGGCGGAGATCTCCGAACGCGCCCTCGTCGCCCTCGGCGACGGCTTCCTCGACGAGACGTGGGAGCGGACGCTGGACCGCGCCGGCCCTCACGGGGCCCTGCGCCAGGCGCTTGGCCGGTGGTCCCTGAACGACCCCAGGCCGCTCGTGCTCCTGATCGACGAGATCGACACGCTGGTGGGCGACACGCTGATCTCGGTGCTGCGGCAGTTGCGCGCCGGGTACGACATGCGT
>JAJEFC010000342.1 GCA_022820675.1 Vicinamibacteria bacterium | reverse complement strand
TGGCGGCCTCCGCGCCATCGGCGTCCTCGGCGCCGACGCCCGCACCCGCCCCGTCGGCCGCGTCCGCGCCATCGGCCGCGTCCGCGCCGTCCGAGGCCGGGGGAGGGGAGTCGCAGGCCGGCGCCGCCTCCGGCTACGACGGCCCCCGGACCCCGGAAGGACATCCCGATCTGAGCGGCTTCTGGCAGGTGCTGAACTCCGCGGCCTGGGACATCCGCCCCCACAACGCCCAGGACGGCATTCCCGCCGGCCTCGGCGTGGTCGAGGGCGGCGAGATCCCCTACCAGCCGTGGGCGGCCGAGCAGCAGCAGGAGAACTACGCGAACCGGCTCACGGCCGACCCCGTGCGGCAGTGCTATCTGCCGGGGGTGCCGCGCATCACCTACATGCCGTTCCCGTTCCGCATCCTGCAGACGCCCGACCACGTCGTCGTCACCTACGAGTTCGCCCACGCCGTGCGCATCATCTATACGGACGGCAGCCCGCACCCCCTGCCCAACGACTTCTGGATGGGCGACTCGCGCGGGCACTGGGAGGGCGACACCCTGGTGGTCGACACCACGTATTTCAACGGGCGCACGTGGCTCGACGCGGCCGGCAACTTCCACAGCGACGCCCTGCAAGTCGTCGAGCGCTACACCCCGACCACGCCGTACCACATCGACTACGAGGTCACCCTCGCGGACCCCAACGTGTTCACCCGGCCGTGGACCATGCGCATGACGCTCTACCGCCGAATGGACGAGGGCCTGCAGATACTCGACTACGACTGCGTCGACCACCTCCTGCAGATCGCGGTCGAGCAGGGAGAAGGAGCAAGATGATGAGCGCTCGACGAGCCTTCGGCGCGGCGCTGCTCTTCGCGTTGGCGGCGGCGCCCGCCGCCGCGGGCCAGGACGGCGACTACGAACCCCCGCGCACGCCGTGGGGCGACCCCGACTTCCGCGGCTATTACCTGCCCGGCGCGTCCCAGCCGATGGAGACCGCCGCGAACGACTCGTGGCAACAGGCGGAGGGCGTCAACCGCGGCCAGGGGGCGGCGTTCTCCCGGTTCTTCGAGCCGGATCCGGACGCGCCGCCGCGCCCCGGGCGCGTCCAGAGGCCGATGGTCGTCGACCCGCCCGACGGCCGCATTCCCTTCCAGCCGTGGGCGTCCGAGCGCCGCGGCGAGGTGATGGCGCGGCAGGACGAGCTGGAGCACCTCGACCCGCGCGTCAAGTGCCTCCCCGCCGCCCTGCCCCGCGCGCACCTGCCGGTGGGCTACAACACCTACCAGATCCTCCAGGTGCCCGGCTACGTCGTCATCCTCTACGAGTGGAACCACCACTCGCGCTACATCCCCCTCGACGGCAGCTCCCACCCCGACCCCGAGATCCGCCTCGGCATGGGCGACTCGCGCGGGCGCTGGGAGGGCGACACCCTCGTCGTCGACGTGACCAACTTCACCGACAACACGTGGCCGGTGGGCCACGGCGCGCCCCCCGAGGGGGCGCCGGCGAGCGCCCTCACCTCGGGGCACGGGACGTTCCACAGCGGCAACCTGCACGTCGTCGAGCGCTTCACCCTGGTCGACGACGACACCATCCGCTACCGGGCGACCATCGAGGACCCCGAGGTCTTCACCCAGCCGTGGACCATCGAGTTCGACGCCCTGCGGCGGGCCCCCGAGGGGCACATGCTGTTCGAGTACGCCTGTCACGAGGGCAACGGGCGCAACCTCTCGCTCATGACCGGCGCCGACCTCGACGACATCCGGGTGAACCCCATCAGGTGAGAACAGGTGACCGCCATCAGGTGAGACCGATGAGAAAGACTGCCACCTCGTTGATCGCTGCGGCCGGCGCCCTCGTCCTCCTCGCGCCGGCCGCCCCGGCGTCGGCGCACCACGCCTTCTCGGCCGAGTTCGACGCCAACCGGCCCCTGCAGCTCACGGGCACGGTGTCGCGCACCGAGTGGATCAACCCCCACTCGTGGATCCACGTCGACGTCACCGCCGACGACGGCACGGTGACGACCTGGGCCATCGAGTGCGGCGCCCCCAACTCGCTGATGCGGCGCGGCCTCAACAAGAACTCCATCCCGAACGGCACCGAGCTCGTCATCGACGGCTTCGGCGCCAAGGACGGCTCGAACACCGCGAACGCGCGCGACATCACCTTCCCCGACGGGTCGCGCTTCTTCGTGGGGTCGTCCGGGACCGGCGCGCCGTACGAGCGAAACCGCTGATCCGGTTGGCCCGCCCGTCGTCGCGCGCGGGAGAGAGGATCATCATCGCGTCGGGTGAGGACAAGTCGCGGCCCCATGCGTTCGATGATGATCCTGGCGACCTCGCAGAAATCCAGCCACCCGGCTCATCGTCGACGTTGCTGGCGGAACGAACGATCATGAACGACGTCAAGGGCGTGAACCGTGCTGTCGAGCACGAGCCTGCCGGCCACGGCTGGCCTCGGGCCGTTTCTCTGTGCGACGCCCCCACCGCTGTCAACGGCACGTCGGAGCACGGGTACACACGAGTACAACAGGAGATCGAGCGGCGACTGCGAGAGCCCGATCCGTCGGAGCCGGCGACGCTCCTCCCGCCGTCCGCCTTCAGCGACGACCCCGCGACGGACTGGGACCTCGAGCGACTCAAGGACCCGAACGCGCGAACCGGCCGATACGCCGACGCCGTGCACTTTCGCCTGATGAGTAGTTGCGCCGGCTGGAAGACGCGGCCCACCGCCAGCGAGTTCTACGACGCCGTGCGAGCTACGGGTCCGACCGCGCGTCAACGAGCGATCGTGTCCGCCTGGGGCCGCGAGGCGACGTTCTTCGAGCTCCTCGAGGCATGGGCGCAGCGGGCATACACGGACCGTGAACTCGTGCGCGCGCTGCACTTGGCGGGCTTCGACTGCGGCGAGCGAATCCGCGAGATCAACCGTTGGGCGAAGTACTCACGCTGAGAACCACCGCCGGGTCCCTGTGGCGGTTGGTCAGGAAACCCGTTGCGGAGTGCCTCGCGGAGCTGCCGGGCGCACCCAACGAGTGCCGTCTCGGCGGAGGAACGACGCTCGCGGCCAGATTCCACCATCGCGACAGCTTCGACATTGACCTCACCATCGGACCCGGAGCGAACCTCGGCAACCTGCGGCCGCGGCTCGAGGAAACCCTCGCGAAGCTCGGCGGCAGACCCAGGTACCGCGACGGCCACTTGAAGGTCGACTTCGGTACCGGCCTCCTCGACGTGTCGAAACTGCAGCCGCGACCGGCCGGTGCACAACAGACGGCCATCGTCGACGGCGAACCGTTCGTCGTGTTGTCGAACGCCCAGATACTTCACGGGAAGATGGAGCGGGCGGCCAAGGCCCCGGTTCGCGACGTCTTCGACGTCATCAAGACCGATCAGCTCGACCCCCACGCCGTCGAGATCGCCGTCAACGCGAGAACGCGCGTCTCCGCGGAGCTGGTGTGCATGGCGTGGGAGAAGGCCAACGGCCGATTCGGTCCTGAGGCCACCGAGGAGCTGCTCGGCGTGCCGGAGTCGATGCAGGACGACGCGGACAGGATGGGCCTGAGCGCTGCGGCGGCGGCACAAGGCGCCATCTACAAGCGAGTAGCGCTCCACACCGACGGCGACCGGACCATCATCGAGACCGAGACCAGGAACGGCAGACCCCATCGCGTCGAGCTCGCGCCCGACGAGCTCGACCGCGGGTTCGCGCTGAACGGCCTGAACGAGTACTTCTACTACAACGTTCTCGGCGGCGACCGCCTGCTCGAGTGCGCGCGGAGTGCTGTCGCGAACCCGTCGCTGCCCGCGATCGAATGGGAAACGGGGCGCATGGCCCCCGTTCCGCCAACCCCGGCAAGGAGTTGGAGCCTCGACCCCGAGCGCTGAACTCCGCTCGCCAGACTCTCTGGGCGTCGGTGTGGTCGATCGGGGAAGCAGGATCCAGTTGCGAGTGCACGGCGGGCAGAAACCGATGATCTCAACAGCGCGACCCGTGTGGAATCAGCCCTGGCCTCTGCGTCACCACCCGTAACGGTCTCGGTGGTAGGCGCTCCAGGAAGTCGCCGCTTCTGCGCAGTGCTCGCGCACCGCGTCAGCGAGGGTCGACTGGGAAACCGAGGTATAGGTGCTGTCGGGGTCGAGGAGGGTCTCGCGTACAACGTCCGAGACGGTTCGGTTCGGAAAGGTCTTGGCGAACCAAGACGACGTGATCCGTTCCCGGTAAGCTTGGTTCCCGTCTGGCACGACGACGACCACCTTCGCCTCGGACACGCCGAGTTCACGACCGTGGACCATCCTGTCGGCCAGCAAGCGAAGTCGGAGAATCTGGTAGAAGGGGTCGAAGAACCAAGCGTCCAGCGGGACCCGTCCGTTGAAGCTCGGTGACTCGCCGTACAGGGACGCGTACCTCCGGCGCCTCGTCCTGCCCTTGCTCCCTTCCCCCAAGTTCTTGCGCGAACACTGCTCGACGTACTTCCATTCCAACAGATACGCCCGCCGTCCGGCTGGTGTCTGGGCGATCATGTAGGCGTCAACGCTGGTCGCGTTCGCGCCCCGGGTGTTCACTCCGGGGCCTTCCAGCGCATGATCCAGCCCGATCCATTCGAACTCGACCGGCGACTGGATGCGCCCGTCCTCGATCGGCACCCAACCCTTGACGTCGTCGTCAATGGCCCGCAACATCGCGAGCAGCGCTTCGGGAATCTCGGTCAGAGGCAAGAGGAAATTCACACATGCGACCTGCGAACTCGTCATGTTGAGGGTCGGACGTTTGCCATTCCAATCGTCACCGTTGCGTTTGTCCTGCCACCACTTGATCCCGCGGCTTCCGAAGAATCGGCACGCCCCGTTCTCGCCTCGCAACGTCGGATAGAGGTTCTCTTCCGCGTGGCCGGGGGCAAGCAGATGCTGATGCCTTGGGGAGGGAGGTAGCGACAACTGTTCGCGGAACCGTGCTTGGCGCTCGCGCTCGCGTGTACAGAAGCTCACAGGATCTCCACCGATGGCGAGGCAGGATTGCCTGCGCAGGCTCAGGTCCGGCCGAGGAGCGCATCGGCGATGGGCTTGACCTCGGGATCGCCGGTTTCCGGGTTCGGCAGATCCACCCAGGGCATCTTTCGGACTATCCAGGGAATCTCGCCCGTCGGAAGCTGATCGCGGCCGCCGACCGCGACGGGAATCAGCCGGTTGCTGTAGTTCTTCGAGCCCAGCGCGTACGCCATCTCGGCCTTGACGTGCGGCGAGCTCACGGAGTTGGGCGTCAAGAGAACGACCATGGCGTCGGACTCTTCGAGAGCGCGGCCCACCTGGGCCGGCCAGTTGTCGCCCGGGAGCAGGTGGACCTCGGGGTCCCACACGTTCAGACCGGTCTTCCGGAGCGCCGCGGACACGCGGGCCGCCAGGGTCGAGTCGGAATGGGGAATAGCTGATGAAGACCTGCATGGGCGCTGATCCTCAACGTACCCGAGGAGGCTGCGCCCCGTCAACGTGCTGGAGCCGGCCGGCGACGGGTCGGCATGGTACCATGCTCCGCGACGTCTGCCGGCCCAAGGCCGGGCTCGACTTCCCGGAGGAGTTTGTGATGTTCCGACAGCGGCCTGGACTCTCCCTTGCGGTGCTTGCCCTCGGTGCGCTGGCGCCGCTCGCCGCTACGGCGCAGTCCGATGAAGACGCCGGCTTCGTCCCCGTCACCGACGCGATGCTGCAAGACCCCGCGCCCGGCGACTGGCTGACGTGGCGCCGCACCCCCGACGGTTGGGGCTACAGCCCGCTCGACCAGATCGATCGGGACAACGTCGGCGAACTGCGCATGGTGTGGACGCGCGCGCTCGGCGCGGGCAGTCAGCAGGGCACGCCGCTGGCCTACGGCGGGGTGCTCTACATGCCGAACCCGCGCGACGTCATCCAGGCGATTGACGCGGTCACGGGCGACCTGCTCTGGGAGTACCGCCGGGCGCGGCCCGACGACCTCGACGACCACGTCGCGGCAGGTCTGTCGGAGGCGAAGCGGAATATCGCCATCTACGGCGACCTGATCGTCTCGACCAGCGCCGACGACTACGCGTACGCCCTCGACGCGGCGACCGGCCGGCTCGCGTGGGAGACGCAGATCCTCGACTACAGGGTGAACCCGGCCCACCAGTCGTCGGGCCCCATCGTCGCCGGCGGCAAGGCCGTTTCCGGCCGCGGCTGCATGCCCGAGGGCGGCCCCGAGGCGTGCGTCGTCGTCGCGCACGATGCGCGGACCGGCGAGGAGGTGTGGCGGACGCGGCTCATCCCCGCCCCCGGCGAGCCGGGCGACGAGACGTGGGGCGGCGTGCCGTTCGAGGAGCGGCGCCACGTCGGGGCCTGGATGGTGCCGAGCTACGACCCCGCGCTGAACCTGGTCTACGTCGGGACGTCGGTCACGTCGCCGGCCCCCAAGTTCCTCCTCGGCGGCGCCGAGAACCAGCACCTGTACCACAACTCGACCCTCGCCCTCGACGCCGACACCGGCGAGATCCGCTGGTACTACCAGCACCTGAACGACCACTGGGACCTCGACCACCCGTTCGAGCGGCTGCTGGTCGACACCGCGGTGGCGCCCGACCCGTCCGCGGTGAGCTGGATCAACCCGCGCATCCGGCCCGGCGACGTGCGGCAGGTGGTGACCGGCATTCCCGGGAAGACCGGCGTCGTCTACACCCTCGACCGGGTCACGGGCGAGTTCCTCTGGGCCACGCCCACCATCACCCAGAATGTCATCGCCGACATCGACGGCGCCACCGGCGCGGTGACCGAGAGCGCCGAGCTCGTCTTCACCGGCCGCGGACAGCAGGTGCTCGCGTGCCCGACCTACAACGGCGGCAAGGACTGGGAGGCCGGCGCCTACAGCCCCCTCACGAACCTGATGTACTTCCCGTTGCGGAACACGTGCGCGCGGATGATGGTGGTCGAGAGCGCCGAGACGCTGGCCCTGGAGCTCTACTCGCTCGCGGTGCGCAACGAGATCGCGCCGGGCACCGACCAGGTCGGGGCCGTGCACGCCATCTCGGCCGAGACCGGCGTGACGGCGTGGCGGTACGACCAGCGCGCGGCCACGACGTCGCTCGTCGCCACCGGGGGCGGTCTGGTCTTCGGCGGCGACGCGAACGGGCGCTTCCGCGCCTTCGACCACGAGACCGGCGAGGTGCTCTGGGAGATCAACCTCGGCTCGCCCCTGACCGGCTTCCCCATCACCTTCGAGGTCGACGGCCGACAGTACGTCGCGGCCAGCACCGGCGTGGGGGGCAACCCGCTGGCGTTCCTCGCCCTGACCCCGGAGATCCGGCCGAGCTTCGGGAACAACCTCTTCGTGTTCGGCTTGCCCGAATAGCCAATGAGCGTCCGTCAGAGTCCATGTCGGTCTCGCGGCAACCCGTCGTCCAATGCTGGACGACCTCCCTGTCGAAGCCGGGCCGGTACCCTGCGGCTAACGACGTCACGATAGCGCGGGTCCGCCGAGGGCCGCTCGAGCAACCGTACGCGATAATCGAGCGCAGAACCAACATGCGCGACGCACACGGTTCCCTGACCCGACCGCCGGAGACCCTCCCCGTGCGCCTGCCGCCGCCGGAGGCGTTCCCCGACGACTACACGGCCGCCGACACGCTCGTCAGATTTCGCCCGAGCGCCGACCCCGCCGAGATGGGCCCCGACTCGCGGACGATCCGCAGCGTCATACGTCGACGCTGCTGCGGCTGGCGGAGACCTCCCACGGCGCGCGAGGTGTACGACGCCATGCGCGCGTCCGAGCCGACGAAACGCCAGCTCGACGCGATGACCGTGGTTCTGAACGAATCCACCTTCGACGAAGTCGTACTCGCGCACCTCGAGGGGGCATTCACCTGGCGGCAACTGGCCCGCGCAGTGCACCGAAGGGGAGGCGTGACGCCGGGCCGCATACGCTCGTTCGCCCGCTTCGCGCGAGCCCGACCGTGAACGAGTTGACTCTGCCTCGACCCGCCGCCGAAGTCTGGGCCGCCACGCGGGACGTGATCCACCGGATTGGACCGACCGGCGAAAACGAGCCGGTCATTCCCCCTCACCTCGGCGGCGGAACCGTGCTCGCCGCCCGCTGGCGCCACCGGATGAGCACGGACATCGACGTCATCTTCCCCTGCCGCGGCACGCTTACCGACCTCCTGCGGGGGTAGGTCTCCGGCGGCAGAGCTCGACCCTGAATGGTCTTCGTGATGGTGATCCGGTCGCCATCACGTTTCGGGTGGAGATGTGCAACCGGCGGAACCTCCGGGGCGGGCGGTCGTCTACGTCCCGCGGCCGTACCACCTTGCGGAACGTGGGCGACAGCTCGTCGATCACTTCCAGCGGCAGCCGGGTCGGTTCGCGGGCATATGCCGCGGCCTCGGGAGACTCTCCCAATCGGCCTCGGCTCGGGGTCGGCGGCGGGGCGAGCCATCCGTCAGGACCGTCAGGACGTGGTCGGGGTGTGTGATACGCTGCCGGACGGTGCGCTTCGAGAGCTCCGCGGGCGTGGGCACGTGCCCGGAGTCCGCAGGGAGGACCACGAGTGATGCGCCGCGAGTTGCCCGTGGCGTGCGCAACGCTGCTGGTCCTGCTCACCGCGACCGGTTGCGGGGAGACCCACGCGCCTGGAGGACCCACGTCCGTGTCCGTTCGCAGGACGGACGGGACATCACCGGCCCCCTCGCAGGGAGGCCGAGTAGTCTTGGCGGGCGCCGACGCGAGGTTGGGAGACGACGACTTCGTCTTGAACAGCGCGGCTGTCGCCGGTGACACGCTGACGATCTCGGCGTCGTACGCCGGCGGCTGCAGGACGCACGAATTCACGCTCGTCATCGCCGCCTCGTTCACGGAGTCGTCGCCGGTGGGGCTGCCTGCCGTGCTCCGGCACGACGCGAACGGCGACACGTGCGAGGCATTTCCTACGGCGTCGTACGTCTTCGACCTCGCCCTCGTCCGGGCACGGTACCGGGCGGTCTACGGACCGGGCGCGGGCAGGGTTGCGCTACAGCTCGACGGCGTTCCCGATGGCGGCCTGGTCTACGAATTCACGGCGTAGGCTCGCGTCGTCCTGTGCGCGGCTGACTCGACTCCGTGAGGAGACTTGCGATGTTCCGACAGCGCCTTGGACTCTTCTTGACAGTGCTCGCCGTCGCGGCGTCCGCGCCGCTCGCCGCCGCCGGGCAGCCCGATGAAGACGCCGGGTTCGTGCCGGTCACCGACGCCATGCTGCAGGACCCCGCGCCCGGCGACTGGCTGATGTGGCGCCGCACCCTCGACGGCTGGGGCTACAGCCCCCTCGACCAGATCGACCGCGACAACGTCGGCGACCTGCGCATGGTGTGGTCGCGCGCCCTCACCGAGGGGCGCCAGCAGGGCACGCCGCTCGCCTACGGCGGCGTTCTCTACATGCCGAATCCCGCCGACGTCATCCAGGCCATCGACGCCGTCACCGGCGATCTCGTCTGGGAGCACCGCCGCGAGGTGCCCGACGACATCGGCGACTACGTCTTCAACACCCTCTGGGAGAACAACCGGAACATCGCAATCTACGGCTCCACCATCCTCGACACCAGCGCCGACGACCACATCTTCGCCCTCGACGCCGAGACCGGCCGGATGGTGTGGGAGACGCAGGTGCTCGACTACCGGACCCATCCCGCGACCCAGAGCTCCGGGCCCATCGTCGCCGACGGCAAGGTCGTCTCGGGCCGGAGCTGCATGCCGGCCGGCGGGCCCGACGCGTGCGTCATCACCGCCCACGACCCCCACACCGGCGAGGAGCTGTGGCGGCGGCGCACCATCCCCGCGCCCGGCGAGCCCGGCGACGAGACCTGGGGCGGAGTGCCGTTCGAGGAGCGCCGGCACGTCGGGGCGTGGATGGTCCCGAGCTACGACCCCGCGCTGAACCTGCTCTACATCGGGACGTCGGTCACCTCGCCCGCCCCGAAGTTCCTGATCGGCGGCGCCGACCTCCGGCACCTGTACCACAACTCGACCCTCGCCCTCGACGCCGACACCGGCGAGATCGCCTGGTACTACCAGCACCTGAACGACCACTGGGATCTCGACCATCCCTTCGAGCGCCTGCTCGTCGACACCGCGGTCGCCCCCGACGCCGCCGACGTCGACTGGATCAACCCCCGCGTGCAGCCGGGCGATACGCGCCGGGTCGTCACCGGCATCCCCGGCAAGACCGGCGTCGTCTACACCCTCGATCGCGAGACCGGCGAGTTCCTGTGGGCCAGGCCCACCATCACCCAGAACGTCATCAGCCACATCGACGGCGCGTCGGGGGCGGTGACCGAGAACCCCGAGCTCATCTTCACCGGGGCGGGGCAGCAGGTGCTCACCTGCCCCCACGCCAGCGGCGGCAAGGACTGGGAGGCCGGCGCCTACAGCCCGCTGACCAACACCATGTACTTCCCGCTGCGCAACGTCTGCGCGCAGATGATCGCCGAGGGCCCCGAGAGCACCTCCATCTACGCCATCAACTGGCGCCCCGAGATCGCGCCGGGCACCGACCAGGTCGGCGCGGTGTGGGCCATCTCGGCCGAGACCGGCGAGACCGCCTGGGTCCACGAGCAGCGCGCCGCCACCATGTCGCTCGTCACCACCGGCGGCGGCCTCGTCTTCGGCGGCGACGTCAACGGCCGCTTCCGCGCCTTCGACCAGGAGACCGGCGAGGTGCTCTGGGAGGTCAACCTCGGCTCGTCGGTGTCGGGCTTCCCGATCACCTACGCCGTCGACGGCCGGCAGTACGTGGCGGTCAGCACGGGCACCCAGCGGTTCGTCAACCTCACCCCCGAGCTGACGCCCAGCCAGGGGAACAACTTGTTCGTGTTCGCTTTGCCCGAGTGACCAATGGATATCCGTCAGAGTCCAGGACCGTGCCGGGACCCAGCGACCTTCCTCCGCCCTGAAACCGCCGATCCACGGAAGACGGAGACCTGGGCCTGGAGCAAGGCAGAGACGGAGCGCCGACGCCACGCTGCTGCCACACGGCCCACCCTCGCCCCGATCGACGCCTTCCCCGACGAGTACGCCACGGGCGACGACCTCGCCGCGGTTCGTCTCGACGCGGACCCCGACGCCACCGGTCCCTACTCCCGGACCATCCGAGGACTGCTCGGCGGCGCCTGCTCCGGCTGGCGCGTCCGCCCGACCAGCGTCGAGCTCTACGACGCCCTGCGCGCCGACGACCCCACGAACCGCCAACGGTCCATAGCCACCGTGCTCATCAACGAAGCCTCCTTCGAGGACCTCGTCAACGCCCATACGGAAGGCGCGTTCACCTGGCGGCAGCTCGCCCGAGCGGCCCAGCGCCAGGGCACCGTACCACCACTGCGGGTTCGCCAGATCAACGCCTTCGCGACGCCTCCTCCGCGCCCGGACGACCCATGGAGAACCTGACGCTTTCCGAACTTGAGATCGGCCTCCAGAACGAAACGCTCAATATCGCCAGACGGATCGCGGCGATCCTGACGACCGCTCTGAACAGCGGCCGTCCGGCGAGGATGGGCGCATGACGCCACGAGGCGGCGATGAACCCTACCGTATACGTCGAGACGTCGGTCGTCAGCTACCTCACTGCCCGGCCCTCCCGGGATGTCGTGGTCGCGGCCTATCAGGAGGTAACGCGCGACTGGTGGCGCGGCGCCCGGGATCGTTTCGTACTCTACGCGTCGGCGCTCGTGGTTTCCGAGTCGCGAACCGGCGATCCCGAGGCCGCGCGTGCTCGTCTGGGAATCCTGGGAACGCTTCCGCTGCTCGACGCGAGGGGGCCAGCGGTCGAACTGACCGAGAAGCTGCTCGACCAAGGGGCGGTACCGCGCGGCGCGGCCGAAGATGCGGCGCACATCGCAATCGCGGCTGCGAACGGCGTCGACTACTTGGTGACGTGGAACTTTCGTCACATCGCCAATGCGACGATGCGCTCCCGAATCGAAGACGTGTGTCGGCAGTCAGGCTTCGGACCGCCGGTCATTTGCACGCCTAGCGAACTGGTGGAGACACGCCATGGCAGAGACGCAGACCGACCCGATCATCGATGAACTCCGGGCGGTGCGCGACGAGCACGCCGCGCGGTTCGATTACGACGTTGAAGCGATCTTCCGGGACATCGAGGCCCAAC
>JAJEFC010000062.1 GCA_022820675.1 Vicinamibacteria bacterium | reverse complement strand
TGGCAGCCGGGGGCGCGACACCCGGCGAACCGGGAGCGAGGGGTCTGGCAGCCGGGGGCGCGACGCCCGCGGACGCAGCGTCCCGGGCCGCGGCGGCCGGGGACGCAACGGCCGAGGACGCAGCAGCCGGGGGCGTGGCGGCCGGGGGCGGCGACTTCGACGCCGGCTGAGTCGCCGGCGCGGCAATCAGCCCCCCGTCGGCGCCCGCGTTCGAGAGGGCCGCCGCCAATCGCGTCTGCCGGCGCGGTGGCACGCGCGCTTCCTTGTAGGGGTGCTCGGTGTCGCACGTCGTGCATCGGGTCAGCTTGATGTCGCTGTCGACGATGGCCACGACGGCATGATTGGTCACCCGGCGCTCGCGTGGACAGTAGTCGTCCAGGACGTCACCCAGGCGCACCCGGCGCTGCTCCATGAATCCCTCTCAGGTTGGTTCAGATTGGTGGGATGGTTCGACGGTCGCTCGAAGTGCCAACGACTGATGCGAACAGCGATGGGGGCTGCCCCGGACCCGCGTCACGCATGCCGACGCCCCCCGGCAAGAGCCCGGCTACGCGCGGCCGGCGCGACGCGGCGCCCAACCGCGTCGTTCCCCGGTTGCACGGCATCCGGTCTTCTGGTTCCGCCGTTCATCGACGAGGCGGAACGCCGCCCCCGAGGCCACACGCCGCGCGCCGGAAGACCCCGCTGCACTCGAAAGGTGCAACGCTGGACTTCACCACGGGCTCCCTGCCCCGTCTGCCGGACGGATGTTCCGAGTTGCGAAAACGTGAACCACCAGTTCCGTCGCTTCAGGAAAGATTCGCGTTGCGCTGCAAGGACGGAAACGCCGACGACCGGGCCACGAAACCCTCGTTGCAGGGCGGCTCCGGCGGTCGGCGATGCAGCGGTAGAGCCATTCTACTACTCTCGTCCCCTCGCGTAAACGGCCCCGTGTCTCCCCGCGCAAACAGCCCCGTCGCGCGGAGCGGCTCGGCCGGCCGTAGCGTCGATCCGGCGGCGGGTCTCGACGAGCGCCGCCACCGCCTCGGGGCCCGTCGACCGGGGGTTCAGCGACCCGCCGCGTCGATCCAGCGGCGGGTCTCGCCGAGCGCCGCCGCCACCGCCTCCGGCCCCGTCGACTGGGGGGTCCGGCGGGCCTCGACGGAGCCGCGCGCGGTGATCCGGGCCGCGCTGTCCGCGTCGAGGCGCTCGTGGTACCCCCGCCACTCGTCCGGCGTCAGCGACGCGAAGTCGCGCCCCTCCGCGAGGAGATCGCGGACGATGCGCCCCACCACCTCGTGCGCCTCGCGGAACGGGACGCCCCGGGCCACCAGCAGGTCGGCGACGTCAGTGGCGAGCGCGAGCCCCGAGGCCGCCGCGCCGGTGCGTGCCGGGTCGAGAGTGAGGGTGCGGACGACGGCGGCGGCGGCGCGCAGCGAGCCCATCACCGTGTCCTCGGCGTCGAAGACCGCCTCCTTGTCCTCCTGCAGGTCCTTGTTGTAGCCGCTGGCGAGCCCCTTCGTGGTGGCCAGCCAGCCGGCGAGCCGGCCGATGACCCGGCCCGTCTTGCCCCGCACCAGCTCGAGGGGGTCGGGGTTCTTCTTCTGCGGCATCAGGCTGCTGCCGGTGGTGACGGCGTCGGACAGCCCCAGGAACCCGAACTCCTCGCTCGTCAGGATGACGAGGTCCTCGGCGAGCCGGCTCAGGTGGACCATGACGCCGGCGCAGGCGTGCAGGAAGCCGGACACGAAGTCGCGGTCGGCGGTGGCGTCGAGGCTGTTGGCGACCACCCGCGAGAACCCGAGGCGCCGGGCGAGGGCGGCGGTGTCGACGTCGTAGCTCGACCCGGCGATGGCCCCCGAGCCGAGGGTCAGCGCGTCGGCCTCGTCGCGCGCGATCTCGAAGCGCCGGTGGGCGCGGCGCAGGGCGGCGGCGTGGGCGAGGAAATAGTGCGCAACGAGGATGGGCTGGGCCCGCCGCAGGTGCGTGTACGACGGCATGAGCGCCGTGCCCGCCGACGCCGCCCGAGCCGCGAGGGCGTCGACGAGGGCCACCACCTCGCGCTGGATGACGGTGATGCGCCGGCGCAGGTAGAGGCGGAGATCGAGGGCCACCTGCTCGTTCCGAGACCGGCCCGTGTGCAGCCGCTTCCCGGCGTCGCCGACGCGCTCGATCAGCTTGCGCTCGACGAAGGCGTGGACATCCTCGTCCGGCCCGTCGACGAACGCGGGGTCGCCGCGTCCCCGGTCGCGGATCTCGACGAGGGCGTCCCGGATCGCGGCCGCGTCCCCGGCCGACAGCACGCCGGCGCCGGCGAGGGCCTCCGCCCACGCGAGGCTGCCGGTGACGTCGTCCTCGAACAGCCGCCGGTCGAACGCGAACGACGCCTGGAACGCGAAGACCTCCTCGTCGGGCGCGCCGTCGAACCGGCCGGACCACAGATGCGTCATGCCGTGCGGAATCCGTCCAGGAGTCTGCGCCGCGACGGCGCGGACTCCCGCGGGACTGGTCGGGCGCCAAGCGGAGCCATGGGCGACGATCTAGGAGACGGGCGCGGCCTTCGCCGGGGCGGCCTCGGCGGCCTCGGCCGGCTCGGCCTTCGCCGCCGCGAGCTCGACCGGCAGCCCCCAGATTCGGATGAAGCCCTCGGCCGCGGTGTGGTCGAACTGGTCGCCCTCGTCGTAGGTCGCGAGCGCCTCGTCGTAGAGGGCGTGCGGCGACTTGCGCCCGACCACCCGGCAGTCGCCCTTGAACAGCTTCAGGCGGACGGTGCCGGTGACCCGCTGCTGCACGTCGGCGACGAGGGCGTCGATGGCGCGGCGGGTCGGGGTGAACCACAGGCCGTTGTACACGAGGTCGGCGTACACCGGGGCGAGACCGGTCTTGATGCGATCGAGGTCGCGCGGGACGACCAGGCTCTCCAGCTCGCGGTGGGCGGCGTGCAGCACGACGGCGGCGGGGGCCTCGTAGATCTCCCGCGACTTGATGCCCACGAGCCGGTTCTCGCACATGTCGATGCGCCCGACGCCGTGGGCGCCGGCGATGGTCTCGAGGCTCGCGATGAGCTCGACGAGGGGCATCGTCACGCCGTTGACGGCGGTCGGAACCCCGCGCTCGAAGTCGAGGCTCACGTAGGCGGGCGCATCGGGCGCAACGGCCGGCGACTTCGTCAGGGTGTAGACCTCTTCCGGGGGCTCGGCCCAGGGGTCCTCCAGCACCCCGCACTCGATGGACTTGCCCCACAGGTTGAGGTCGGTGCTGTAGGGGCTGCCGACGGTGGCGGGCACGGGAATGCCGCGCTCCCGGGCGTACTCGATCTCGGCGGGACGAGACATGCCCCACTCGCGGGCCGGTCCGATGACCCGGATGGCCCGGTTCAACGCCCGCGCCGACACGTCTATGCGCACCTGGTCGTTGCCCTTGCCGGTGCACCCGTGGGCGATCGCCGACGCCGACTCCATCTCCGCGATCTCGACGAGGCGCTTCGCGATCAGGGGGCGGCCGAGCGCCGTCGCCAGCGGGTACTGCCCTTCGTAGAGCGCCCCCGCCTGCAGGGCGGGGAGGACGTACTCGTCGGCGAATTCGGTGCGGACGTCGAGGACGTGGCAGCGGATGGCGCCCACCGCCATCGCGCGCTCGCGAACATCGTCGAGCTCCTTCCCCTGCCCGAGATCCAGGGTCACGGCCACGACCTCGGCGTCGTACTTCTCGGCCAGCCAGGGAATCGCGACCGACGTGTCGAGGCCGCCCGAATACGCGAGTATCACACGCTCCATCTACCTTTGTTCTCCTCTGCCTCGGCAACCGCCGTCTCGCGGCTCCGCCGACCGACCCTCCGCGCCGATCTACGGCGCAGATTCCTGGGACGCAGGCTCCTGGCCAGTCACCCACCCTTCGACCCGACGGCCCACCGTCCGGGCGCTGCCCTCGGTCCGGAGGACGACGAGAATCGTGTCGTCGCCCGCAACCGTCCCCACGATCTCCGGCCACGCCGCGTGGTCGAGCGCGAACGCCAGCGGCTGCGCCTGCCCGGGGTCGGTCTTGAGCACGAGAAGCTGCTGCACCCGTTCGACGTGCCGCAGGTACTCGGCCACCGCCCGGCGGACCCGCTCGTCGGGGATCGCCGGCGGCGCCGCCGGTCCCCGGGCCGACTGATAGGCGCCGTCGGCGGAGCGCTTGACGAGCCCGAGCTCCTTGACGTCACGGGAGATCGTGGCCTGGGTCGCCTGGATGCCCATCGCCGCCAGCAACCGGCGCAGGGCGTCCTGGCTGCGGACCGGCCGGGCGGAGACGAGCTCGAGTATCGCGGACTGGCGGCGGCCCTTCATGTTTATTCACGCGTTGGATTTATATACATCCCCGCGATTCGATGTCAAGTGGCGCCGGGGGGGCCGCCGGTCACCGCCTCGACACCCGAACCCGCCCCCGGCCGCGCCATCCCGCCCCCAGCCACCATCCCGCCCCAGCCACCATCCCGCCCACGGCCCCGATCCCGCCCAATAGCCGCTATCCCGCCCATAGGACAGTGATCGACGTGAAGTTGCCGACTGCCTCCAGATACAGCCCGTTTTCCAGGGTTCCCGCGCTGGGTACGTGGCAGGGTGATTCCCGTCAGCGTCCATAGCCGCCATCCCACCCGCAGCCGCCATCTGCACAGCCGCCACATGGCTCATCCGGCCACCCCGGCCGCCATCCCGGCCGCACCCGGAATTCCGAACGTCGGGGCGGGGCCGGCGCCACCGTCGGCAAGCCCGGCGGCGCGGGGCGGGCGATGAAGGGCGCCTCCGCGTTGACGGCGTGGCCGGCTGCGGTGTATAAATATGCACAATGTCGTCTACGCTTGCCGTCGGGGTCGCCGGCGCCACCGGGTACGCCGGCCAGGAGCTGCTCAGGCTGGCCGCACGCCATCCGTCCGTCACCGTCACGGCGGCCATGGGATCGGGATCCGCGGAGGGCGTGCGCCGCCTGCCCGCGCTCGCGCGCATCTGGGACGGCGACGTGACCCCGCTCTCCCTGGACCGGCTGGCGGCGGAGACCCGGGCAGTGTTCCTGACCCTGCCGGACGCGGTCGCGGCGGAGGTCGGCCCCGACCTCGTGGCCCGCGGGGTCCGGGTGTTCGACCTCTCCGGCACGTTCCGGCTGCGCGACGCGGCCGAGCGCCGCCACTGGTATCCAGCCACCCCGGACATGGACGAGCCGGTGGTCTACGGCCTCACCGAGCACTGTCGCGAGGCGCTGCCGGACGCGCGCCTCGTCGCCTGCCCGGGATGCTACCCGACGGCGGCGCTGCTGGCCCTGCGGCCGTTGCGCGACGCCGGCCTCCTCGACGACGGCGGCGACGTGATCATCGACGCCAAGTCGGGCATCTCCGGGGCCGGCAAGAAGCCGACGGAGCGCACGCACTTCTCGGAGTGCCACGGCAGCGTCGCCGCCTACGGCGTGCTCGCCCACCGCCACGGCGCCGAGATCGAGCAGGAGCTGGGGCGGCCGGTCACGTTCACGCCCCATCTCGTGCCCCTCGACCGCGGCATCCTCGAGACCATCTACGTGCGCACCCGGCCGGGCGCGAGCGCCGCGCAGGTGGCCGACACGCTGGAGCAGGCCTACGCCGATGCGCCGTTCGTCCGCCTCACCGGCGACGCCCTGCCCGAGATCAAGCACGTCACCCACACCAACCTGTGCGACATCGGCTGGAAGCTCGACGCCGCCTCGCGGCGCCTCGTGCTCGTGGCGTGCCTGGACAACCTCGTCAAGGGAGCGGCGGGGCAGGCCATCCAGAACCTGAACGTCGCCTTCGGCCTCGGCGAGGCGACCGGGCTGTCATGACCCCGACGGGCAGGGTCGTCCTCAAGCTGGGCGGCGAGCTCCTCGCGGAGCCGGAGCAGCGCCGCGACGTGGCCGCGGCCATCGGCCGCCTCGCCGCCGGGGCCGCCCTCGTGGTGGTGCACGGCGGGGGGCGCGAGGTCGACGCGGAGCTGGCGCGGCGCGGCATCGCCAAGCGGGCCGTCGACGGCCTGCGGGTCACCGACGCCCCGACCCTCGACGTCGTGGTGGCGATGCTCGCGGGGCAGGTCAACACGCGGCTCGTCGCCGCCG
>JAJEFC010000430.1 GCA_022820675.1 Vicinamibacteria bacterium | reverse complement strand
CCAGGCGCCGTTCGACCCGTTGCCGGAGGCCCCGCGAGGTGGTCACCCCGTCGGACAGCACCACGTTCGGGCGCAGGAGATCGGCACCCCGCACCAGGCGCCCGACCAGCTTTCCCGCGAAACGGATGCGCGCCGCCGCGTCGATCTCGATGCCCTCGTGCGGCGCGTCGATGAGCTGCTCGAGCCAGCCCGCGGGGCGTGCCGACGCGGGGGACGCGTCGGGCACGAGCCGGGCGAGGACCGCGAACGGGCCGGCGTCGCGCCGCCCCGCGTCGTCGCGGGGGCGGGCCTCCCGGGGGGCGTTGCGGCGGGGGTCGACGAACCGCTCCACCAGCCGCTCGTGCAGGGCGTCGCTCAGCCGGTCCTCGATGGCCCGCGTGCGCGCCTGCCAGTGGCCGGGGTCGGCGACCCAGGCGGGGCGGTGGGCGATGTACGTCCAGGTGCGGATGAACGCGAGCCGCGTCAGCAGGTCGTCGACGTCCCCGGCGGTCTGGTCGAGGCGGCCGATGCGCTCCGCGAGCCAGTCGGCGGAGAGCCGGCCCGACCGGCCCGTCAACTGGCGGAAGACGTCGCCGAGCAGCGCCGCGTGGTCCTCCAGCACGAGCTGCCGGTAGTCGGGAATCTGGCATACGTCCCACAGGAGCCGGACGCCCGGCTCGTCCCGCGCGCGGTCGCGGACGAGGGGGTCGAGGGCGAGGCCGCACAGGGCGTCGCGGTCGGCGCCGCGCGTCGCCAGCCGCAGCCCGGGCCGGTCCGGCCGCCGGTGGAGCGAGGCGATGAGGGCGTCGAGGCCCGAGAAGTCGAGCTCGCGGTTGCGCCACATCACGCTGCGGGCGGCGGGGAAGCGGTGGCTCTCGACGGCCCGGACTACGCGCGGGGCGAGGTCCTCCATCGGCGCGAGGGCGCCGAACGTGCCGTCGTTCAGGTGGCGGCCGGCCCGTCCCGCGATCTGGCCCAGCTCGACGAGGTCGAGGTTGCGGCTCGTGCGGCCGTCGAACTTGGTGAGCTCGGCGAAGGCGACGTGGTCGACGTCGAGGTTCAGCCCCATGCCGATGGCGTCGGTGGCCACGAGGAAGTCGACCTCGCCGCTCTGGTAGAGGGCGACCTGGGCGTTGCGGGCGCGGGGGGACAGGGCGCCGAGCACCACCGCGGCGCCGCCGCGGCGCGCCCGCACCCGCTCGGCGAGGTCGTAGACCCGGGCCATCGAGAAGGCGACGACGGCGGTGCGCGGCGGCAGCCCGCCCACCTTCAGGCGGCCCCGGTGGCGCAGGGTCGAGAGCCGGGTGTGGCCGCGGACGGTGACGTCGGGCGCCAGCGCCGTCACCATGCCCCGCACCGTGTTCGAGCCCAGGAACCAGGTCTCGCGCCGGCCTCGGGCATGCAGCAGCCGGTCGGTGAAGACGTGGCCCCGCTCGGGGTGGGCGGCGAGCTGAATCTCGTCGACGGCGAGGAAGTCGACGGTCCGGTCCAGGGGCATCGCCTCGACCGTGCACACCCAGTAGCGGGGGGCGGCCGGCACGCGCTTCTCCTCGCCGGTGACCAGCGCCACCGCCTGCTCGCCGGCCCGCACCGTCAGGGTGTCGTAGACCTCCCGGGCGAGCAGGCGCAGGGGCAGGCCGATCATGCCGGTGCGGTGCTCGAGCAGCCGCTCGACCGCGCGATGGGTCTTGCCGGTATTGGTCGGGCCGAGCAGGGCGACCAGCGGCGGGCCCGACGGAGGAGGTTGGACAGGCACGGCGATGCCGTTCGTGGGGCCGCGGCGTGCGCGGCGTCGGGGCCGTCCGCCGGGGGCGGCTGCCAACCCGCCCCGCCGGGGCGGCCGGCTCGTCGGTCGTCGCGTGACGGTCCCGGTCGGCGCCCGGCCAAGCCCTGGAGGAGCCGGCGGCTTCTGCGGCGCAGGCTCCGCGTCGACAGTCCGGCCGGGGCCCGGGGGCGGTTTTACCACGGCCGGCCGACGCCCGCGAGTTTGCTAGAATAGCGGGCTACGCGCCGAGCCGCTCTGCGTACCCGGCTCGACGCTTCCGGGCACTTCACATCACAGGAGACTACCTGCTTCCACCGACCGCCGCACCCGTACGGCCACCGCCGCCGCGGGTCTCCGCCGCGGCGGACCGGCGGGGGCGGGTTCGCGCCCGGCCTCTTCGAGCGGCCGACGGTGGCGCTGACGCGGACCGCCAGCCCCCCGGCGATCGACGGCCGGCTCGACGACTCGGTGTGGGAGACCGCGACCCACGTCACCGACTTCGTGCAGATCGCGCCGGTGGAGGGAGCGCCTGGGTCGGAGGCCACCGACAGCGTGCTGTTCCCGATGATGGCGTACCAGCGGACCAACCGGGCGTTCTTCGGCAAGGTCTCCTGCCTGTTCCGCTACTGGGGGACCATCTCCGGCCCGGGGTCGGGATCGAGCGGGACGAGGCCGCGGCGGCGGCGCGCCTCGTCTGCAGTTGCGGGCGGAACTGCAGTAGAGGGATACTATCGGGTCGAATCTGCATGCGGTCGGCCCGTGTCTTCGAAGGAGAGTCTGCGATGAGCGCCATGCGTGTTTCGGGCCTTCTGGTCGCCGGCGTCGTCGGTCTTCTGCTCATGGCCCCGTCGGCCGCGAGCGCGCAGTCGGCTCCGGCGGACGCCGAGGTCACCTTCGCGCGCGACATCGCGCCGATCCTCCAGCAGAGCTGCCAGCAGTGCCACCGCCCCGCGTCGGTGGCCCCGATGTCGCTGCTCACCTACGCCGAGGTGCGCCCCTACGCGCGGGCCATCAAGACGCGGACCGCCCTGCGCAACCAGCGCGGCGCGATGCCGCCGTGGTTCATCGAGCGCGACATCGGCATCCAGCACTACAAGAACGACATCTCGCTGAGCGAGGAGGAGATCGAGCTCATCGGCCGCTGGGTCGACGCCGGCGCGCCCCTCGGCGACCCCTCGGACATGCCGCCGCCCATCGACTTCGGTGACGAGAACGAGTGGGAGATCGGCGAGCCGGACCTGATCGTCGAGTCGCCGGTGGTGACCGTGCCCGCGGCCGGCCCCGACAAGTGGACCAACCTCGGGACCGTCCCCATCGGGCTCACCGAGGACCGCTACGTCGCCGCCGTCGAGGTGAAGGAGTTCAACGACATCCCGCCCGACGGCACCGGCGACACCGTGGGCGGGCGCTACGTCTTCCACCACATGACCTACGGAGCGGTGGTCCCCGAGGGGGCCGACCCCGCCGACGCCACCCGGTTCCCGGTCCACGAGGTGGGGCGCAACGCCGACATCTTCCCCGACAACGCGGGGCGGCTGCTCAAGGCGGGCTCGTCGCTCGAGCTCGAGACGGCCCATCTGCACTCGAACGGGCGGGAGACGAAGGCGCACCTGAAGTTCGCGTTCAAGCTGCACCCCAAGGGCTACGAGCCCGAGATCCGGCACGCGCGGACCCTCGTCGGCAACGGCGTCGACATCGACATCAAGCCGAACCAGACCTCGCAGGAGCTGCACGCCTACCGGGTGCTCGACGAGCACACCCGCATCGTCTCGTTCGAGCCCCACCAGCACGCGCCGGGCACCCGCATGTGCCTGGAGGCGATCTGGGGCCACAACATCGAGACCCTGTCCTGCGTCGGCTACGACCACAACTGGGTCAAGCAGTACATCTTCGACGACGACTACGCCCCCCTGCTGCCCAAGGGGACGATCGTCCACATCATCGGCTGGCTGGACACCACGGCGGCCAACCGCAACGTGGCCGATCCGCGCAACTGGTCGGGCGGCGGGCGCCGCTCGGTCGCCAACATGTTCATCGACCTCGGCGAGGCCCTCGAGCTGACCGACGAGCAGTTCGAGCGCGAGATGGCCGAGCGCCGCGAGCGCCTCGACCTGCAGCCCGGCGATTACCTCATCGGCTGCCCGCTGTGCATGGCCGAGTTCCCATCGCAGCAGGTGTACGTGGACGAGGGCAACGACCAGCCATGAGGGTGACCGAAGCTGCCGCCGCCGGCCGTCCGTTCGCGGGGCGGGACGGACGAAGGCGACCATCAGCCATGAGAGCGCCCGGGAGTCGATTCGTCCGGTCGGTTGCGGTCGTCGCGCTGCTGACGCTGGCGGTTGCGGCGGCGGCGACCGCGCAGACCCGCTTCACGTACTCGCGGGGGCAGAGCGTGCATCCCGCCTACGAGGGGTGGTGGCCGAACGAGGACGGCACCTTCCGCATGTACTTCGGCTACATGAACTCGAACTGGGAGGAAGAGCTGGACGTGCCGATCGGGCCCGACAACCACATCGAGCCCGGCGGGCCCGACCGGGGGCAGCCCACGCACTTCTACCCCCGCCGCAACATGTTCCTCTTCACCATCGACGTGCCGGCCGACTTCGGCGACCAGGAGATCGTCTGGACCCTGACCGCGAACGGCCGGACCGAGCGCGCGTACGGGTCGCTGCGCACCGACTACCTGCTCGACGCGCAGACCATCGCGACGGAGATGGGCGCCAACTTCGGCCGCATCCGCGACGAGTGGCGGGACAACCGGCCGCCCGAGCTCGCCCTCCGGGTGGACGAGCCGCGGACGGTGCGGGTCGGCCAGCCCCTGAGCCTGGTGGCGTTCACGAGCGACGACGGCATCCCGTCGGGCAGCTACACGCCGCCGGCCCCCGAGCCCGGCGAGCCGCATCCCGCCTACCGGCCTCCCCAGCAGATCGTGCCGGGGAACCCGCCGGGGCTGCGGTTCTCGTGGATCGTTTACCGGGGCGACGCGTCGAAGGTGCGGTTCAGCCCGCGGCAGCTCAAGACCTGGCAGGACACCCGGGTCTACTCGTACTCGCCGTGGTCGCCGCCTTACATCCTGCCCGAGGTGCCCGAGGACGGGCGGTGGGAGGTGTACGCGACGTTCGACGCGCCCGGCACCTACGTGCTGCGGGCGATGGCCGGGGACAGCGCGCTGACGACGAGCGAGAACGTGACGATCACCGTCACCCCGTGACGCGGTGACGTCGATCGGAGTGCCCGGCCACGAGTCGGCGCAGCAACGGAAGACTGAAGAGGTGACGCCGCGGGCAGACCACGTGCCGGGTCATGAGCCGGTCGTAGCGGCGGCGACGAAGGCGGCGGAAGAAGGAGACTGACGACGATGACGAAGTGGCAGAGCGCGCGGATCGGTGCGTTGCTGACGGTGTTGGCGCTGGCCGCCGGCCCGGCGGCGGCGCAGGAGGTGCCGCGCGCCTTCGACGGAAACCCCGACCTGAACGGGGTCTGGCAGGCCATCGGCACCGCGCACTGGGACATCCAGGACCATCCCGCGAGCGCGGGGCCGCCCGACATGGGCGCCATCGGGGCGATTCCCCCCGGCCAGGGCGTGGTCGTGGGCAACGAGATCCCGTACCGCCCCGAGGCCCTCGAGCAGAAGCAGCGGAACTTCGAGAACCGGTGGACCGACGACCCCGAGGTGAAGTGCTTCATGCCGGGGGTGCCGCGGGCCACCTATCTGCCGTATCCCTTCCGGATCATCCAGGGCGACCGGAAGATCATGTTCGTCTACGGGTTCACCGACGCGAACCGCACCGTGCACATGGACCAGGAGAACCCCGAGCCGCCGCCCCTCGACACCTGGATGGGCCGGTCGCACGGGCGCTGGGAGGGCGACACCCTCGTCGTCGATGCCCAGGGCTTCACCGGCGAGGCGTGGTTCGACCGCGCCGGCAACTACGCCAGCAACGGCCTGAGCGTCGTCGAGCGCTACACGCCGATGGGGGCGAACGCGATCTGGTACGAGGCCACCATCGAGGACCCCAACGTCTTCACCCGGCCCTGGACCATCGAGATGCCCCTCTACCGGCGTCTCGAGCCGAACGCGCAGGTGCTGGAGTACAAGTGCGTGGAGTTCTCGGAGGACCTGATCTACGGGCATCTGCGCCGGGTGCCCACCCGCTGATCGAGCCGAACGCGCAGGTGCTGGAGTACAAGTGCGTGGAGTTCTCGGAGGACCTGATCCACGGGCATCTGCGCCGGGTGCCCACCCGCTGACGAGCCCGCGCGCCCCGCGGGCCCGGTTGCGAGACCGCGGGGCTCCCGCCGGGCGCTCCGATCCGTCGATTGAGAGGCATCGCACGATGAACCGAACCAGAAACGTCCTGCTCGCCGCGGCCGCCGCGGCGCTCGTTGCGCCCGCCCCGGCCCTCGCGGCCGACTACCACCACGTGCAACTGACGACATCGAACGCCACCGAGGCGGTGGGCTGGTACACGCGCTACCTCGACTGCGAGCCCGTCGCCGACCGCGACGACGCGGTCCTGTGCGGCGGGGCCGAGCTGGTGTTCGACTCGCGCCCGACCCTCGGCAGCAGCCAGCGGACGGGCATCGACCACATCTCGTTCTCGTATCGCGACCTGACCGCGAAGATGGGCGAGCTCGAGGCGGTCGGCGTGCGCGGCTCGGGGGTGCGGCTGCAGCGCTTCGAGGACGGGTCGGCCCTGCGCGACGTGCCCGGGCTGTACCAGCATGGCTACATCTTCGACCCGTGGGGCACCCGCATCGAGCTCGTCGAGGACGCCGACACCCTCGGGTTCCACCACATCCACCTGAGCGCCACCGATCCGGCCGCCACCCTCGCGTGGTACCAGGAGCGGTTCGGCGGCGAGAGCGCGCGGCTGCGCGACCAACTGGACGGCGTGCGCATGGGCGACATCTGGCTCTTCGCGATGGAGGCCGAGGCGCCGCCGGCGCCGACGGCCGGCCGCTCCATCGACCACATCGCGTTCGCGGTGCCCGAGATGGACGCGGCCGCGGCCGAGCTGCGGGCGGACGGCGTCGCGTTCCTGAGCGATCCGGCGGTGCCCGAGGGCGGCCGCACCGCCGCCCGCCAGGCGTTCATCAGCGGCCCCGACAACGTCCGCGTGGCCGTCGTCGAGGAGGGCTTCGCGGGGATCGACGTTGCCTTCGACGCGCCGGTCGACATCACCACCGAGCTGCGCGAGTACACCGTGCCCCGCACCCCGTGGGGCGTCCCCGACTTCCAGGGCGTGTGGACCGGCGACGCCGCCCACGGCATTCCCCTCGAGCGGCCCGAGGACCTCGCCGGGGCCGAGGTGCTGACGGCCGAGCAGGCGGCGGCGCGGCGCGAGCGCGGCACCCTCGGCAGCATCTGGGGCTACGAGTCGGAGTGGCGCGACACCACCCTCGGCTACGTGCGGTCGGCCCCGTCGCGGCAGGTGGCGATGGTCGTCGACCCGCCCGACGGCCGGATGCCGGCCCGCACCCCCGAGGGCGAGCGGCTGCTCGCCGAGGCGCGGGCCGCCCGCCGGCCCATCGCCGCGGGCCCCGAGGACCTCAGCTCGTGGGTGCGCTGCATCACCCGCAGCCTCGTCCCCACCCCGGGCGTCTACAACAACGGCCTCCAGATCGTGCAGGGGCCGAACCACGTCGCCCTTCAGCGCGAGATGATCCACGAGACCCGCGTCGTCCCCACCGACGACAGTCCCCACGTGGGCGACGACATCCGGTCGTGGCTGGGCGACGCCCGCGGGCGCTGGGAGGGCGACACGCTGGTCGTCGAGATCCGCAACTTCAACGGCAAGGCGCCGTACCAGGGGTCGAGCGACGCGCTGACGATGACCGAGCGGTACACGCGGACGGGTCCCGACACGCTCGAGTACCAGTTCACGATCGACGACCCCGTCGTGTGGACCCGGCCGTGGACCGGCATGTTCACGTTCGTGCGGGACGAGACGCAGTACGAGCTCGTAGAGTACGCGTGCCACGAGGGCAACTACGGGATGACCAACATCCTGAGCGGCGCCCGCGCGCGCGACGCGGAGGCGGCGGCCGGCGGCCGGTAGGCGTTTCCGCCATGGAGCCGCACCGACTCCCGGAGGGTTGGTGGGCTCTCAGCGGAGCCGCGAGCTGCGATGGCCGGCCAGGAGTCTGCGCCGTAGAACGGCGCGGACTCCTGGAGGGTTGGTTGGCGGTGAGCGGAGCCGCAGGCGACGCTCTCCGGGCTGGGCCAAGTCGGCAGCGGCCGATGGATTCGGACGCGAGCGCCGGTTCGGACCGTCGTCGAATCGGTCGCGGCGGTCCGGATCGGCCACGGAACTTCGGATCGAACGTGCGGGCCTGATCGGGCGCGGCCGTGGAATCGGCTGAGACCGACAGATCGATGAAGTGACAGTCCGTCAGGACATTCTCAGGAGCGAGGTAGGGGCAATGCGAAAGAACATGTTCGTGCTGGCCGCGGTCGTCGGCGTCGGCCTTGTTGCGGCGACCGCCCAGGTCGTGGCGCACCACGCGTTCGCGGCGGAGTTCGACGCCAACCGGCCGGTCCGGCTGCAGGGCAAGATCACCCGCATGGAGTGGATCAACCCGCACTCGTGGATGCACCTCGAGGTGACCAACGAGGACGGCACGGTCGACAACTGGATGATCGAGGCGGGCCCCCCGGGAGCCCTCGTCCGCCGCGGCTGGCGGAAGGACTCGGTCCTGCCCGGCACCGAGGTGCTGGTGGAGGGCTACCAGGCCCTTGACGGCGCGCTGCGGGCCAACGGCCGTGACGTGACGTTCCCCGACGGCCGCCGGCTGTTCGCGGGTTCGTCCGGCACCGGCGCCCCGCTCGACGGGCGCGACCCGACCGAGCAGCGCCGGTAGGAGTCTGCGCCCCCGGAACGGCGCGGACTCGTGGAGGCTGGTTGGGCGCCAAGCGGAGCCGTAGGCGACGATTGGCAGGCGAGGCGGCGGCGCGCCGCCGCCTGCGCCGTGGCTGTCGAGGGCTGGAACGCGGACCACCAGTCGGGCAGGGGGGCGGCCCCGAGAGACCGCCTCGCCAGCCCGTGTGCGGTCGCGTTCTTCGGTTCGACGGCCCGCGGGACTTCACACCTTCGAGAACACACTCGACAGGCTCGCCGCGGCGGGCGTCCCGTGGGCGGGGCTGCGGGCGGGCTGGCCGGCCGATCTGCACTCGGTGCTCGCGGGTCTCGAGGCCGGCTGAACGTCGGCCGGCTGCCAGCGAGTCAGGGCCGCGCGTCGACGGCCCTTTCGCCACCCGGCGTCGGCCGACCGCTTGCACCCCGCTGCCGACGTGCCTGCGCCAGTTCGTAGGCCGCCCGCATGCGCATCCAGTGGTCGGCTGTTCCCCAGCCGATGCTCTCGAGCTCCAAGGCCGTTTTCGCGGACACCCCCGCCCTGCCGTTCAACACGCGAGACAGAGTTCCGCGGTCGCAGCTCAAGCGCGCCGCCGTCTCGCTCACCGTCCAGCCGGCTTCGTCCATGCTCTCGCCGCGGATCAACTCGCCCAGGTGCGGGGGGGGTCAGCATGGGGCCTGCACGCTCGTCGTCGATGCGGGTCATCGCCGCGACCGCCTTGGGTTACCCGGCCAAGTCGAATCCCCCGGCGCGCCGGAGGGCGCGGTCGAAGGTATACGTCGTCGACGCTCCCGCTCGCGCGGCGGATGCGCCGATCAGGTAGTCGGAGAAGTCTCCGCTGCCCGACTCGTAGTCGCGAAGCGCTCCGGCGACGGCGCCACGGTCGAGAAATGCGAAGACCTTGGCGTCCAGCAAGCATCGCAACGTCCGGGCGATCTCGGGCTTCGGGATGCGGTACACCGCGCCCATCACCCATTCCAGCTCGCACAGGACGATGTCTGGCAGCAGCACGTGGTCGGACCGGGACACGGCGCGGTCGACCAGGGCCTGCGCTTGCCGGGCCTGCCGGGCGTCGTCGTTCAACAGCAAGCGCAGCAGGACGTTGGTGTCGAAGGCAATCACCGGACCGCGTACTTGGCTGCCGCGCGGTGCCGAAGCGCCGCGCGAACCTGTTCGTCGTCGACTGGGTGGCCCTTGGCGTACTCGGAGAGCAGGCCGCGTAGCGGGCGCGGCTCGCTCAGGACTCGGCTGACCCGCAGCCGGCCGTCCTCTTCGAACTCGAACGCGAGGCGGTCGCCCGTCTCGATTGCCAGGAGCTTCCGGACCTGCTTCGGAATCGTGACCTGACCCTTGCTGGTGACCTTGGCCGTGTTCATGCCTGTTGCCTTACCGAATCGAAGAACAGGAGAGATCGTAATGCTATCCGCAAAGTGCGTCAACCGCTGCCCGGACGTGGATGCATCCTCAACGGGGTGAAGGGGTCCACAGCCTCGCAGCCCGCTACCTGCATGTGGCGGTCGAGGCGGTCATCGGCATCGCCAATCGCTGGAACTGCGCCGCCGGTCGACGCACACCGGAATCGAACCGCGACTCTCTCGTCGTGCTGTGCAAGACGCCCGCGACCTTGACCCCGCGCTGTCGAAGCGCCTGCAGGGCTGGGCCTGCTGTCGCAAGGTGATCGTGCACGACCACCTGACTCTGGACTACCGCATCGTCTGTCCGGAGCGGATACCCCGAAGCGCTCGCTGATGCTCGGATAAATCCGCTGTCGACTCTTGGCCGTGGAGCTGCGGGCGGCGAGGTAGTAGAAGAACGAGAACGGATCTATGTTCTCGTTCTCGTCCCCGTACCTCAGCAAGGGGGCCTCGCTGTCATCTTCTTTCCATTCCACCCTCTTCGCCCGTTCGACCAGCAGTTCGGGCCCACCTTCGGCAACGCGATGGGCGAGGCTCCGAAACCAGGGCACCCACCAATAGATCTCCTTCACGAGTTCACTCCGTTAGCGAATAGAACATCCCTCAGGTAACCGTGGGTTTGCCTGGACGCGACGGTGGAGTGGGCAGGTCCAATGATGCAGGTCAAGGCACTTCGGGGTGCCAGTTCGGCTGGGCGGGTTGCACCGACGCACGGGCTCCATCGAGCGACAGGTGACGGTCGATGAGATCGGCGTCAGCGTTCCGAGTACCGGGTCAGGTGGTCGACAAGCAGCGACGACATTGCGTCGGCCGCCAGGTCGGGAATCCAGTGGCTGACGCCTTCCAGGACCTCGAAGCGGTACGGGCCCTCGACGTACTCCTCCGTGAGCACCGCTCCGTCAATGCAGAGCGCGGTGTCGCCGTCGCTCCAGGTGAACATCGTCGGCACCTCGACGGGGCCGACGGCGGGGCCCTGCAGGTTCCGGTCGGCGACGTTCGCGCGGTACCAGTTCAGGGCGGCCCCGAGGGCCGGCTTCGATCCGAGCACCCGGATGTACTCGTCGACGGCCTCGGCGTCGATGCCGGCGAAGATGCCGCGCAGCAGCGCGTGGTCGTTGGCGAGGAAGGCGTCCTCCGAGTCGGGCTGTACGAACAGGTCGAAGTAGGACGACGCGGCGACCTGACAGGAATCGGGATCGCTCAGGACGCGTGCGAACGCGTCGGGGTGGGGGACCGACACCGGGTTCGCGGTGATGACGCGGTCCCGCGCGGCGATCGCCACGCCCCATGCCACCGCCGCTCCCCAGTCGTGGCCGACGACGTGGAACCGCTGGGCGCCGATGGCGTCGGCGAGGCCGATGACGTCGCCGACGAGCAGCGGTAGCGCGTAGTCCTCGACGCGCTCCGGCCGCGCCCCGGGCGAGTAGCCGCGCTGGTCGGGGGCCACCGCGCGGAACCCCGCCTCGCCGAGGGCGCGGAGCTGGTGCCGCCACTCCCAGGAAGTCTGGGGGAACCCGTGGAGGAGAATGACGACCTCGCCGTCTTCAGGACCCGCCGTCCGCACGTCGAACGAGAAGCCGCCGACGTCGATCCGCGTCATCGTGATGCCGTCGTCGGACTGACCCGCGCCGGCGGTCTCGGCAATCCCTTCACGGTTCGCCGCTTCCGGCGCCACCATCGCCGCCCCGCTTGCCGCGACGAGCGCCGCCGCACAAGAAACCGCCGCCATCAACCGTATCGATTCCTGCTTCATCCCGGGTCGCACTCCCTGTCTGCCGCCGGATCCGCGGCACCGACGAGCACCGACGGTGGGGCTGCTGGCTTCGCGAGCGGTGGATTCCGCCCGCCGGCTTCGGCGATTCGGCGCACCATCGCGCTTCCGCGGCCGTTCGCCGCGGATCGCACGGTACCATCGTCGTCCTGTAGTCGGCACTCGTCAAGCGCCGACGCCCGTCGACGGTGCGCGTCGAGAGAGCGAGACGCCGACGGCATCGAGTAGAGTGTCGTTGAGACCACTGCCTCCCACTAACCCCGTCTCGAGCTTCTCCTGGCGAAGGCCCGGGGACCCGCCGAGCGCGGGCTATGCCCCCACGAGTGGCGCCAAGTCGGTGATCGCCGACACCACGTGGTGCGCCTCGAAGCCGAGCTCCTCGGGGGGCTCGCCCGCGCTGCGCTGAATCCAGAACGTGGTCAGCCCGGCCGAGGCGGCGCCGGCGACGTCCCACGCGTTGGACGACACGAAGCCGAGGGCGGACCGGTCTACCCCGAGCCGCTCGGGCCCCAGGTTGTAGACGCGCGGGCTGACCTTGAAGATCTTGACCTCCTCGACGCTGATGATGGTGTCGAGCAGGGTGTCGATGCCCGCGCTTTGCGCCGCCGCCTCGAGCATCCGCGGCTCGCCGTTCGAGAGGATCGCCAGCTTCACGCCCCGGTCCCTGAGCGCCTCGAGCCCCGGCCTGACGTCGGGGAAGGCGGCCAGCGTCAGGTACGCCTCCATCAGCCGGTCGCGCCGCGCCGGGGTCAGGTCGAGCCCGAGGCCCGCCGCCGCGTTGACGAGCGCGTCCCCGGTGAGCAGCCAGAAGTCGCGGTGCCGGCCCATGAGGCTGCGCAGCAGGCTGTACTGGAGCTGCTTGGCGCGCCAGCGCTGGGCCAGGGCGTCGCCGTTGCCCGGGAACAGCTCATCGCAGAGCGCGGTCACCGAGAAGACGTCGAACAGGGTGCCGTAGGCGTCGAACGCGAACGCCTCGATGCCCTCCGCGCGCCCCTGAATGAGTCCGGCGGGAGCCGCCTGATGGCGCCGCGGGTCCGGGGAATCGAACGCGAGCGGCGCGATCCCCACGCGGCCGGCGTCCCGGCTGGTCGCCGTCGCGATCCCCGCCCCGGCCACCGGCAGGGCGCCGACAGCCGCGCCCACCGTCTTGACGAACCTCCTGCGGCCGCTCTGCATGGTTGTGCCTCCCTCGCGGGCCGCAAGCATACTCCGGGGTACGGCGGGATGGAAGCCGCCCGCGGGTCAAGTAGCGCCCGCAGGCCGTGAGCGACGAGTTCGCGGCCGGACGCAACTGTCGTCCGCGTTGCACAGGGATAGAATGTGTCGCAACTTGAAGTGCGAGAGGGCGGACACGCGTAACCCCGGGCGCACGCAGATGATTGGCACGAACATCACCATCAGGGTCGACGCGAATCTGGCGAGGGACGCCAAGGCACTTGCGGCGCGGCGAGGGACGTCGCTCAGTCGTCTCGTCGCGGGGCAATTGGAGGCGCTGGTCAGCAGCGAGCGGGCGACCTGCGAGGCAGCCGGACATCGGGCCTTGGCTCGCCTGCAGCGTGGCTACGACCTGGGAGGGGAGCGTCCACTGAGCCGGGACGACGTGCACGATCGTGAAGGTCTTCGTTGATTCGGGCGGTGGCAGCCGGCGAGCTCCCTGCCGACCGACCGCCCGAATCTCCCCACAATCACCGCCTACGCCAGCGACAGCACGTCGAGCCGGCCGTTGCTGTTGCCGATCGGGTCCATGGGCGCCCCGAGGGCGTCCATGACGGCCACCAGCAGGTTGGCCATGGGTGTGTCCTCGGCGTACTTCAGGTGCCGGCCGCCCTTCAGGCCGCCGCCCGCCCCGCCCACGAGCATGACCGGCAGGTTGACCGGCGCGTGCGCGTTCGAGTTCGACATGCCCGCGCCGTAGAGCAGCAGCGAGTGGTCGAGGAGCGAGCCGTCGCCGTCGGGGGTCGAACGCAGCCGGTCGACGAACTCGGCGAAGAGCGACACGTGGTAGGTGTTGATCTTCGACATGGTGGCGATCTTCGCCGGGTCGTCGAGGTGGTGCGACAGCGGGTGGTGGGCGTCGGGGATCCCGATCTCGGGGTAGGTCCGCCCGCTGATCTCGCGGCCCACCATGAAGCTGGCCACCCGCGTGAGGTCGGTCTGCCAGGCGAGGAGCTGCAGGTCGAACATCAGCCGCATGTGCTCCTGGAAGGTCGCGGGCACGCCGGCCGGCTGCTGCACGAGGGGCAGGTCGCGGTCGCTCTGGTCCTCGGCCATCCGGATGCGACGCTCGACGTCGCGGACCGCGTCGAGGTACTGCGCGAGCTTCTGGCGGTCGCCGGGGCCGAGCCCGCGCTCGAGGTCGGCGGCCTTCTCGGTGACCGAGTCGAGGATGCTGCGGTCCTCGTCGAGCCGGGTCCGACGGACGGCGGGATCGGTGCTGCCGCTGTCGCCGAAGAGGCGCTCGAAGACGGCCCGGGGGTCGTTCTCCATCGGCAGCGGCGTGGTCGGGTTCCGCCACGAGATGGTGTTCGTGTACGCGCAACTGAACCCGGCGTCGCACGAGCCCGCGAAGTCGCGGCTGTCGAGGCCCAGCTCGAGCGACGAGAGCTGCGTCTCGCGGCCGAGGGCCTGCCCCAGGAGCTGGTCGATGGACGTGCCGGACTGGATCTCGGCCCCGTCGGTCCTGCGGCCGGGCACGCCGGTGAGGAACTTGGTCGACGCGCCGGCGTGGGCGCCGCCGCCGGGTCCGGGGTTGAGGCCGGTCAGCACCAGCGTGCGGTCGCGGTGCGGGGCCATCGGCTGCAGGATGGGGGAGAACGCGAAGTCCCGGCCGGTGGCGGCCGGCGTCCAGTGCTCCATCGCCATGCCGTTCGGTACGTAGACCACCCCGAAGCGGCGCATCCCGCGGGCCGGCGTGTTGCGCACGGCCGAGAGCGCGGGAACCATCCCGTCGAGCAGGGGCAGGGCCAGCGCGGCGCCGAGGCCGCGGAGGACGGTGCGCCGGGGAATCGCTTTCCTCGTGATGATCATGAGCCTTGCTCCGCAGTTCGAACGGGGTGGATGTGCAGACTGCGATTTCGAATGGGGTTGATATGCAGACTTCGATCACGAGGCGGCATGATTATGAGCCTGTAGTCCGAAATCCCATGAGCCGGTGCTCCGAGCCGGCGCTCCGAATCCCCCTGAGCCGGTGCTCGAAGCCCGTGAGCCGGTGCTCGAAGCCCGTGAGCCGGTGCTCCGAATCCCCCTGAGCCGGTGCTCGAAGTCCCTGAGCCGGTGCTCCCAAGCCTCATGAGCCTGTGCTCCGCATCTGGAACGGGGGGCTGTCGACGATGCCGAGGACGATGGCGGACCAGCGATAGCCGTCGCCGGCCGCGTCCCGGGCGATCTTCCGGATCGTGGGGTGGTCGTAGTGCTCGATGCCGCGGCCCAGCGCATAGGCGAGCAGCTTCTCGGTGACGGTGCGCACCAGCGGCTCGGGATCGTTCACGAGCAGCTCGCGCAGTCCGGCGAGGCCCTCGAAGGCGTCGCCGGTGGGCATGGCCCCGCTCGCGTCGATGGCCTCGTGCCCGTCGGTGGTCCGCCACCGGCCGATGGCGTCGAAGTTCTCCAACGCGAACCCCAGCGGGTCCATCGGCGCGTGGCAGCCCGCGCACGCCGGGCTCTCGCGGTGCATCTCGAGCAGCTCGCGCACCGACGCCGGCTCGCCGCCCGGCCCGCGTTCGGGGAACGAGGGCACGTCCGGCGGGGGCGGGGGCGGGGGCACGCCGAGCAGGTTCTCGAGCACCCACTTGCCCCGCAGCACCGGCGAGGTGCGGTTCGGGTACGAGGTGACGGTGAGGAGGCCGCCGTGCCCGAGCAGGCCGCCCCGGCGGCGGTCGAGGGTCACCCGGCGGAACCGGTTGCCGTAGACGCCGGGGATGCCGTAGTGGGCGGCGAGCCGCTCGTTGACGAACGTGTAGTCGGCGTCGAGCAGCTCGGCGAGGCCGAGATCCTCCCGCATGACGTGCTCGACGAAGAGCTCCGACTCGCGGCGGAACGCGTCGCGCAGGTTCTCGTCGAAGGTCGGGAAGATGTTGGGGTCGGGGGTGACGCTGGGGATGTTGCGCAGCAGCAGCCACTGCCCGACGAAGTTCTCGACCAGGGCCGACGACCGCGGGTCGGCGAGCATGCGCCGGACGTGCCCCTCGAGCACCGCGGGGTCGCGCAGCTCGCCCGCGATGGCCGCGTCGAGCAGCGCCTCGTCGGGAATGCTGCTCCACAGGAAGAACGACAGCCGCGACGCCAGGGCGAGGTCGCTCACCGGATAGGCCGTACCCGGGGCGGCGTCGACGGGGTCGCGCTCGACCCGGAACAGGAACTCGGGGTCGGTGAGAAGCCGCTGGAGCGCGAGCTGGATGCCGGCCTCGAAGCCGTCGGTCCGCGCCCGCCGTTCATAAAACCCGAGCAGCAGGTCGACGTCGCCGTCGGTGACCGGGCGCCGGTAGGCTCGCCGGGCCAGCCGTCCGAGGACCTCGCGTGCGCACGCGTCGGCCGCGTCCCCCCGATCGGGATGGCACGTGAAGACGGCGCGGCGGCTCGCGGTGTCGCCGGGGCCGTCGACCGAGTAGGGTCCGCCGATCTCCACGCTGTCGACCGCCGCGTTCCCCTGCCAGCGCTCGTTGATGGCGAGGGGGAAGCCGGTCTGGCGCGGCTGGAGGACGCCCTCGGTCTCCCAATGCTTGCGCTCGAACGACACGCCGACCACCCGCTCGCCCGCCTCGGCGTGGAACCTCACCTCGAGGTCCTCGTCGGCCCCGAGCACGTAGGTCTCCCAGTCGGGATGCCCGAAGAGCGGGGTGTTTCCGGCGAAGCTGGCCGGGGCGGCGGTGGCGTGGGCCGGCGCTCCGCCCCCGACCGTGAACCGGGTGACGAGCCGGCCGTCGACCCGCACGTCGAGGTGCTGCGGGGTGCCGAGGCCGCGAATGTAGTCGGTGTAGGTGCGCTGCAGGCGCAGCCGGACGGAGTACTCGCCGTCCACGGGAAAGCGATGGCGCACCGCGATGCCCCCGCGCGATCCGAACGGGAGGTCCTCGCTCAGCCGGTCGTCCTGGTACAGCAACAACGGGACGCGGTGGGTCTCGACGCTCGGCACCGGCGGGGCGAGCCCCACCGCGAGCCGGCTGATCTTGCGCGCCGCCGAGAGGTAGCGTTCCAGGAGGGCCGGCGAGACCGACAGCACCGCCGCCATGTTGTCGAAGCCGTGCTCGTCGGCGTCGTCGGCCGGCAGGAGGGCCGAGACGTCGACCTCGACCTCGAGCAGGTCGCGCACCGCGTTGCGGTACTCGGCCCGGTTCAGGCGGTGGAACGTCTCGGTGCGGCCCACCCCGGGGTCGAGGGCGGCGGCCCGGTCGAGCCCCGTCTCGAGATAGGCCACCAGCGCCCGCGCGTCGCCGCGGTCGGGCCGGGGGCGGCCGGGCGGCGGCATCGCGCCGACCCGCAGCTTGCGGATCACCTGCTCCCAGATCGCCGCGTCGCCGGCGACGTCCGACAGGTCCGCCGCGTCGAGGGCAAGCCCCGCCGTGCGCAGCCGCTCGTTGTGGCAGACGACGCAGTAGCGGTCGAGCGTGGCCCGATGCGGCGAGGCGTCGGCCGCCGGTTGGGCGCTCGCCGCCGCGGTGGCGCCGAGCATCGCGCCCGCGGCGCACAGCAAGCCGGCGAAAGCGGCCGCGGCGGGTGCCTTCCGGGCGGAAAGGGTGGCTCTCATTCGCTTCATCCAGGCGGTCCGGCGGTGCGACCGAGGACACGGGACGTCACTCTCGAAACCGGCGACCGCTCGCCACCGTCGGCAGCTACCTCTATAATTCCTCCCTGATTCACCTTTGCGATCCCCCGGAGGTCCCGGGTGTCCTTCACGAAGCCCCGCGTGGCGCCGCATCGACCATGCAATCGGATCCTGCCGGGAGCGGATCGCCGTGCCGTTCCAGAGAATCCAGGTACCACCGCAGGGCGGCTCCTGTCCGCTCAATCGCTTCCCCGGGCGTCTTGCCGTAGACGTGAAGCCCCTTGAACGCCGGGCAGTACGCATGGAATTCGTCGCCGTCAGGCTCCACGACGACGGAAATCCCGATCCGCATCCGTGTCCTCTACCGACGACCGTTCGGCCCTCCCGTCGAAGGCTTCCGCCAGCCACGACCGACTGAGCGTAGCAGCGTGCGAAACGCGGCGTCAATAGCCCTGGGGGCGTTGTCAGGGGACGGGGGCCACGATAGCATGGGGCGCCATGAAGACACGGACTCCGGCCCCTCCCGTCGTCGTCCTCGTCGCCGGTTTGGCGGTGGCGCTCGCCGGGGCGGGACCGGCCCGCGCCCAGACCGGAGAGAGCCCCCTCGCCGACGCCGCCAGGCGGCAGGACGGGGCCGCGTTGCGGGCACTGCTGCGCGAGGGGGCGGACGTCGACCGGCCCCGGGGCGACGGTGCGACGGCCCTGCACTGGGCCGCGTACCGGGACGACGTGGAGACCGTGCGCCTGCTGCTCGCGGCCGGCGCCGCCGTCGATCCCGTGAACGCGCTCGGGGTTACCCCGCTGTGGCTGGCCGCCAACAACGGCAGCCCCGTGGCGGTCGAGGCGCTGCTCGCGGCCGGTGCCGACCCCGACCGAGCCCTGCCGGCCGGCGAGACACCGCTGATGACCGCGTCGCGCACCGGCAGCGCCGGGGCGGTGCCCGCGCTGCTCGCCTACCGGGCCGATCCCCACGCGAGAGAGCACGCGCACGGGCAGACCGCGCTGATGTGGGCGGCGGCCCAGGGGCACCCCGAGGTCGTGCGGCTGCTGCTGGCGGCCGGCGCCCGGGTGGACGACCGCTCGAAGGTCTATCCACAGGTCGTGAGCTCGTCCGGCAACGCCGACCGCAGCGGGGTCTTCGAGGTGATGCAGGGCGGCTACACGCCGCTGCTGTTCGCGGCGCGGAGCGGCGACGCCGCCTCGGCCCGGATTCTCGTGGCGGCCGGGGCCGATGTGGACGCGGCCGCCGCGAGCGGCACGAGCCCGCTGGTGGTGGCCGCCCACAGCGGCCACGGCGCCCTCGCCGTCTTCCTGCTCGAGGCGGGCGCCGATCCCGGCGCGGCAGACGCCGGCTACGGCGCCCTGCACGCGGCGGTCCTGCGCGGCGACCCCGACCTGGTCCGCACCCTGCTCGCCCACGGCGCCGACCCCGACGCGGTCCTCGAGCGCGGCACCCCGGCCCGCCGCGTCAGCGCCGATTGGCGGCTGCCCCACAACATGATCGGGGCGACGCCGCTCTGGATCGCGGCCCGGTTCCGCGAGCCGGCGATCCTGCGCGTCCTCGCGGAGTACGGCGCCGACCCGTCGCATCAGCTCGGCGGCGAAACCGCGCTCATGGCCGCGATTCAGGGGAGCTCGAACCGGGGCCGCTTCGGCATCGAGCCTCCGGATCCGGAGGAAGAGGCCCGCCGCACCCTCGAGTCGGTGGCCGCCGCCCTCGACGCCGGCGCCGACGCCGGCGCCCGGAACGGCAACGGCGACACCGCTCTGCACATCGCCGCGTCGCGGGGGCTCGACGACGTCGTCGCCCTTCTCGCCGAGCGCGGC
>JAJEFC010000382.1 GCA_022820675.1 Vicinamibacteria bacterium | reverse complement strand
GGGCGGCGCGAGCCGGGGGCAGGGCGTGATCGAGTGCGGCCGGATCAGGGCGTTCCATCGGTTCATGCCGGGCAGGCCAGGGGGGCGCGCGCTTCCAGGCCGGCGTCGCCGCCGGCGGCCGCGATGGCCCGCTCGTGGTCGGCCCGCGTGTTCACGTTGAAGAGCAGCATGCCGTCGGGATCGAAAGCGGCCACCTCGTCGCGTCCCACCTCGGTCACGCGCAAGGCGCCGGCCAGATCCACCAGACGGCGCTGTCCCCTCTCGATTCGGCCGCGGATGACCTCTGCGCAGCCACGATCGTAGACCGCGCACAACGGTTGCAGGCCGGCCGCGTTCCGCGGCACCACCGCGTCCGCATGCGGCGCCCGGGCCGCGAGGTGGCGCAGGAACGCCCCCGACAGGAACGGCAGATCGCCGGCGACGACGAGGGTCCGCGGGCCCGGCGACCGGGTCAGCGCGGTGTGCAGGCCTCCCAGCGGACCCGCCCCCGGGAGGCGGTCGCCGCATACCCGGAGCCCGGACGCGCGAAAGCGGTGATGGTCGTCGGTGACCACGAGGACGTGCGGGGTGACCTGGCCGAGCACCGCAAGCTGTCGTTCGATGATGCGACGACCGCCGATGACGAGCTCGCTCTTGTCGAGCCCGCCCAGGCGGCGTCCGCGGCCACCCGCGATGATCGCAGCGGCGTGCACGGTGGCGGTCACGGCTCGTGGCCGGTCAGGCGGCTGAACCGATGCGGGCCCCACAGGCCGGCCGTCGCCGCGACGGCGTCGCCCGCGACGGTGCAACGCGGCAGGAAACGGTCCATGATGTCTGGACATCGGTCACTGTTCGCCGCCCTCCGCCTGGCGCCCCGGCATGAGATCGTGGAGTCTGCCGATTCCGTTGTCGAGAGGGGCCACGCAGGGGACGTCGCCGGTCAGGAGCCTCTTGACGTCCGTCCCAGGTTCCGCGTGCGCCGCGTCGTCGTTCTCGATCTCGCGCCGCAGGAACCAGGCGATGGCGCCGAGCAGAACCACGATGGCGGCAAGCTCGAACGAGATGGCGGCGTTCAGCTCGATCGACCGGGAGGGCGCAACGTTCGCGAACAGGCCGGTCATGCGTCGATTCCAGGATCTACCGTGTCACCCCGTCGGCGACGGCTGCAAACATCCTAGCACGGGGCAACCGTGCAGCCGGGCCTTTTGCCGCGGCCGGCTAAGCGTTACCATGGGGGACAGGGGGCGCAGGTCGGACCGTGGTTCTCGATCGCGCGGCTCCCGGGGGAATGACCCATGATCGCGCCGCGGTTTCGCTTGCCGATTCGCCTCATCGCGGTCGGAGCGATCCTGGTCGCCATCGACGGCCCGGTCCCGGCGGGCCAACCCGGCGCCGAGCCCGAGGCACCGACGGGCGGGGCGGGCGGCAGCCTCGAGACGCCGGCCGGCGAGGCGGGCGACCGGCCCGGCACGCCGGTGGTCCACGTGGCCGAGGTCGACGCCCTCATCCATCCTGCCTCGGCCGAGTTCATCGTGCAGACCCTGGACAATGCCGCCGTCGAGGAGGCCGACGTCGTCGTGCTCGTGCTGCGCACGCCCGGGGGGCTCGTCGACTCCACCCGCGACATCAACACCGCCATCATCGAGTCCGCGGTCCCGGTGGTGGTGTTCGTGGGCCCGAGCGGGGCGCGGGCGGCGTCGGCGGGCTTCCTCATCACCATCGCCGCCGACGTGGCGGCCATGGCCCCCGGTACCCACGTGGGGGCGGCGCATCCGGTGGCCGGCAGCGGGCAGCCGATGGACGAGACGGTGGCCGAGAAGGCCGCCTCCGACGTCGCCGCCTATGCGCGGTCGCTGGCCGCGCAACGCGGCCGGAACGTCGAGCTGGCCGAGGAGGCGGTGGTCGACAGTCGGTCGTTCACCGAGGAGGAGGCCCTCGGGGCGGAGCCGCCCCTGATCGACCTCGTCGTCGACGACCTCGACGCCCTCATCGAGGCGCTCGACGGGCGGGCCGTCACGCGGTGGGACGGGCGGGAGGAGGTCCTGCGCACCGCCGGCGCGCGGGTCGAGCCGATCGAGATGACGTGGCGGCAGCGCCTGCTGAGCGCCATCGCCCATCCTCAGATCGCGGTGCTGCTGCTGAGCCTCGGTACCCTCGGGCTGACGATCGAGCTGTGGAGCCCGGGCGCGATCCTGCCGGGCGTGGCGGGCGGGCTGTGCCTGCTCCTGGCGTTCTTCGCGCTGCAGATCCTCCCCGTCAACTATGTCGGGCTGCTCCTGCTGCTGTTCGGGCTGGTCCTGCTGATCCTCGAGATGCTGACCCCCACGTTCGGCGCCCTCGCGGCCGGGGGGCTCCTGAGCATGGTGTTCGGGGCGGTCATGCTGATCGACTCGCCCCTGCCGGAGCTGCAGCCGGGATGGCCGTTCGTCCTCTCGGTGATGGGGGCGCTGGCGGTGCTCGTGACCCTGCTGGGGCGACTGGCCGTTCGTGCCCACCTCAGCCCGTCGGTGACCGGGGTCGACGGCATGGTCGGCAAGCGGGGCGAGGTGGTCGAACCGATAGAGGCGGGCGAGCTCGGCCGCGTGTCGACCCACGGCGAGACGTGGTCGGCGACGGCGGGCGAGCCCATCCCGCGCGGCGCGCGCGTGCGCGTCGTCGCCATCGACGGCATGACCCTGACGGTGTCGCCCGAGCGGCCCGCGGAACGGGTCGGGGAGAGACTGCAGTGACGACCTTGCTCAACAACCCCCTGTTGATCGTGGGCCTGATTGTGGACTTCTACCTGGCGAGCTCCATCAAGATCATGAACGAGTACGAGCGCTGGGTGATATTCCGGCTCGGCAAGCTGCTCCCGCGGCCCAAGGGGCCCGGGGTCATCCTCGTCTTCGCCCCCATCGACCGCATGGTCCGGGTGGGGCTCCGCACCATCGTCATGGACGTCCCGCCCCAGGACATCATCACCCGCGACAACGTGTCGGTGAAGGTGAACGCGGTCATCTACTTCCGGGTGATGGACCCGCTGAAGGCCATCGTCGAGGTCGAGAGCTTCAACTACGCGACGTCGCAGCTCGCCCAGACCACCCTGCGCAGCGTCCTCGGGCAGGTCGATCTCGACGATCTGCTGTCGGAACGGGAGCGGCTCAACCGCGACCTGCAGCATCTTCTCGACCAGCAGACCGATCCGTGGGGCATCAAGGTGTCGGCGGTCGAAGTGAAGCACGTCGACCTGCCCGACAACATGCAGCGGGCGATGGCGAAGCAGGCGGAGGCGGAGCGCGAGAAGCGGGCGAAGATCATCCACGCCGAGGGCGAGTTCAACGCCTCCGAGCGCCTGTCGCAGGCCGCCCAGGTCATCGCCACCGAGCCCCTCGCGGTGACCCTGCGCTACCTGCAGACGCTGACCGAGATCGCCACCGAGAAGAACTCCACGATCCTGTTCCCGGTCCCCGTCGAGTTCCTGAACCTGCTGCCGAACGTCAGGTCGGCCGAAAAGACGAACAGCGACGATGGGAAGGACGCTTCGGCCTGAGCTGACGGTCAGCCCCAAGCAGCTCGTGTTCCTGACGATGATCGCGGTCATGGCCGTGGTCGTCGCGTTCCTGTGCGGCGTGCAGGTGGGGCGGGGGCTGCCGGCCCCAGCGGCGGGGGGCGCCGCGTGGACGGCGACGGCCATGGCCTCCGATGCCGCGGGCGGGCCCGGTTTCGCCGGCCCGCGCGACACGTCGGC
>JAJEFC010000209.1 GCA_022820675.1 Vicinamibacteria bacterium | reverse complement strand
CGGGTGGAGTCACGTCGAGGGGTGCCGGGGACCGGATGGGCGGTGTTGTCGGGCCGGTGCTGCCGCACCCCCAGTGCACGAGGACAAGCGGGGCGGCCCCGGGTGGAGTCACGTCGAGGTGTGTCGTGGGCCGGATGGCCTGTGTTGACGTGCCGGCGCTGCCGCTCCAGTTGCTGATGCGCCGGCAGCCCGAGTGGGCGGAGCAGCCGGCGGCGGTGGTCGACCGCGACCGGCCGCAGGGGGTCGTCGAGTGGGTGAACGAGCCCGCCCTCAGGGCTGGCGTGCTGCCCGGCATGTCGTACGCGGCGGGGCTCTCGCTGGCCGGCGGGCTGCGCGCGGCCGAGGTGCCCCCCGGCGACGTCGCGGCCGGGGTCGATGCGATCGCCGGCCTGCTGCGGCGGTTCACGCCCGGCGTCGAGCCGTCGCGCGCCCGTCCCGGCGTGTTCTGGCTCGACGCCTCGGGGTTGCAGCCGCTGTTCGCCTCCCTCGTGGACTGGGCGCGCGGGGTGCGGGTTCAGCTTCGGGCGGCCGGGTTCCGGGCATGGGTGGTGGTGGGGTTCACCCGGTTCGGCACCTATGCGCTGGCGCGGGCCGGGGGGGAGGCCGACGGCCGAAGGCCGGATTCCCGCGTCACGGTGCTCGACGACGCCGAGCATGCGCGGGCGCGGGCCGGAGGGGAGGCGGCCCGCCGGGGACCGGACGGTTGCGTGGTTGGCGCGACCCGGGGGCCTGGCCCGCCCGTCGTCGCCTTCGGCTCCGCTGGGCGCCCAACCAACCCTGCCACGAGTCTGCACCGTTCTACGGCGCAGACTCCTGGCGCAGGCGAAGCGGTGGAAGCGGACCGTCGGCGGGCGGACGGCGGGGTAGCGGTGCTCGAGGACGCCGCGGCCGAGCGGCGGGCTGCCCGCCGCGTTCCGCTGCGCCGGCTCGACGTCGACCCCGCTCTGCGCGACGCCCTCGACAAGCTGGGGGTCCGCACCGTGGGGGCGTTCCTGCGGCTGCCGGCCGCCGGCGTCCGCCGGCGCTTCGGCCGCGAGGCGCATCGGCTGCACCGCGAGGCGGCGGGGGACCTGGTGGTGCCCTTCCAGCCCGCGCCGGCGGTCGAGCCGCTTGCGCGCCGCCTCGACCTCGATGAGCCGGAGACCGGGGTCGAGGGCCTGCTGTTCCGGGTCAAGCAGGCCCTCGACCCGCTGCTCGGGCTGATGGCGTCGCGGCAGGAGGCGCTGGCCGGCCTCGAGCTCCGCCTGCGGCTGGACGCGCCGGCCGCGGCGCCGCGGGTGGAGCGGGTCGAGACCATCCGCCCGGCTGCCCCGACCCTCGACGTCCGGCAGGTCCTGAACCTCGTGCGGCTGCGCGTCGAGGGCCTGGCCCGCCAATCGTCGCCTGACGGCGCCGCCTGGCGCCCGACCAACCCGCTGGGAGTCCGTACCGTTCCACGGCACAGGCTCTCGGCTCTGTCTGCCGGGGTGATCGAGATCGGTCTGGCGGTGACGCCGGCGCGGGCGACCCGCGAGCAGCTTCGGCTCTTTCAGGAGGGGGCCCGGCGCGATCTCCGGGCCGCCGACCGCGCCGTGGCCCGGGTCAGGGCCGAGTTCGGGGACGGCGCGGTGGTGCGGGCGGCGCTCGCCGACGGCCATCTGCCCGAGGCGGCCTTCGCCTGGCGGCCGCTGGACCACGTCGTGCGCCCGGTCCCCGCCACGGCCGGCGTCCTCTCGCTGGTGCGACGTCTCTTCGCCGCGCCGCGCCGGGTGCCGTCCCGGCGGCGGCGCGAGCTGGACGGCCGGGTGTCGGGCGGCGCCGGCCGCGATTCCGCGCCGGCTGCGGCGGACCGGGACGCCCCTGGTCTGCCGGCAACGGCTGCAACCGGCCGGGCCGCCGGAATGCGCGGGCCCTACGTGGTGTCGGGTGGCTGGTGGAGAACCCCGGTCCACCGGGAGTACTACTTCGCCAGCGCCGGCGGACGCACTTGGCGGTGGATCTACTACGACCGCCGCCGCCGGGCCTGGTTCGAGCAGGGCGCGGTGGAGTGAGCCGCGGGTGAACCCCGCGCCCCGGGACGGCGACCGCTGCCCGCGAGCCCCGCCCTCGTATCGCGCCCGAGGAGGGCCAACAGGCGCCGAAGCGCTCACGTGGCAAGGCGCGCCGATGGCGCATGTCGGGCACGCAGCCGCGGATTGCACGCAGTCGGCGAAGCACGCAGTCACGCGGGATGCATCGCCGGTCGAGGGGGGGCTTTTGACCACGGGCTCCTGAGGTGGTGTCGAGCCGCACGAGCCGCGGTGATGCCGAGCCGCGGTGGGGGAACGAGCTGCGGCGGAACCGCGGTGGAAACGAGCCGGGTGGAAGCGGGCCGAGGTGGAGACGTACGCGCCGCTCTGGTGCAAGAGCAACTACTCGTTTCTGGAAGGCGCCTCGCACCCGGAGGAGCTGGTCGAGCAGGCCCACGCCCTGGGCCTGCCCGGCCTCGCGCTGACCGACCGGGACGGCGTCTACGGCATCGTGCGCGCCCACGTGCGGGCCCGCGAGCTCGGCGTGCACCTGATGTGCGGGGCCGAGCTGTCGCTGGACGGCGGGGCGAAGCTGGTGCTGCTGGCCACCGATCGCGCCGGCTACGCCAACCTCTGCCGGCTCGTCACCCGCGGCCGTCGGCGCCACGCCAAGGGCGAGTGCAGCGTCGCCGTGGACGAGGTCTGCGGGCACGCGGCCGGGCTGCTGGCCCTCTGGCCCGGCGCCCACTGGGCGGCCGAGGCCGACGCCGACCGCGACCGCCCGGTGCTGGCCGCGCTCCGCGACGCCTTCGGCGACCGGGCCTGCGGGCTGCTGGCGCGCCACCGGCTGGCCGGCGAGGCGCCGTGGGAAGGGTGGCTGCGGGCGCGCGCCCAAGAGATCGGCCTGCCCCTGGCGGCGGCGACCGAGGTGCTCTACCACGACCCGGCGCGCCGGGACCTCCAGGACGTGCTGACCTGCATCCGGCACGGCACCAGCCTCGCCCGGGCGGGGCGCCGCATCCGCGCCAACGCCGAGCACGGCCTGAAGGCCCCGGCCGCCTTCGCCGAGCTGTTCCGCGACGACCCCGCCGCAGTGGCGCGCACGGTCGAGATTGCGGACCGGTGCCGCTTCTCGCTTGCCGAGATCCGCTACCGCTACCCGTCCGAGCGCCTCCCCGACGGCGACACCTCGTCGAGCTGGCTACGCCGGCTTGCCGAGGCGGGGGCGCGGCGGCGCTTCGGCGGTCGCGTTCCCGCCGCGGTGCGGGCGCAGATTGCGAAGGAGCTGGCCCTCATCGACGAGCTCGACTACTGCGGCTACTTCCTCACCATGTGGGAGATCGTCGAGTTCTGCCGCCGCCGCGGCATCCTCTGCCAGGGGCGGGGGTCGGCCGCCAACTCGGCCGTCTGCTACTGCCTCGGCATCACCGCCGTCGACCCCACCCGGGTCGATCTGCTGTTCGAGCGCTTCCTGTCGCGCGAGCGGGCCGAGCCGCCCGACATCGACCTCGACATCATGCACGAGCGGCGGGAAGAGGTGATTCAGTTCGTCTACGAGAAGTACGGGCGCGACCGGGCGGCGATGGTCGCCAACGTCGTCCGCTACCGCGCCCGCTCGGCCGTGCGCGAGGTGGGGAAGGCGCTGGGGCTGCCCGAGACCGCGGTCGACCGGCTCGCCAAGCGGCTGTCCCACTACGACGCCGTCGATGGGGACACGGTGCGGCAGGTGCTCGACGGCGAGGGCCCGGCGGCGGCGCACCTCGTGCGGCTCGCCGACGAGATCAGGGACTTTCCCCGCCACCTGTCCATCCACCCCGGCGGCTTCCTGCTGGGCCACGAGCCGGTGCACGACCTGGTGCCGATCGAGAACGCGGCCATGCCCGACCGCACCGTCATTCAATGGGACAAGGACGACCTGGAGGACCTCGGGCTGTTCAAGGTCGATCTGCTGGGGCTGGGGGCGCTGACCCAGCTCGACCTGTCGTTCGGGCTGCTGGCGCGGCACTACGGCCGCACCCTGTCGATGGCCGCGATTCCGGAGGGGGACGAGGCCACCTACGACATGATCTGCCGCGGCGACACCGTCGGCGTCTTCCAGATCGAGAGCCGGGCGCAGATGGCGATGCTGCCGCGGCTCAGGCCGCGCAGCTACTACGACCTCGTCATCGAGGTCTCCATCGTCCGGCCGGGGCCCATCACCGGCGGCATGGTGCACCCGTACCTGCGGCGGCGCAACGGCGAGGAGGCGGTGGAATATCCCCACCCGTGCCTCGAGCCGGTGCTCGAGAAGACGCTGGGGGTGCCGCTGTTCCAGGAGCAGGTGATGCAGCTCGCGATGGTCGCGGCCGACTACACCCCCGGCGAGGCGGACCAGTTGCGGCGCGACATGGCCGCGTGGCGGCGCAGCGGGCGCATCGAGCGCCACCACGACCGGCTCGTCGGCCGGATGACGGCCAAGGGCATCGCCCCCGAGTTCGCCGAGCGGGTGTTCGGCCAGATTCGCGGCTTCGGGGAGTACGGGTTCCCCGAGAGCCACGCGGCCAGCTTCGCGCTCATCGCCTACGCCACGTCCTGGCTGCGGCGCCACTATCCCGACGTCTTCACGTGCGCGCTGCTCAACGCGCAGCCGATGGGGTTCTACGCGCCGGCCACCATCGTCGACGACGCCCGGCGGCACGGGGTCGACGTGCGCCCGGTCGACGTTACCTGCAGCGACTGGGACTGCACCCTGGAGCCGGCGGGCGAGGCGCCGTCTCCTCCGCCCCCGGGGCCGGTCGGCGCGGGCGGGTCGGCGGGGCCGGTGAGGCCGGGTCCGACCAGCGCCGCCTCACCACCGCGACGCTCGTCACCCGACCGATCCTCCGGCAGGCTGCGCCCCCTCCGGACGAGGCGCCGTTCCGAGGCGCGGACGCCCGGGTTCGCGGTGCGGATGGGGCTGCGGTACGTCAAGGGGCTGTCCGAATCGCGCGACTGGGCCCGCATCGAGGCGGCCCGCGGGCGGGCGCCGTTCGACTCGGTCGCCGACTTCGTGGCCCGGACCGGCCTCGACGAGCGGATGGCGGGCCGGCTCGCCGAGGCGGGGGCGCTGGCCGGTCTGGAGCGGCGGCGCCGCGACGCGCTCTGGCAGGTCCGCGGCCTCGTCCGCGCGCACGCGCCGGTCCTGCCGCCCGGGGCCGCGCGGGACGAGACCCCGGGGTTCGACGACCTGGACCTGGGCGAGACCATCGCGTGGGACTACCGCACCAGCGCCCACAGCCCGCGCGGCCATCCCCTCGCCGCCCTGCGGGCGCAGCTCGGGGCCCGCGGCCTCCCCGACGCCCGCACCGTCTCGGCGATGCGCGACGGGCGGAAGACGCGCTACGCCGGGCTCGTCATCTGCCGCCAGCGCCCCGGCACCGCGGGCGGGGTCGTGTTCATGACCCTGGAGGACGAGACCGGGTTCGTCAACCTCGTGGTCTGGGACCGGGTGTTCGAAGCGCATGCCCTGATCGCCCGGACCGCGTCGTTCCTCGGCGTGACCGGCAGGATTCAGCGGGCGGGCGGCGTCGTCCATCTCGTCGCCGACACGCTGTGGCGCCCCGAGCTCGACACGGGGCCGAACGCGGTCGGCAGCCGGGACTTCCACTAGTGGTCCGTCACGCCATAATCTTCGGGCATGGACGTGGGCTTATGGCCCGCAATCGTTGACGAATCAGAACACCCGGGTCCGAACTTTTGGTCGTGACGCAGCACTTAGCTAGCAGTTTGCGCCGTGGAACGGCGCGGCCTGCCGGAGGTTGGTTGAACGCCAAGCGGAGCCCAATGCGACGTTTGACGGGCTGGGAGCCCGCTCGGCGGAGCCGTGGGAATCACTCGGAGGGTCGGTCGGGAAGCGTCGGCGCGTGGCGGCGATTCCCGGCGTCGGGGCGCTGCGTCTCGGCGTTGTTAAGTCCCTTTTTAATCAGTTAGTTACAGTTGTTCAGATTGACTTCGGGCGGTTCGTCGCCTATGATGAGCCGTTTCCGCAGACTCACCCGTTCCAGGAGATCAACTTCCATGAAAGACTGTGTTCGTAGCGCTTGGGTCGTGGCCGGATGCCTCCTGACGGCGCTGTTGGCGGCCGCGCCGGCCGGCGCGCAGGATCTCGAAGACTGGCAGGAAGCCGAGCTGCGCACGCTCGTCGCGGCCGTGGACGCGGCCCGCCGGGGCGGAAGCGCCCCCGACGGAGGCGCCATCACCTACCTGCCCAGCTATCTCAAGGGCGGCGACGACCTCACCTACGTCCCGTTCACGCTGCTGATCGATCCGGCCGCGGTGTCCAACGCGGAGGGCGACGTCACGGACAACGTCGTGGCGTACGTGGCCATGGCCGAGGCCGGATCCGACTCGTCGGATCTGGCGTTCGAGAACGGCTTCTACGCCGAGGCCGGGGAGCGGGAGGGCGACCGGTTGCGCATCCCCGGCAACCTCCAGGCCGAGGGCGGCGACTACGACCTCTACATCGCCGTCCGCTACAGCTTCGACGGCGACGCGCCGGTCGAGGCGTCCATCGACGCCTTCGGGCGGTCGAGCCGGGCGACGGTGGTGCCGCCCATCACTCTCCTGCACCAGCGGGTCACGATTCCCGACTTCTGGAACGACGACCTGCAGACGAGCAGCGTCATCCTGACCCGGGCAGTGCGGCAACTGACCCAGGCGCCGTCGGAGGACGAGCTCGCCCGGTCTCCCTACATGGTCGGCGCCAACCTCGTCGAGCCGAGGCTGAGCGGCGACTTCACCAGGCAGGACCTGCTGGGCTTCGTCTTCGCCATCTACAACACCGGGCACCGCGGCGGCATGCCCGACATCACCATCGACTACGAGTTCTACACGCGGACGGACGGCGGCGAGGAGTTCTTCAACCGCACCGACCCGCGGGTCTTCGACGACCAGACGCTGCCGCCGGGGTTCGACGTGAGGCAGTTCCAGTTGATGGACGGATTGGACGTCCCCCTCGGCGGGTTCCCGGTCGGCGACTACCGTCTGGAGATCAAGGTCACCGACAACCGGGAGGACGAGGAAGTGACGCAGAACCTCATGTTCTCGGTCGCCAACTAGCGCTCTTCGCCAGCGGCGCCGCTACCGTCAGCGGCGCCGCTCCTCGGCGGCCCGCGCGAGCTCGCCGGCGGTGCGCGGCGCGACACACCCTGGGTCGCGGCCCGCCCGTCCCGGTCTTCCCAGGCGCCCGGCGCCCGTTCCACCCGCGTCGACTACCGTCCCGACCGTCCAGGCGCGGGCGACGTTCGTGCGGGTGTCGACCCCGCTCGTGGAACTGGGCTGGGAATGTCCCTCCCGGTGGCTTCTCGCCGAGACGGGCCGCACCGCGGGACGGGAATGCCGCGCCGGGCATCGGATGCTCCCGCCTGCCATGCGTCAGGGGCCGCCGTCCACCACGACGGTCATGTCGCCGCTGAAGGTCGACAGCTCCAGGCGTGCCCCGCCGCCGCCGACGGTGCCCTCCAGCTCGCGGGTGCCGTTGCGGTTCATGCTCCACTGTATCAACGGCGCGGCGGCTTCGATGGTCGGGTTGTCCGGGTCGGTATCGTTCAACGCGATCGAGTCCGCCCTCACGGCCAGTCCGGCGGTCACGCCGGCGGATTCGCCCCGGCGAAGCGTGATGGCGGCGTTCGAGCTCAGCGAGCCGCTGAAGGACTCGGCCTCGAGATCGAATCCCGTTCCGGGAGGCACCGTCACCCGGATGCTGCCGGAGTGCGACTCGAGCTCGTAGCGGCCTTCGGCGTCGAGGGAGCCGTCGAAGCTCACCGGTCCCGACACCGTCGCCACGTCGACCCGCCGGGCCTCGACGCGGGTCAGCACGATGGTCGCGCTGACCGCCTCCACGTCGACCCGCGGCGCCCGGACTCCGTCCATGGTGATCCGCCCGCTCACCGCCTCGGCGGACAGATCGTCGTCGTTGCCGACGTCGGTCATCACCAGATCGCCCGACACCATCTCGACCTCGGCGAGCCGCGGCAGCGATGAGAGCCGCACGTCGCCGCTGACCGTCTCGATGCTCGTCTCGCCGTCCACGCCCTCGACGGTGACGCTGCCCGATATGGACTCGATCGCGACCCCGACGCCGGGGGGGACGGTCACGACGTAGTCCACCGCCACCGCCATTCGCCCGCCCCGGAACAGGTCGGCGAGGCGGCCGACGACGCCGCGGCGCGGATACTCGGCCTCGACCGAGACCCGACCGCCCCGCTCGCGGATCTCGATCTCGACACGGTCGAACGCATCGCGGGCCACCGACTCGCTGACGGTCCCGAGATCGACGAGCCGCTTCGTCGCGCGCAGCGTCAGCACGGCGTCGTTGTTGCCCGCCACGGTGATGTCGCCCGAGATGTTGCTGAGCGTGAACTGCCCACCAGGCGCCATGGGAATGGTCCGCACGAGCTCGTCGGTCTGGCCGCTGGCGGTCCCGGCCGCCCCGATCGCCAGGGCGACGATGCTCGCCCGCCACAGGAACTGTCTGGTCATGGTCTCTCTCCGTCGTTGCGTTCGTCACTCGGGCTGCCTCGAAGGCAGGTTGCTCGCCGGACCGGGCCACGCGCCGGGGGCGGCGCCTCCGCGTCCAGCGGCTCGGTCACCGCATCCTGCCGCGCGGCGCGGCTGCGCACGTGGTCGAGGCAGCGGTTGACGGCGAGCCGGTGCAGCCACGTCGACAGCGCCGCCTCGTGCCGAAAGCTGTCCAGCTTCCGGTGGGCCAGCGATTCGAGTGTCGCGCCCTCGTCGGTCGTCTCGACCGGTACCAAGCCCTCGACCGCCCGCGACTCGATCATCACCGGCTATAGACGGGGCCGGCGGGGAAGGGGTTGCCGTCGACCATCGCTGACGCGCCACGCGGCGTGGGTCGAGGCCGCGGGGGGGCTGGCGGGAACCGGTCGTCAGCCCCCTCCCTCGTCGGCGACCGGCTTGCGCCCCGACAGCACCTCGTGGAAGTCTCCGCGGGTCCCGTCCTCCGGGGTCATCAGCGACACGATGGGGACAACGGCCAGGGGCACGAAGAAGGTGAAGTACGACGGGTCGACGCCTTCGCCGCCAACCGTGAGCGCCTCGACGAGGAGGCGCAGGACGGGTCCCGCCGACTCGGGGGCGGTGAGCCCGACCGCCAGGGCGATCTTGATCGCCGCGAACCAGACGAGCCCGGCCCCGTAGCCGACCGCCATCCCCCACCAGGCGCCCTGCTCGGTGGTGCGCCGCCAGTAGATGAGGTAGCCGAGGGCGACGGCCGGCGGCACCACCATGGCGAAGCCGAACAGCAGCAGGTCGAGGATGGAGATCGAGGTGCGGGTGGCGACGTACCAGGCCGCGACCGCCGCCACGAAGGCGTAGACGGTGGTGGTGACGCGGTACGCCTTGAGCCGCTGCTCCGACGTCCGCCGGCGATCCGCCGGCAGCCAGTCGTCCACCACCATGGTGGCGCTCGACAGCAGGATGGGGCCGCCGGAGGAGATGACCGCCGCGAGCACGGCGGCGAGGGCGACCCCGCCGACCACCGGGTCGATCTCGGAGGCGAGGGTCGTGAGGTTGCGGTAGCCGCCGAGCCCGGCGTCGAGGCCGTAGCGGGCGGTGGTGAGGATGCCGATGAGGCCCGCGAGCACCGACATCGCGGCGGCTATCAGGCCCCCGAGCAGGAAGGCCGGCGCGATCTGCCGCTCGGCACGGGCCGCCGTCGAGTAGTTCGTGTACACCGAGGCGGCCGGCGTATGCACCGCGGCCGCGAAGAACATCCCGATGACCGGGAGCCATCCCGCCCCCGCGAACCCCCACCACGCCGTCTCGTTCCGCGAGGCCGCATCGAGCTGGCCGCCGACGGCCGCGGTGACCTCGGGCCAGCCGCCGAGCTGCTCGATGCCGGCCAGCCCCACCCACAGGAGGCCGACGAGCACCACCGAGCAGTGGATGAGGTTGGTGACGGCGGTGCCCCACAGCCCGCCGAGGGACACGTAGGTGGAGAAGATGACGGCGGCCACCATCACCCCGCCGAACATCGAGAGGGGGGTGAGCGTGCTCAGGATGACGCCGATGACGTAGGCCTCGATGAGATTGACGACGACGTACTCGGTCTGCACGCACAGGCTCGTGAGCCACTGGCAGCGCCGGGTGCCGAAGCGGATGGTGAACAGCTCGCCGACCGTGTGGAGCCGGAAGCGCCGGTAGTAGACCCCGAAGAAGATGCCGACGATGGCGAGGGCGAGGAACGTGTTGATGCCGTACCACCAGAGGTTCCAGACGCCGCCGGTGATGACGTCGCCGGCCACCCCGTAGGTGCCGGCGCCCCCGATGCGGGTGCCGGCGACCCCGAAGGCGACCATGGCGGTGGACATGCCGCCGCCCGCCACCGCCCAGCCCGCCGAGCTGCCGGCGCGGCGGGCCATGAGGCTGCCGACGGCGGTGGCCGCCACCAGATAGACGACGATGGTCGCGGGCGCGATGGCGTCCATGCGCGGGCTCCTCTCCGGCTCGGCCGGGCGCCCTCCTCAGGGGGTGGTCAGGCTCGGGCGTCCCTTGGCCGGCGGGAGCCCTCGAGGACAGCGATCGACCCGAATACGCCACTCGTTGCCCAGGGTTCGCGCCCGGTCCGGGGCAAGGCGATTCCCCCACTCATCGAGGGTCCGCCGGCGCCCTCCCGGCGCGGCGCGAACGCGGGTCCCGCCGGGAGCGGCTATGCCGGGGCCGTCAGCGCCGCGAGGATGTCGTCCATCGCGTCCCGCGCCTTCGCCCGCATCTCGTCGTCGGTGGCGTCCTGGATCGGATGCTGCACGAAGACCGAGCCGCTCGCGCTCTCGGGCAAGCGGCGGGCCTCGGCCTTCATCCGGGCGGGGCGGACGCACTCGCTCGACGCCACCATGACGGCGGGGATGCCGCGGG
>JAJEFC010000424.1 GCA_022820675.1 Vicinamibacteria bacterium | reverse complement strand
GGCGTCGGTTGAACGGGGCGCACCTGCTGCCCCTGGTCCGGGCCGGCGTCGTCTTCGTCGATGGCGTCATCCGGACGGAGGATCGGAAGGAGGCCGCCTGATCACGTCAAGGGCCGATCCACAACATTTGACAATTCCTCGGAATCGCGGTGTCCTCCCGAGTTCGCTTGTCGGGAAGCCACTTCGCGCCCGAACCGCTCGGAATGGACGGGGAGTGGCGCGTACGGGACGCGGACGGAACCGTCATCGGCGCCGTCACTCTCAGGGGTCCGCTCGTCAAGGGCCTGTGTTCGGTCGTCGACTCCCTCGGTCTGGAGACGAACGCCGTGCTGGAGCTCAGGCGACGCGGTGACGATGACCTGCTTGCGGTTGGCGCATGAGCGACACTGTCGACCGGCAGACTCGATCGCGGATCATGCGGGCCGTGCCACGGCTGCACACGCACCCGGAACTGCTCGTGCGCCGCGGGCTGCATCGCTTGGGCTTCCGCTTTCGGGTCGCCGACCGTCGGCTACCCGGAAGTCCCGACGTGAAGCTCTCGCGGTACCGCTCGGTCGTGTTCGTGAACGGCTGCTTCTGGCATCGCCACGAGGGCTGTCGCTACGCGACGATGCCCGCCTCCAATCGGGAGTGGTGGGAGGGCAAGTTCGCGGCGAACGTGGCGCGCGACGCCAAGAAGGTCCGACAGCTTCTCGAAGCCGGTTGGCGGGTGATGGTGGTCTGGGAGTGCGCCCTGCGACGAGGAGGGCCGCCGCGTGACGACGTCATCGATCAACTGGCGGCGTGGATCCGCGGCGGTGACGCGATTGGCGCGATCCCTCATCGGTCGCGGAGCCGTGCAGCCGATAACGGGGTTGGCGCTGGTCCGACGCGAGACCGTGGATCGCGACCCATCTTGAGAAGGGAGGCGGAACCCTCGGGCGACGGTGTGCTTGCGGCGGTCGACGCCAGCCTTGAGTTGCGTCGGCGCGGCCGGCTGCAGGATGTCCCCGCCGACCGGGCACGCGAACCGGCCGGGCCGGCTCGGCCTGAGGAATCCGTTGACGCCCGGCCGCCGGCGCGCGAAGTACCGGCGCTTCGGGCTTGTGGACCGCGCCAAGACGAAAACAGTTGACGCCGGGCGGCCGGCGCGCAAGGATCGGCGCTGAGGACGGACGGTCGATTTCAGGGGGTAGAGGAATGAGGCGACGACTGCTCGAGCTGCTCGGCGTGGCGACGGCAATCGCGACCGTCGCGGTGCTGCTGCAACTGACACCCGTTTCCGTGCAGGGCCAGGAACCGGCCACGACCCCGTGGGGGCATCCGGACCTCGAGGGCATCTGGCTCGACGTGTACTCGACGCCCCTCGAGCGGGCGCCGGAGATCGGCGAGCGCGAGTTCGCCACCGAGGAGGAGCGGGCCGCGCGCGACCGGGCCGCGCTCGCCCGCCCGCCGATTCTGCCCAGCGGGGCCTACAACACCGTCTACACGTCGGCGAGGCCGGCCGGGCCGCGCACGTCGCTTGTCGTCGACCCGCCGAACGGGCGCATTCCCGCCCTGACGCCGGAGCAGGTCAGGCGGAACGAGATCGAGCAGGAGTGGCGCGTCATGCTCCTGCAGAACACCGAGACGTGCCGGACCCAGGCGCCGCAATGTGCAGGGGGCGAGTACGGGCCGCCGTCGCCGCGCCGGTACGAGACCACGCCGTACTACAACACGCGGGGCCGCATGAACCGCCACGACGGGCCCGAGGACCAGAGCCTCGGCGACCGGTGCATGTCGGGGCGCACCCCCGACCTGAACGGGTTCCGCCGCATCGTGCAGGGCGAGAACGCCGTCTCCATCGCCTACGACACCGGGCAGGGCCAGGGGTTCCAGCGCCTCGTCAACCTCGGCGGCGACCATCCGCCGGGCCACATCCGCCTCCGGCACGGCGACTCGCGGGGCCGATGGGAAGGCGACACGCTGGTCATCGAGACCGCGAACTTCTCGCACAAGTTCCCCTACCAGGGTTCGGCCGAGAACCGCCGGCTCGTCGAACGGTATACGCGGGTCGATGAGGACACACTCGAGTACGAGATGACGATTGAGGATCCGACGGTGTGGGTGGCGCCGTGGACGATCCGGCAGGAGCTGAAGCGGCAGAGCGACGGGCAGAACCGCATCTACTACGAGCCGCGGTGCCACGAGGGGAACTACGGCCTGCCGGCGTTGCTCCGCGGCTATCGTCTGGACGACCAGGCGTTTGCGGAGGGGCGGGGTCCGGACCCGGCCTCCTTCTCCATCTACGACACCGACCGCCTCCAGCGCTGACCCGCGCGCAGAGTCCGGCCCCCGCCACCGCGGGGGCCGGACTCCACCATCACCGCTGTCGCCGTCGACGTCCGACGGCCTACCTGGGAGGCGCCGCCACGGTGTCGACGCCGGGCCGCGCCAGCTCGTAGGGGGCGCCAGTGCCCGACGACCCGAGGAACAGCCTCGTCCCGTCGGGGAACGTGATGTCGCGGCCGTTCGCCCGGTTCGTGCCGTCCTTCGCCTGGTAGCCGTCGACGCGGACGTCGGTCCCGGGCATCAGCGACCGCCGCGTGAAGCCGCGCCGGAACAGCACGTTCGGCGTGCCTCCCTCGAACGCCCACACCTCGGTGGAGCCGTCGTCCAGCTCGACGTCGATGTGGATCCAGACGTGGGGGTTCACCCACTCGACGCGCGTGACCTTGCCGCTGAACTCGACCGGCCGTTCCGCGTCGAACTCGGCCGCGAACGCGTGATGCGCCGCCACGGGCTCGGCGGTCCCCGCCAGCCCCAGACCGATTCCGACGACCGCGCTCACGCCCGCAATCAGTAGCTTCTTCCTCATGGGCCTCGGCCTCCCTGCCGTTGTTGCCTCACACTCGGTTTCGCGCATCCGACCGGTTCCCGAACCGCCGCCTCGGCGGGTGGGCCGGTCGGCCAGCCCGCGCCATTCGTTGCCGCGGCCTTCGCCGGGCACCCAACCGACCCGTTCAGGAACCCGCGCCATCCTGCGGCGCGGGTTCCTCTACCGCCGATACCACTCGTGCAGCGCATCGCCCTCCGGAATCTTGCGCGTGATCTCGACGATCATCATGTCGCCCTCCCACCGCTGCACGAGCTGCTCGCGGCGCAGGCTCCCGTACATGAACTCCTCGGCGAACTCGATGCACGGATAGTCCAGCACCGTGGCGTTCGGCTCGAGGCGCCGGTAGAGCGGCATGGCGATCGTCCACGGCTCGGTGAATGTCTGCGGATCGGTGAGCGTCGCCTCGTACCAGATGGCGTCGGGCGACATCGGCGTGTAGCGCTCGGTGATCTGCAGGGCCTCGCTGTGGAAGTTGCCGGCCCGGTCGAGCCAGTTCTTGCCGTTGAACTCGGTCACCTCGACCACCAGGGTGTCGCCTTCCCACCGGCCGAGCGAGTGCCCCATGTAGGTCCAGTCGGGCGGCAGGTCGACCTCGTCGAGGTGGATGACGCGCGCCGCGTTCGAGAACGCGAAGTTCATGTGGATCTTGTCTTCGCCCTGCACGATCTGGAACGGATAGGGCATGTACATCGCCCGCGGGGTGCCCGGCAGGTAGCACTTCAGCTCGGGGTCGCGGTCGATCCAGTTCGCGGCGTTCTCCTCCTTGATCCGGAGCGCCTCCGGCGTGTAGGGGATGGTGCCGTCGCCCTGCACCACCCCCATCGAGCCGGGCACCCCGGCCGCCGCGCCCAGCGCCACCACGGGGGCCGCCGGCACCCGGGCGTACTCGTAGGGATAGACGCCCTCCTGCATCACCATGCCCGGCAGCGCCTCGTGCGCCTGCAGGTCCCAGTGCGCCTCGTTGAGGGCCTGCCACACGCCGTTGAAGTTCGGGCGCCCGTCGGGGGTCTGCGCGGGCCGCGCCGACGGGTCCGGGGCCTGGCTGGCCGAGCCGGTCACCCCGACGGCGACGACGGCGCCGATGCTGAAGGCGGCGAGGACGGTGACAACGGTCGAGACTCTGAAACGGTTACCCATCATCGATGCTCCTGACGGCGAAGTACGGTCCCGACCGGCGGTCGCCGGGCGGAAGCGCGCTTCGTCGCCGCGCGGCCGGAGGCGGCCCCCGGGGCCCCCGCCGGCGCATGGCCGACTTCCCTCAGTCCTGCAAACCCGTCACGCACGTGGCCGTGTCGAGCGAGAACGGGTCGGGTCCGCGCCCCTCCGCGAACGCCTGCTCGTCGACGCGGGCGCCGATGAGCAGCGCCGGCAGCCCGTAGTTGCCCTCGTGGCAGCGCGGCTCGTAGTAGATGCGGTTCTGCTCGTCGCTCTGACGCTTCAGCTCCTGCCGGACCGTCCACGGCGCCGTCCACACCGTCGGGTCCTCGATGGTCACCTCGTACTCGAGGGTGTCGTCGTCGATGCGCGTGTAGCGTTCGACGAGGCGCCGGTTCGCGCCCGACTCGCGGTAGGTGAACTTGGGCGAGAAGTTCGTGGTCTCGACGACCAGTGTCCGGCCCTCCCAGCGGCCGCGCGAGTCGCCGTGCCGCAGGCGGACGGTGCTCGGCGGATGGTCGCCGCCCAGGTTCACGATGCGGTGGTACCCCTGACCCTGCCCGGTGTCGTAGCCGATGGCGACGGCGTCCTCGCCCTGCACGATGCGGCGGAACCCGTTGAAGTCGGGCGTGCGCCCCGACATGCAGCGGTCGCCGAGGCTCTGGTCCTCGGGGCCGAAGTGGCGGTTCATGCGGCCGGTGTTGTAGAAGGGCACGACGTCGAAGCGGCGCGGCGACGCGGGCCCGTACTCGCCCCCGGCGCAGCCGCTGCCCCCGAGGCGGCAAGTCTCGGTGCTGCGCAGCAGCATGAGGCGCCAGTCGCGCCGGGCCTCGTTGTCCCGCTGCGCCTCCGGCGTCAGGGCGGGGATGCGCCCGTCGGGCGGGTCGACCACGAGCGACGTGCGCGGGCCGGCCGGCCTCGCCGACGTGTAGACGGCGTTGTAGGCCCCGGCCACGTCCGTCCGGCCGTCCGTCCCCCGCCGGTCGCGCCCGGGGTTGACCATGCGCGCCTGGTCGCGCGCCTCGCGCTCGGCCGCGGT
>JAJEFC010000105.1 GCA_022820675.1 Vicinamibacteria bacterium | reverse complement strand
CCCCGGCGGGGCGCCGGCGGACGACGAGGCGCCCGCGCCCGGCGAGGCGCGATGATGACGCAGGTGGGGCCCGTGCGACGGTGGCAACGCAGGCCCCGGAGGGATGGAGGGCGCCCACCGGGATGCGCCGCCGGTCGGGCGTGGCGAACACTGTCGCCCGCGGTCTTGCGGACGGGGGTGCACGTCAGCATTGTTGGGACCGGCATGGGCTGTACCATCGCAGAGGCCGACGCCGACATTGCGCTGCACGGCCGGAGGCTCCGCGGCTGCTTCGAGACTTCCGGGAACGAAGAGCCGCCAAGGCAGCCTCAGGCTCTCCAACGAATCTGACGTGCACACTGCGGACGGCCGAAGCTCGCACAAACCGCGTGGCGGCTGCTACCATAAGCTGCTCTGCCGCATCGGCAGGGTGCGTACTGTGCGGACCAGATCACGGGAGTGACAGGAATGAGAGTCGAAGAACGACGCGGGGCCGGCCGGACATCGCCCCTGGTGTTCGGGCTGGCGTTGGCGGCGGCGTGCGGTCTGCTCGCGCCGGGGGGCGCGGCGGCCCAGGGGCCTGGAACCGAAGACGGCGGGTGGACCTATCTCGGCGGCGACGCCTGGCACACCCGGTACACGACGGCCGACCAGCTCGATCCGTCGAACTTCGAGCAGCTCGAGGTCATCTGGCAGTGGAACGCGACCAGCTTCGGCCCTGCCACGGCGCGGGCCACGCCGTCCCTGGTCGGCGGCAAGCTCATCACCGTGGCCGGCAACCGGCGCCACGTGGTCGCCCTCGACCCCGCCACAGGCGAGCTGCTGTGGAGCTTCCGCGAGCCCAACACCTACCGTTACGAGTACTCGATGCGCAAGGGCTACGGGAAGGGCGTCGCCTACACCGAGATCGACGGCCGCGGGGTGGTGTTCATCACCTCGCCGGGCTTCTTCCTGCACGCCCTCGACGCCGACACCGGCCTGCCGCTGGAGGGATGGGGGCGCCCCGTGCCCCTCGACGGCTTCGGCGACACCGGGGTCGTCGACCTCGTGGAGGACCTGATTGCCGACTGGGGCCCGTGGACGAGCATGGACCGGCCCTACGACCCCTACATCGGCATCCCGCGCGAGATCGGCTACATCACCGCGTCGTCGCCCCCCATCGTCGTCAACGACACCGTGGTGGTGGGCAACTCGGCCGAGCAGGGCTACCTGCAGACCCGGGTCGAGAACGTGCCCGGCGACATCCTCGCCTACGACGTGCGGACCGGCGACTTCAAGTGGAAGTTCCACGTGATTCCCCGGCCCGGCGAGTTCGGGCACGAGACCTGGGAGAACGACGCCTGGCAGTGGACCGGCGACGTGTCGTCGTGGGCCCCGATGTCGGCCGACCCCGAGCTCGGGCTCGTCTACATCGTCACCAACGGCGCCACCATCGACTACTACGGCGGGCACCACCCCGGCGACAACTTGTTCAGCACGAGCATCATCGCCCTCGACGCCGAGACCGGGGAACGGCGCTGGCACTACCAGATGGTCCACCACGACATCTGGAACTACGACACCCCGACGGCGCCGGTCCTGATGGACGTGACCGTCGACGGGCGCGAGATCAAGGGGGTCTTCCAGGCCACGAAGCAGGCCTTCCTCTACGCCCTCGACCGCGAGACCGGCGAGCCCATCTGGCCCATCGAGGAGCGGCCCGTCCCGCCGTCCAACATCCCCGGCGAGGTGCTCTCCGACACCCAGCCGTTCCCGACCCGGCCCGCCCCTTACGACCTCCAGGGCCGAACCGAGGACCACCTGATCGACTACACGCCCGAGATCAAGGAGATGGCGCGCCAGGTGGCCCTCGAGAACGACCTCTTCAATGGGCTCTTCGACCCGCCGACGCACACCGCCGACCCCGCGGGGCCGGCGTGGAACTGCCCGGGCGGCGGGGGCGGCACCAACATCACCGGCCCCGCCGTCGGCGACCCCGTGGCGGGCGTGCTGTTCGTCAGCTCGCAGAGCGGCTGCTTCCGCCTGCAGGTCATGCCCGGCGTGGACTCGCCCCTCGAGGAGCTCCCGCAGTCGGGCACGACCCACACCGACTTCGCCGCCGTCGCGACGACGGTGCGCGGCAGCATCGAGGCGTTCACCCTCGACGGGCTCCCCATCTGGAAGGGGCCGGTGGGGCGCATCACCGCCATCGACGTGAACACCGGCGAGCACCTGTGGGTGGCCCCGAACGGCGACGCCCCGCAGGCGCAGCAGGACACCATCCGCAACCACCCCCTCGTGCAGGGGCTCGAGGGCGTCGAGATCAACCGCGGCCGCGGCGGCAACTCCGCGATGGTGGTCACGCCCACCATGCTCCTCGCCGGCGGCCAGACCGCCGACAACACGCCGCACCTCTTCGCCATCGACAAGCGCACCGGCGAGCGGCTCGGGGCGGTGGAGATTCCCGGCCTGACCCGCTACGGCATGTCGAGCTGGATGCACGAGGGCCGGCAGTACGTCATCATCCAGCTCCGCGACGGCCTCGCCGCGATGGGTCTGCCCAGCGAGGAGGACGCGGCCGGCGACGGGCACTGATCCGCTTCGGCAAACGGCCAGGGGGGCGTTTCTCGCCGGGGCGCCCCCTTGGTCCCGTTACCGCGATACCTGCCACCAGCCCTTCCGCTCGCGCCGAGGCGCCCCCTGGTGCCGTCACCGCGATACCATCGCCAGCATTTCCGCTCGTGTCGTGGCGTCCCCGTGGTCCCAAGACCGCGCTGCCAACCACCCGCACTTCCGCTCGCGTCGAGGCGCCCCCTTGGTGTCGTCACCGCGACACCATCACCAGCATTTCCGCTCGTGTCGTGGCGCCCCCGTGGTCCCGTCACCGCGCTGCCAACCACCGCCACTTCCGCTCGCGTCGGGGCGCCCCTTGTCCGGTCACGGCGACATCACCACCAGCACCTCCGGTTGGTCTCCCACCGGACCGGTGTCTTCGGTGTGCCGGTTGTGTTATCGTTGGCTCGTGGGGTGGATTCGTGAACACGTGGTGGGCCTGCTCGCGCTCTGCGTGACCGGGCTCGTGGCTGCAGGCGGACTCATCGCGTTCGTGATGACGACGCTGTCGACCACGACGGATGTCGAGAGGATGACCGCGCCTCTCGCGACGAAAGCCGACGTCGCGGCGTTGCCGACCAGGGCGGCCTTCAGCACGATGGCCGAGACGGTCGTCACCCTGAGAGAAGCGGTTGCCGCCCTGAGCGCTACCGTGACGGCGCTCAGCGAGACGGTCGACGCGCAGCGCGAGACCATCGACACGCTGAGCGCGGCCGTCGACACCCAGCGCGAAACCGTCGGTCGCGTCAGCAGCATGGTGGTCGCCCTGAGCGGGACCGTCGACCGAGTCGATGAGGCAGCCGTCCGCACGGACGGAGTCGTCGACGCCATCGGCGGCAGGCTCGACTCCCTGACCGACATCGTCTCGTCCCTGGTGCCGTGCATCCTCGAGCTCCACCGCCCGCCGCAGGAGGAGTCGCCGACGGGGGCGCGCTCCGCCACCCGGGAATCCGGCCCCCTGCCCGAGAGCTGCCAGCAGGCTCGAGCCCGGGCCCGCGGCCAGTGAACATCGGCCAGGGTCCGATGACGGGACGCTTGACGCGGGTTTCGTGTCCTACTATCTTCGTGACATGAAGAACGTCACCGTCACGCTTCCCGAAGACACCGCGCTGTGGCTGCGGGTGCGCGCCGCCGAGGCGAATCGCAGCGTCTCGAGCTGGCTCGCGGACACCGTCGAAGAGATGAGACGCCGCGAGGACGACTACGAGGTCGCGATGGCGCGCGCGCTGGCGAGAAAGCCCCGGAAGATGACGTGGGTCGACGGCCGCCGGCCGACTCGGGACGAGTTGCATGACCGGACGGGTCTTCGTTGACACCAACGTCCTCGTCTACCGGTCAGATGCCTCCGAGCCCGCCAGACAGGCCCGGGCCGACACCTGGTACCGGTTCCTGTGGCGTTCGCACGCCGGGCGGCTGAGCTTTCAGGTCCTGTCCGAACTGTATTCGACCCTCACGCGCAAGCTGAAACCGGGCTTCGACGAACGGGAAGCGCGGGAGATCGTGCGTGAGCTGACCGCCTGGGGGCCGGTTCCGGTGGACCTCGGCGTCCTGGAGCGGGCGTGGGCCCTGCAGGAGGGTCACCTCCTGTCCTGGTGGGACGCGCTCATCGTGGCGGCGGCGCAACTCGCCGAATGCAGAGTGCTGCTGACCGAGGATCTTCAGCATGGTCAGGCGTTCGGCGCGGTTCGGGTCGTCGATCCCTTCGCGTCGCCGGAGCGGACGCCGGCAGAGGTTCTGGAGGCTCTGGAGCCGTGATTCGTCGGGAGCGGCGTCGGGTGTCTCTCCGATCGCCAGCAGGCCCGTGACCGGATCCGGGACAGATTCAACGACGATTGGCCGACGGAAGCGGATAGGTAGGAAGACTACACATACATGACTGCCCAGATGAACCGCAAGAGCGGCGTTCTGCGCTACGTCACCGACCCATCGTCAGGCGCCCGCATCCCTGCGCTCACGCTCTCTCCTGTTGATCGCTGAGAGCGCATCGCGGCAGAACTCGTCCCACTGTCCGCCGGGAACGATCCACTCCGGTTCTCGGTCATCCTCTCGAAGGACGACTACCCCGCCCTCTTCGGAGCGGACGAAGCCGCGAACGTCCTTGCGCGATGATGTTGCCGCCGCGGTCGCTCGCGAAGACGGGGCGGAGGATGGGTTGGGGGTCGCTTGGCATCTTCCAAGCGTAGCATGAGCGAGGGGGGCAGGGAGCTCCCGCCTGGGGGAGCGTTCCGGGGAGCTCCAGGGAGCTTCCCCTGCCCCTCCCCGCCCGCACCTGTAACGGGTGCAAGAGCGGGGCGTGACGCTGGACTATCCGCAGTCATCGGCCGATCCTCGGCATCGAGCGGTTGTGTTGGTCGGCGGGCGCAAGAGAGGGCAAGACAGGCGGTTCTACCGCCAGCATGTGCGGCAGGCGGACGCGATCTATGATCGCTATCTGCGCGCGCTCCCGATTCCGGCCGCGGCCGCGAGCGGTGAGGCGAGCGGAAGAGGGGTCGGGAACGATGGAGGGGTTCGGACCGTTGAGCGAGTCGACTCAGGACATGACGCCGGAGGATCGGGCGGAGGTCGACCGCATCAAGGCCGAAATGCAGCGTGAGGAGGACCGTCTGGTGGCGGCCCGCCAGGCCGGGCGGCGTACCGCGCCGCGACCGGGGCGCGAGAGCGCGAAGCGGCCGAACTCGGCCTTTACGGGGCGCCCCGCCGGGGTGTCGAAAGGCTCTGGAGCAAGCGATGCGACATGAGAGGAATCTGCCATTCGTTCCGTTGCTGATGTTCATCGTGTGGGTGCTCGTAGCGAGTGCTCCATCGGCGGGTGCTCAGGACATCGAACAGCTCCGGCTTGCCGCCGAACAGGGAGACGCTGACGCCCAGTCCGCCTCGGTGGGGCGTACGTAGGCACGGGTGTACCGGGGGACCTCGTCGAGGCATTGCGTTGGTTCCGACTCGCCGCCGAGCAGGGCCACGCCGGTGCACAGACCGTGCTCCGTGAGGTGTACCGAGGCATTCGACTTCTTGCGGAACAGGGAGGCGCTGACGCCCAGGCGGTCCTCGGTGAGGCGTATGCCCAAGGAACGGGAGTACCGGAGGACGTCGTCGAGGCAGTGCGCTGGTTCCGACTCGCCGCCGAACAGGGCCATGCAGGCGCACAGGCCAAGCTTGGTATAGCGTACTTCCAAGGAACGGGAGTACCGCAGGACTTTGCCGAGGCGGTTCGCTTGCTTCGACTCGCTGCCCAGCAGGGAAACGCCCAGGGACAGGCGGGCCTCGGTGCGGCGTACTTCTTGGGGCAGGGAGTGTTGCAGGACTACGTTTCCGCGCACATGTGGCTCAATCTCGCCACAGCGGGTGGCCACGAAAATGCCCGCGAGGTTCGCGACTCAGTTGCGGAACTCATGACGCGCGCGCAGATTGCGGAAGCGCAAAGGCGGGCACGAGAGTGGAACAGGAAAGCGCCATGACCGTCGACAGACCAGAGATCATCCTTGAGGGAAAGTTCGGAAACTGGCCCGGCGAGGCCAGGACCTTGACCCCGTGTCGCCCTGAGCGAGAACCGAACAGGCCACACGTTTACTCGTTCGGAGCCGAACTCGACCAAGGGAACGACGAAGTGTGGTTCCGGATTACTTGGGAAGCGATTCGCCGCATGAAAGAGCGGACACCTCACGCTCGCGGCAACCGCTTGGTCGACGCCCTCGTTTCTTGGATGACGCCAGAGCGGTCACTCGAGCCCGGCCTCAATCGCTTCAAGGTCCGGGTTTCCGAAACCGGTGACACGTGGATCGAACGGCAGTAGATCCCCAAGGCGGCCCGCGATCCCCGGCCCGACCCACTGATGAGAAGCTCGCCCGGCCCTACCGTGGGGGAGCCTCCGCCGACGACGACAACGAGCGGGCGCCGTGCATCGCGGGCGCGTTGACGTGGGCGATCACCATGTCGCTCGTCGTCTCCAGCGTTCCCAGCAGCTCCGCAACCTCCTCGCGCAGATCCGCGATCTCCGCCGACAGGACGCGGCCGGGGTTCCACGATTGGAACGACGCGAACAGCGCCGACGCCGCGCTCACGCCGATCATGAAGTCCCGGAGCGTCTCCCGCATCCCCCCGTCTACCGCCGCACACCCGGTCGGTCGCCGGTCATGCCGCGTCTCCGTTCCGGCTCCGGGTGGCCGCCGTCCGGGCCGCCTCGCCCATGGACTTGCCGGGCGCGATCGCCGTTCCCGCCTCGGTCGCGCCCGCCTGTGAACGAGTGTAGCAGGTTGGGGATGTCGGCGTGGGAGGGAGTTACGGACGACGGTCGGGGATCCACGGACGGGGCGTGGGAGGGAGACGAGGTGGCGTGCTAGTCCTTCGCTGGGGCATAGCCCGGCAGCGCGCTCGGCCCGCTCACGGGTGCCGGGGTTGCCCCCTGTGGACCGCGTGGGACCGCGTGGCGGCCGCGGTTCTGCTAACCTGGAACGGGAGACGTGCTGTACGGACGCGAACAGCCGCGTTCGTAGCGGGAGGAGAGCACATGCATATCGTGACGCGGCTGGGGTTCGGCGCCGTCTTGTTCGGCCTCCTGCTCGCCGGGGCGCCCGCCCCGGCGCAGTCCGTCGCCGACGGCTACACGCCGGTGACCGAGGCCATGCTGCTCGACCCGCCGGCCGAGGACTGGCCGATGTGGCGGCGGACCTACGGCCACTGGGGGCACAGCCCCCTCGACCAGATCGACACGAGCAACGTCGGCCGGCTGCGGCTGGCGTGGGCGTGGACGATGGCGGAGGGCCGGCAGGAGACGACCCCGCTCGTGCACGGCGGCATGATGTTCCTGGTGCAGCCGTGTGACTTCGTCGAGGCCCTCGACGTGCGCGACGGCTCGCGCGTGTGGGAGTACCGCCGCGAGCGGGTCGACCACGCCGCCAACCTCGCCTGCGTCAACCGCAACGGCGCCCTCTACGACGACAAGCTGTTCATCGCCACCCACGACGCCCACCTCGTCGCCCTCGACGCCCGCACCGGCGAGGTCGCGTGGGACGTCGCGGTGGGCGACTGGACCATCGGCCAGCACTACTCCGGCGGGCCGATGATCATCAAGGGGCGGGTGGTCGCCGGCATGTCCGGCTGCTACCACCTCAACACCCGCTGCTGGGTGTCGGCCCACGACGCCGCCACCGGCGCCGAGGTGTGGCGCACCTACACCATCCCCGGCCCCGGCGAGTTCGGCTACGAGAGCTGGGGGGACGTGCCCGACGAGGACCGCCGCGGCGGCTCGGCCTGGAACTCGCCGAGCTTCGACCCCGGGCTGAACCTCATCTACACGGGCGTCGGGGTGCCGATTCCATGGGGCTCGGTGCAGCGGGGCACCGGCGACGGCGACGTCCTCTACACCAACTCGACCCTGGCGCTGGACGCCGACACCGGCGAGATCGTCTGGTACTTCCAGCACATCCCCAACGACGAGTGGGACCTCGATCATCCGTTCGCGCGCCTCGTCGTCGAGACCGAGGTCTCGCCCGGCGACGTCGAGTGGCGCAGCGGCTCGATCGCGCCGGGGCGGCGGCGCAAGATCGTGACCGGCATCCCCGGCAAGACCGGTATCGTGTGGGCCCTCGACGCCGCCACCGGGGCCTTCCTGTGGGCCCAGCCCACCAACGTGCAGAACGTCATCGCGGACATCGACGCCGAGAGCCGCCGGGTCATCGTGAACCAGTCGCTGAAGTTCCCGCAGGTGGGCGAGCCGGTCTTCGTCTGCCCCAGCGCGCTCGGCGGCATCAACTGGCAGGGCACCGGCTACCACCCGGGGACGAACGTGCTCTACGCGCCGACCAACAACGTCTGCATGGACCTGACCCTGAACGAGTTCCGCGACCGGCCGGGCCTCCACCACGGCTCGGCGCGCATCGCGCAGGTGCCGGCCCCGGACATGGGCGGGCAGATCGGGCAGTTCAGCGCCATCGACCTGACCACCGGCGAGCCGCGGTGGGTGTACCGGCAGCGGGCCGGCATCGGCGGCTCGGTGCTCACCACCGGCGGCGGTCTCGTGTTCGTCACCGACGACGCGCGCCGTTTCCGGGCCTTCGACGCCGAGACCGGCGACGTGCTGTGGGAGCAGATCCTCAACTCGAGCGCAGGCGGGTTCCCGGTCTCCTACATGCACGACGGCGTGCAGTACATCGCCATCGCGGCCGGCGGCGGCATCAACTTCCGGGGGCTGACGCCGGAGATCCGGCAGCCGGGCGGCGGCAACATGCTCTTCGTGTTCAGACTTCCGTGACCGCGGCCGCCCCGGCGCGCCCCGGGCGCCCCGGGCCGCTCGCGTCGGCGACCGTGCCATAATGTACAGTTTCCAGCGGCGGCAGGCGGCGCCTCCTCCGGTGCGCTCGGCGGGCGGCGGCCGGCGTTTGCCGGATGCGTGAGACGGCGAGTCAGCAAAGCCGCGGGCGAGAGCCGCGGCCGTCAAGTACACGGAGAGTCCATGAAAGCCCTCGAGGGAGTACGTGTTCTGGACATGACGCATGTCCAGTCGGGACCGACCTGCACCCAGTTGCTCGCCTGGTTCGGCGCCGACGTCATCAAGGTCGAGCGCCCGGGCAAGGGGGACGCGACGCGGGGCCAGTTGCGCGACATTCCCGACGTCGACAGCCTGTACTTCACGATGCTGAACCACAACAAGCGCAGCGTCACCCTCAACACCAAGAGCGAGAGCGGGAAGGCCCTGTTCACGCGCCTCCTGCAGTCCTGCGACGTCCTCGCCGAGAACTTCGCCCCCGGCGCGCTCGACCGGATGGGGTTCTCGTGGGAGCGCATCCAGGAGATCAACCCCCGCATCATCTACGCCTCGGTCAAGGGCTTCGGGCCGGGGCCCTACGAGGACTGCAAGGTCTACGAGAACGTCGCGCAATGCGCGGGCGGCGGGGCGAGCACCACCGGGTTCCCCGAGGGGCCGCCGGTCGTCGCGGGGGCGCAGATCGGCGACTCGGGCACCGGCCTGCACCTCGCCCTGGGCATCGTGACCGCCCTCTTCCAGCGCGAGAAGACGGGGCGGGGTCAGCGCGTCGAGTGCGCCATGCAGGACGGGGTGCTCAACCTCTGCCGGGTGAAGCTGCGCGACCAGCAGCGTCTGACGCACGGGCCGCTGAAGGAGTATCCGCAGTATCCCCACGGCACGTTCGGGGCGGCGACGCCGCGGGCCGGCAACGCCTCCGGCGGCGGCCAGCCCGGCTGGATCGTCAAGTGCAAGGGCTGGGAGACCGACCCCGACGCCTACATCTACGTCATCGCCCAGGCCGCGGCCTTCGACGGGCTCGCCCGGGTGATCGGGCACGAGGACTGGCTGACCGATCCCGAGTGGAACACACCCGAGGCCCGGCTGCCCAAGATCGACGAGATGTTCGACGAGATCGAGAAGTGGACGCAGACCCTGACCAAGTTCGAGGTCATGGAGGTGCTGAATCCCCTGAACGTGCCGTGCGGGCCGGTGCTGTCGATGAAGGAGCTGTCGGAGGAGCCGTCGCTGCGGGCGACGGGGACGGTGGTCGAGGTCGACCATCCGGAGCGCGGGCCCTACCTCTCCGTGGGCAACCCCATCAAGCTGTCGGACTCGCCGGCCGACGTCAGGCGGTCGCCGCTCCTGGGCGAGCACACCGACGAGGTGCTGCGCGAGGTGCTCGGGATGGACGACGCGGCGATCGCCCAGGCCCGTGCGGACCGGGCGGTATAGGGCTGGGAGCCCCGGAACGGACGGAACCGCGTGCGGGGGTCGGTTGGACCGCAAGCGGAGTCGCACGATGACTTCGGGGCCGGTGCCGCGACTGGTGGTGCGTCACGTCCCAATCTTCGGATACGGACATGGGTTTGGGGCCCGCAATCGTTGACGAATCACCGCCCACGCACCCGAACATTCAGTCCTGACGCAGCACTGGTCCGAGTGACGAGCGAGCCGGGGCTGGGCCGACCGTTGGGGCTCGGGTCGGCCGGCCGCCGAGGCCGAGGCGGGGCAACGCAAGGAGAGACATGAAGGTCTGCGTAGTCGGAGCGGGAGCCATCGGCGGCTACATGGCGGTGCGGCTGGCCCACGCGGGCCACGCGGTGTCGGCGATCGCGCGCGGTCCCCATCTCGCCGCCATCCGGGCCAACGGGCTGAAGCTGATCGAGGGTGACCGGGAGCTCGTGGCGACCGACCTGACCGCCACCGACCGCGTCGGCGAGCCGGGCCCGCAGGACGTCGTGCTCCTGGCCCTGAAGGCCCACCAGATAGTCCCCGTCGTCGACGATCTGCCGGCCCTCTTCGGTCCCGACACCGTCGTCGTCACCCTGCAGAACGGCATCCCGTGGTGGTACTTCCAGCAGGTCGACGGCGAGTACGCGGGCCGCGTCGTCGAGACGGTCGACCCCGGCGGCGTGCTGTTCCGGGCCATCGACCCGGGGCGCGTCATCGGCTGCATCGCCTATCCCGCGGCCGAGATCGCCGAGCCGGGGGTGATCCGGCACATCGAGGGCAACCGCTTCCCGGTGGGCGAGCTCGACGGCCGCGACTCGGACCGGGTGCGGATGATCTCCGGCCTGTTCCAGGAGGCCGGCTTCAAGTCGCGGGTCCTCGACGACATCCGGTCGGAGATCTGGCTGAAGCTGTGGGGCAACCTGACCTTCAACCCCATCAGCGCTCTCACCCATTCGACCCTCGTCGACATCTGCCAGTTCCCGCTGACGCGAGGCCTCGCCGCCGCCATGATGACCGAGGCGCAGCAGGTGGCCGAGCGGCTCGGCGCCCACTTCCGGGTGGGGATGGAGCGCCGCATCGCGGGGGCCGAGAGCGTCGGCAAGCACAAGACGTCGATGCTGCAGGACGTGGAGGCGGGCAAGCCCCTCGAGGTGGACGGCATGCTCGGCGTCGTCGTCGAGCTCGCCGAGATGACCGGAGTCGAGGTGCCCACCCTGCGCGCCCTCCACGCCTGCGTCAGCCTGCTGAACCGGACGATTCAGGACGAGGGCGTGCGCATCAAGGGCGCGCCGAAGTAGCGGGTCCCGGCGGTCGGTGAGAGCCGGGAATCGCTGCGGAAGAGATGCGGATTCCCGTCGGATTCGCTCGGCGGACCGTGGATCCGTGAGACGACGATGCGGGCCGGCCCGCGACGCCCGCCGGCATCGCGGGCGCCTCGAGAACGCCGGGGTCATGAGGCGAAGATGTCAGAGCTGGAGACCGTGAGCAGGCGATTGACGTTGGCTGTCGCGGCGCTGCTGGTCGCCGCCGGGGCGGGGGAGGCCCAGGACCGGACCACGGTGTGGGATGGGGTCTACACCGCCGAGCAGGCGGAGCGTGGTGAAGCGGTGTACAAGAGCCACTGCCTGAGCTGCCACCTGGCCGACTTCAGCGGCACCGAGGAGGCCAGCGCCCTCGCCGGCGAGCCGTTCATGGAGTCGTGGCGCGAGGACACCGTCGGCAACCTCTACACCCGCGTCCGCAACCTGATGCCGTTCGACGAGCCGGCCAGCCTGAGCGACGACGCCTACGTCGACAGCGTCGCCTATCTGCTCCAGGTCAACGGGTTCCCCGCCGGCGCCGCGGAGCTGACCGTGGCGGGGGCGGCCGACGTCCGTATCGAGGCCGAGGACGGCCCCGGCGACGTCCCGAGCTTCGCCCTGGTGAGCGCGGTCGGCTGCCTGGAGCGAGGCGACGGCGCGGACTGGGTGCTGGCGCGGGCCACCCGCGCGGTCCGCACCACCGATCCCTCGGACTCCAGCCCCGAGGCGCTCGCCGCCCTCGCGGGGCGCCCGCTCGGCACCCGGACGTTCGAGCTGATGGCGGTCTATCCCGACCCCGCCGCCCACGCCGGCCACGTGATGGAGGCCAAGGGGTTCCTCATCCGGTCCCCGGACGGGGACCGCATCAACGTCAGCGCCCTCGGAATGGTCGCCGACGCCTGCGGCCCCTGAATCACCCGCAACCCTGGCCGGGTTGTCCTCGTCGTGGAGCGTGGAGGGCGGTCGGGTACGTGGTCGTCGGGTTATTCGCGAGCAGCCCGGGGTCGTTGGCGGGGCGCGGATTCATCGGTGGTGGACGCGGTGCGTGCTGGACACCAACACGACTAGCTAGTGCTGCGTCACGACCAAAAGTTCGGACATGGGTGCTCTGATTCGTCAACGATTGCGGGCCATAAACCCACGTCCATGCCCGAAGATTATTGTGTGACGGACCACTAGCCCGCCGGGACGCCCGCGCCCTGCGGTGGATTCGCTCTACTGCCCGCCCGCCGGCCTCACCACCGCCACGCTGTTGACGTCGCGCTCGTGCTCGGCGCGGTAGACGCCCTGCTCGCGCATGTAGCGGCGCAGCAGCTCGGCCGTGTGGTCGGCGCGCTTGACGGTGCCGGTGTAGTGCACGCCGTCGGCGATGCGGAGGGGCGTCCAGCCCTCGCGGCTCTCGGCCAGGAGGTCGGCCCCGCGGTCGACGAGGAACTCGACGATGGGGTTCGCCCCCCGCAGGGCGGCGCCGTGCAGCGCCGTGTATCCCCGGTCGTCGGCCTCGAGCACGCTGCGGTCGCCGAGCTCCCACGCGAGCTGCACCGCGTCGAACGCCTCCTGGTTGGTGCCGGCGCTCTCGCCCACGTTGAAGATGCCGACGCCGGCCGCGACCATCAGCGGCGAGGCGTTGCCCTCGGTCGGCATGCGGGTGTCGGCGCCGTGGTCGGCCAGGAGCTGCATCAACGGCACGTCGGCGTGCTTGGCCGCGAGCAGGTAGGGCGTGGCCCCCACGCGGTTCAGGTTGTTCCGCTCGCGGTTGTTGAAGCGCCGGGTCTGGCGCAGGTTCGGGTCGGCGCCGTTCTCGAGCAGGAACCGCGCGAACTCGAGAGTGTCGAGGCTGTCGAGCAGCCGTACCGGAGGCATGCCCTTGCCGGAGTTCGGCCGGCGGGTGTACGAGAGCTGGTGCAGGGCGGTCCATCCCTGCTCGGCCGCGTTGGGGTCGGCACCCCGCTCGACGAGGTGCCTCGCGAGCGAGAAGTGCCCGTTGGTGACCGCGATGACGAGGGCGCTCGTGCCCGCGGGGCCGCCCACGCCGCGTCCCGGCGCCGCCTCGGCTTCCGCTGACCGGGGGCGGATGGTGTCGTTCACGTCGGCCCCGGCCGCGAGCAGCGCGTCGACCGCCCCGGCCTGCCCCGCCCGCACCGCGAAGAGCAGCGCCGACCAGCCCGCGTCCGAACGCTCGTCGACGCGGGCCCCGAGCTCGATCAGGGTGTGCACGGCCCGCGCGTGGTTCTGCGCGGCCGCCCACATCAGCGCGGTCTGGCCGCGCCAGCTCTCGCGGGCGGCCACGTCGGCGCCGTGGGCGAGCAGCAGCCGCAGGGTGTCGACGTCGCCGGCGCGGGCGGCGGCCATCAGCGCCGTCTCGCCCTCGGGCAGGGTGGCGTTGGGGTCCGCGCCGGCCTCGAGCAGCGCCCCGACGATGCGGGCCTCTCCCCGTTCCGCGGCGAGGGCGAGCGGAGTCACCCCGTACCGATTCGTGACGCCGGTGCGGGCCCCCGCTGCCAGCAGGAGGCGGGCCGTGTCGACGTCGCCCCGGTAGGCCGCCCAGTGCAGCGCGGTGGTGCCGTCCACCTCGGCCGCGTTCACGTCGACCTGCCGCTCGAGCAGCGCACGGACGGCCAACGCGTCCTCGGCCCTGGCGGCGTCGACGATCGGTACGGCAGGAGCAACGCTACCGGCCGAAGCCGCAGCGCTGCCGAGCAGCGCCAACGCGGCGAGCGACCGCGTCCACATGCCGAACGAACGCGATGCCGATCGATGGATGGTGCGCATCTCTGTCTCCAGGCGCCGCCGGGCGTTCCTCATTCGGCGGCGGTCCCCCGTCACGGCGCGGCTTCACTGCCGTCGCCGTACCCGGGCGATCTCGCTCGATCCGGCCTTCGAATCGCGCCACGCGGCGGTCCAGGCTCTTCACGTCGGCAGCCAACGGGTCGAGGCGTCGGCCGACATCATCGCGACGCTAGACTCCTTGAACGGGCGTGATCTTCACAGTTGAGTCAAGTTCTGATCGTGTCTTGTTCACTGGCATGGGAGCGATCACCATCGGCGACTGCGCCGGCCGACATGCCTCGTCGGTCTGAGGCGGAGCCTCGAAGTACTCGGCGCGCGCACAAGAAGCCGCCAACGGCCGCGACCGCGCCGAGTGCCGGCCGGTCCCGATCCTGCGGACAGCATAGCACGCGGCACGGTACGCCGATTGAGTGGCCGCGTCCGGGTTGCATTCGGTTGCCGTTCGGCTACACTTTGCGGACCGATGGCCGGCGGCCGCGCGCCGATTCCTTGCCGCGTTGCGGGCCTGCGAGGAGAGTTGAGGATGACTGGACCCAGACTGGACACGAGCTCCCCCGACCGCGCCGCGAGCCGGCGCGAGTTCTTCAAGCTGCTGGCCGCGAGCCCGTTGCTCGGCGTGGCCGCGTCGGGCCTGCCCGCGAGCTGGCAGCGCGCGCTCGCGCACGAGGCCGAGCGCCGCGCGACGGCCGGCCCCGCGACGCCTCACTGCCCCGAGTGCGGAGCGGAGATGCCCCGGTCGCTGGTGCAGCCCCGCTTCACCGCCTTCCAGGAGCCCGAGCTGCCGCCCCAGAACGCCATTGAGGATCAGTTGACGGGGCAGGTCGTCGAGTCGCCCGAGGAGGCGATCAACGTGTGGGACCTCGAGCGCGCGGCCCACGCCACCAACTTGGCCCAGCACTGGGACTACCTGCACATGGGCGTCGACGACTACGAGACGCGGAGGGCGAACCGGGAAGGGTTCCAGCGCCTGATGATCCGCCCCCGGCGGCTCGGCGGCGCGCCGATGGGCGAGCTCGACACGTCGACCGAGCTCTACGGCCGCCGGTGGCCCTCGCCGCTCTTCCTCTGTCCGGTCGCGAGCCTCGAGGCCTATCACACGCAGGGCGAGAGCGGCGCCGCCCGCGCCGCCCGGGCGCGGGACATCCTGCAGATGCAGTCGCACCAGAGCTCGCAGTCCTACGCGGACATCGCCGAGGCGCGCGGCGAGCCGCACTGGTTCCAGATCTATACGGTGCCCGACTGGAACGTGAACAAGCGGGTCATCGACCGGGTCAAGAGCGCGGGCTGCCCCGCCCTGGTTTGGACCATCGACCTCCTCGGCGGCAGCAACCGCGAGCTGCAGCGGCGCACGCTGTCCGGCGAGGGCTACGAGTCGGTGCTCTGCCAGAGCTGCCACCAGCACCATCCCGACTACCTGCGGCCGATGCGGGCCGGGCTCGGAGGCCCCGAGGGCCCGCGCTATCCCTACACGTGGGACTACGTCAAGCGCCTCAAGGACGCCAGCGACATGAAGGTGATCCTGAAGGGCATCATGACCGCCGAGGGGGCCGAGGAGGCCATCGAGCACGGCGCCGACGGCATCTTCGTGTCCAACCACGGCGGCCGGGCCGTCAACAGCATGTGGTCGTCGATCGACTCGTTGCCCGAGGTCGTGGGCGCGGTCCGGGGGCGGGTGCCGGTGTTCATCGACAGCGGCGTCCGCCGCGGCACCGACATCTTCAAGGCCCTGGCCCTGGGCGCCGACGCCGTCGGCATCGGCCGCCCCTACGTGTGGGGCCTCGGCGCCTTCGGCGAGGACGGCGTGGCCAAGGTCATCGACCTGATCCTCGCGGAGCTCCGCATCGCCATGCGGCAGACCCGGACGACGTCGGTCGGGCAGATCACCTCGCGCTTCGTCATGGAGGGGAAGAACCCCATCATGATGCGCGACAACCGCTTCGGCTTCGGGCTCTGATCGACTGGACTCGGCCGGAGCCCTGACTCGGGCCGGTGGCCGGGGCCGCCGACTGGACTCGGCCGGAGCCCCCAACTCGACTCGGCCGGGGTCGCGGACTGGAATCGGCTGGGGCCGCCGGCTGGAATCGGCCGGGGCGGACGACGCGAATTCGGCCGAGGCCGCCGGAACCACGGGCCGCCGGGGTTAGCCGCGAGGCTCTGCGGCCGGGCCGATGGGCGCGAGGCTCGCGCCCATCCCCTCGGTTGCGTGCGGGCTCGGCGCTGGGAGGATGCAGGCATGCTGGTCGTACGTCGAACGGGTTTCTCGTTGCGGTTAGTGACTGTCGTCTGTCTCGGTTTCGCGCTGATCGCCGGGTCCCCGGCGGCGGCGCAGCAGTCCACGGTCGAGTTCACCGTCTCGGGCACTTCGACCATCCGGGGATGGACCTGCACCGTGAGCGGGACGGCCGAGGTCACGCCCGGCTCGTCGTCGCCGGCCCCCGGCTTCGCCGAAGGCGTCGGCTCGGCCGCCCTCACCGTGCCGGTGGCCGACTTCGAGTGCCCCGACGAGACGATGACCGAGCATCTCCTCGAGGCGATGAAGCCGGCCGAGTTCCCCGAGATCACCTTCGAGCTCCAGAGCTACGAGGCCTCCGGCGGGGGCGCCCAGGCCAGCGGCGCCCTCACCATCCAGGCCGTTACCAGCCCCGTGCTCATCCCGATCTCGCTGTCGCCGTCCGGCGCCGGCGTCGAGATCGCGGGCGAGGTGAGCCTCGACATGACGGCCTACGGGGTGGAACCCCCCGTCGTCATGCTCGGCCTCCTGCGGGTTCGCCCGCAGGTCCGCATCCAGTTCGAGGGGCTCGTCGTGCCGTAGGCCCGTCCGCGGGCGCACGGCGTTGGGATGCGCGTGATCAGGAGCGCGCTGGACTACCTGCAGACCCGGCTCTACGTCGCGCGCCCGCTGATCGACGAACAGATGTGCACGGACGGGAAGACGATTCTCGTTCACCGCCTCGGCCGGCTCGTCGACGCCGGCCACGACGGGCAGACCTCCATGCTGGAACTGCTCGACGTGCACCTGGACCGGATCGAGCGCAACCCCGCCGGCATCGCCACCAGGCTCTTTCCCTTCACCCGCAGAGGCCCGCGGGACCGTCGCGCAGCGGAACGCCAGCCGCGCGTCGTCGCCATGGATCCGGCCGTCGCGTTCGGGCGCGCCGTCATCGCCGGATCGCGCGTCTCGACCGCGGAGGTGGCGGACCGCTACAAGGCCGGGGATTCCATCGCGGACCTGGTTCAGGACTATGCACGGACGCGGGCGGAAATCGAGGAGGCGATCCGGTGCGAGCTCGCCCTCAGGGCCGCCTGAGCCCGTCTTCCTGATCGATCACAACCTCGGCACCAAGCTGGTCCCCGACGCGTTGCGGAAAGCCGGCGCGAACGTCGAAGTGCTCACGGACCACTTCGACTCCAGCACCGACGACGAGACGCTGCTGACCGCGGTCGGAGCGAGGGGGTGGGCGTTTCTCTCGAAGGGCCGCAACATCCGCCGCCGCCCCCTGGAACGTCAGGCGCTCATGGACGCGAAGGTCAAGGCCTTCCTGCTCACCTCGGCCTGTCTGTCGGGAGACGAGCAGGCGGCGGCGCTCGTCGCAGCCCTCCCCCGCATTCGACGCATCTGCCGCCGGCCCGGGCCCGTTCATCGCCCGCATCACCGCGGCCGGCAACGTGACCGTCGTCGAGGAGTTGCCGAAACGTGCTCGTATCGGTCGACGATCGGGGAGTTGATCCACTCGCAGTTCGAGCGATGCAGTGCCGGCTCACGACGTGTGATAATCGAGGATACGCCGAGGGGCGAAGCCCGCTCATGCCAGAGGCCGACATGACGTCAGCGTCCGCGGTCCCGGCGCCGAGGAGCGCCGCCGAGCGTGTGCCGGACACTGCGGAGATACCCGCGCTCAGGAGCGGCGACCGGCTTGCACGGTCCGAGTTCGAACGCCGGTACGCTCTTCGGCCGGACCTCGAGAAGGCGGAGTTGATCGAGGGAATCGTCCGCATGCCGTCGCCGGTCAGTCTGGCGCATTCCGGACCGCACGCGATGATTCAGGGCGTGCTCCTCGTGTACAGCGCGTTCACCCCCGGAGTCCGCTGCGAGGACAACGCCACCGTGCGACTCGATCCGGACAACGAACCGCAGCCCGACGTGCTGCTGCGCATCGAGCCGGACGCGGGCGGGCAGTCCCGGGTGAGCGGCGACGACTACGTCGAGGGGGCGCCGGAGCTGGTGGTCGAGATCGCCGCGAGCAGCACGTCCATCGATCTGCACGACAAGCTGCGCGCCTATCGACGCAACGGCGTTCGGGAATACGTCGTCTGGCGCACGCAGGAACGCCGCATCGACTGGTTCGAGCTGGTGGACGGCGACTACCGGCCCCTGCCCGTCGACGGGGAAGGGGTCGGCCGCAGCCGGGTCTTCCCCGGTCTCCGCATTGCCGTCGCGGCGTTGCTGAACGGGAGTCCGGCCGAGGCGCTGGAGGCGGTGAACCGGGGCATCGGCTCTCCCGAGCACCAGCGTTTCGTCGCCCGGCTGGCCGGGACGCCGTAGCCTCCGTAGCGCGGCTTCACCCCAAGGCGGCCCGTGGCGAGAATCTCCGCTGTCACGCCTTGTCAGGCGGGCGCCTCGGCGATCCGCTGGCGCCCTCCGGGCACGGGCAACACGGGGGGCTTTCACCATGGGCTGCAACGCGGGGCCCGGCCGAGGAAGCCCCCCGTCAGCACGTAGAAGCAACCCGCCGGATTCTGCTCGACTTCCCGGATACACTGCTCGCCTTCACGTCACTCGGCCGGCTCGATGCGGAGCAGGGCGGCTTCTCCGAGAGCCGGGTCGCGGCCGAGGAAGCTGCCGCCGGTCAGCACGTACAGCAGGCCGTCGGGGCCCTGCTCGACGTCGCGGATGCGCCGCCGGAGATCCGCGAGCAGCCATTCCCGCCGCTGCTCCAGCCCCTGCCGGTTGAACTCGATGCGCTCGAGGTGGCCGGTGCGGGCGACGCGGCCGGTCATGAGCGAGCCGGCGAAGAGGTCGCCGCGCCACGCCGGGAACCTGTCGCCGCTGTAGAAGACGAGGCCCGAGGGGGCGATGGACGGGATCCAGACGATCTCCGGCTGTTCCAGGTCTTCCTGCCACGGCCGTTCGGACACGCGCAGCCCGGTGTACTCGCGCGAGTAGGAGACCTCCGGCCACCCGTAGTTGCGGCCGGGCAGGATGCGGTTGACCTCGTCGCCCCCCATCGGGGCGTGCTCGCTCGCCCACACCTCGCCGGTCTCGGGATGGATGGCGAGGCCCATCGGGTTGCGGTGGCCGAGCGAGAACACCTCGGGCGCGTGGCCCTCGCGCCCCGCGAAGGGGTTGTCGTCGGGCGCGCTGCCGTCGTCGCGCAGCCGCAGCACCTTGCCCACGTGGCTCGCGGGGTCCTGGGCGAGGGGCCGGGTGCCGCCGAACGCCCCGCCGACGGTCATGTAGAGCGATCCGTCCGGCGCGAACGCGAGCCGCGACGCGCCGCCGTTCAGGTCGGCGTCGGCCACGAAGACGTCGCGGACCTCGGACAGCGCCCCGCCCTCGAAGCGGCCCCGGGCCAGCGCGACGGTCGAGCCGTCCGCGGTGGGCTTGGAGTAGGTGAGGTACACGAAGCGGTTCTCGGCGAACTCCGGATGCGCCGCCACGTCCATCAGCCCCGCGAGCGGTCCCTCGGTGTAGACCTCGGGGATGCCGGCGATCGGGGCCGGATCGAGGACGCCGTTGCGGATCTGCCGCAGAGTGCCCAGCCGCTCGGTGACGAGGATGCGGCCGTCGGGCAGGAACGCGAGGCCCCACGGGTAGGTCAGCCCGTCGGTGACCACGGAGACGCGGATGCGCTGGCCCGCCGCGGTGTCGTAGACCACGGGGGCGTCGGGCAACGGCACCGCGGGGATGCCCTCGGCCGCGAAGCCCTGGCCTCCCTGGGCGTACGCCGCGGGCGGCGCCGGGAGCCCCAGGGCGGTCGCGGTCAGGAGCAGAACGGCGGCTCGATGCATGGCTGTCCTCCGGGGCGGGTTCCTGAGAGAGCCAAAGCCTACACCGCTCTCGCGCAGGGACCAACCCCGGCTGCCCGCGGGCGGTTCGCGGCATCCGATCCGAGGTCCAAGGGTCCCGGGCGGCGCTGAACCCCGTTGCACCGAGAGTCGCGAGGGCTCCCGCGGACGGGCAGGCGCCCACGACAATGCCGGCCCGTTCGCGCGTACGGGGCCACCCCGGGTCAGGCGACGCCGTGCCCCGCCCATGCCCGCCCGTGTAGGGTGTGACGAATCCGGCCTCGGCGACCTCGACAACCAGGAAGGGCGCTTTTGGCGTGTCCGCTGAAGAGCACCGCCGCCTCTCCGGGCGGGGTGGATTGCGGCCGGGACGCGCGCCATGGACTCGCGCCCCAGGGAACCGTCCAGGCCGATGGCGGTTGTCGTCCGGCGAGGTTGGTGGCACGATGAGGGCGCACCGTAGACAGCGTCGGCGTCGTCATACGGCGCCCGCCCCGACGATTGGATTCATGCAATGAACCGACAGCGATTCGTATCGGGAGCCCTGGGGCTCGTTCCGGCGTGCCTCGCGGCGCTGCCCGTGGTGCTCGCGCAGGCACAGCCTGCCGACCCCCCGAACGTCGTTCTCCTCATGGGCGACGACCACGGCTGGGAGGAGACCGGCTACAACGGACACGCCTACCTGCAGACGCCGGTCCTCGACACCATGGCCGCCTCGGGCCTGCGGATGGACCGCTTCTACGCGGGGCACCCGTCGTGCTCGCCCACCCGCGGGAGCGTGCTGACGGGGCGCCATCCCGTGCGCTACGGCACGTTCGCGCCGAACTGGTCGATGCGGCCGGAGGAGATCACCATCGCCCACGTGCTGCGCGAGGCCGGCTACGCCACCGGCCACTTCGGCAAGTGGCACGTCGGGACCGTGAAGGCGGGCTCGCCCCTCAACCCGGGGGCGATGGGCTTCGACGAGTGGCTGTCGCACGACAACTTCTTCGAGCTGCACCCGACCCTGTCGCGCAACGGGGGGGCGCCGGAGCGGTTCGAGGGCGAGAGCTCGGCCATCGTCGTCGACGAGGCCATCCGGTTCATCGACCGCGCCGCCGCGGACGGCAAACCGTTCCTCGCCGTCGTCTGGTTCGGCTCGCCCCACGAGCCCTACCAGGGACTGGAGGACGACCTCGCCCTCTACGACGAGCTGCCCGCGCAGTACGCGGACCGCATGGTCCCGTTGACCTCGAACGAGACCGGCCTCCAGATCGAGCGCCCCCTGGGCGACGTCCTGCGCGAGCGCTACGCCGAGATCACCGCGATGGACCGCGCCATCGGCACCCTGCGCGACCACCTCGACGAGGCGGGGCTGCGCGAGAACACCCTGCTCTGGTACAACGGCGACAACGGAACGCCCCGCAGCGGGCTGGCGGAGACGCCGCTGCGCGGCCTGAAGGGGACCATGTACGAGGGCGGCATCCGCGTCCCCGGCGTCATCGAGTGGCCGGCGCGCATCCCCGCGCCGCGCGCGACCGACGTGGCCGCGGTGACCAGCGACATCCTGCCCACCCTCGCCGCCCTCGCGGGGCGGCCGCTCCCCGACCGGCCCCTCGACGGCATCGACCTCGCGCCCCTCATCGACGGCCGCATGACGTCTCGGCCCGCCCCCGTCTTCTTCTGGAGCTTCGCCGTCGGCGGCCTCGCGGGCCGCGACCACGACCCCTACCTCGATCCGGCCCTTCAGTCGGGGACGACGCCCCTCGTCAAGCTGATGGACGGCATCCCGACCCGGAACTTCCGGAACATCCGCTACCCGGCCGTCGACGAGCGCGACTTCGCGGGCGCGCGCGTGATCATGGACGGCGACCACAAGCTCGTCATCGACGGCTCGCGCGGCTCCGGCGTCGAGCTGTTCGACCTGCGCGAGGACCGGGCGGAGAGCCGCGACCTGGCCGCGAGCGAGCCTGCCGTCGCGGCCGAGCTGGAGCGGCGGCTGCGCGAGTGGCAGCACGCCGCGCTGACCAGCCTGACCGGAGTGGACTATCGCGAGGACTTCGCGCCGTAAGTTCCGCCGTTGCTCTCCCAGGGCGCCTCTCTGGGACGCGACCGCGACGGTGTCGTCGTCCCGCTCTTGAGATCTTGCGCGACCACCCTTTCCGTGCGGCGCGTCGGTCAAATATCGGAAGGGTGCGGCTCTTTTCCGTAGGTTGCTATCTCACTCATTCATAAGGGTTTATGCCCGTGGACACTCCCTCGTCAGTGCGTTTTGAGGGGTGACAGCGTTCGGTGAGGGCTCGGTCCGCCTCTCTCGGGCCGCCGCCC